>DASYCA010000360.1:0-18212 GCA_036500445.1 Burkholderiaceae bacterium | reverse complement strand
CAGGGCGCGGCGAGCGGCGGCGGGTTCGCACTCGCGCTCGCTGCCGACATTCGGCTCGCGACGCCGGATGCGCGCATGAACGTTGCGTTCATTCGCATCGGCCTGAGCGGGTGCGATGTCGGCGTCAGCTACTTCCTGCCGCGCATGGTCGGCAGCTCGGTCGCGGCCGAGCTGATGTTGACCGGGCGCTTTTTGAACGCGCAGCGCGCGCTCGCGCTGGGGTTGGTGAGCCATGTCGGGCCGCTGGATGAATTGAGGACCGAGGCTGACGCGCTGGTCGCGGACATGCTGCGCGCGTCGCCGCTCGGGTTGCGGCTGACGAAAGATGCGCTCGGGTTCGCGCTCGACATCGGCGGCCTCGAGGCGGTGATCGCGATGGAGGACCGCAATCAGGTGCTTTGCGCGGTGACCGACGATTTCCGCGAGGCGAAGGCGGCGTTCATCGAAAAGCGTGCACCGGTCTACCGCGATCGATGAATTCATGGAGACCGGCGTGCCAGGTTCCCTTCAAGGTCGCACGGCGCTCTCTACCGCGCGCCGGTCGAGGATCGCGAGGCCTGCGCCGCGATGGCCGATGCGGCGCTGAAGGACTTCGGCGCGATCGACATCCTGATCAACAACGCCGGCATCGGCAGCCGCGGCCTGACCGTTGCCGACACCGACCCGGACGAGGTCGAGCGCGTGATGCGCTTCCATGCGTTCGGACCGTACCATCTGTGCCAGCGGCTGTTGCCGGCGATGCGCACGCGCGGGCGCGGCGACATCGTGATGATCTCGAGCGTCGCGACGCGCTTGTTCAGCGCCAACGGCTCGCCGTATTCGATGGCCAAGGCGGCGATGGAGGCGCTCGCGCGCACGCTCGCTCGCGAAGGAGGAGCGCGTGCACGGCATCCGCACCAACATCGTCAGCCCGAGCCTGACCGTCACCGAGATGGGCCGGCGCGTGGCGCGCGCGCGCGGCGCCGACGACATCCACGCGCTCGACGCGGCCGCGCCGTTCGGCCGCCTGAGCGTGCCGCAGGATGTCGCCTCGCTGGTGCTGTTCCTGGTGTCGGACGCGAACTTCTACGTCAACGGGCAGAACGTCGCGGTCGACGGCGGCGGTTGATCACCGCGCCGGGCGGTCGTCGCCGCGGCTCAAACCTTGACGCGCCCCGAGTCGACCAGCTTGCGGATCACCGGCAACTGCTGATCGGTGAACGCGGTCAATTTCGCCGGGCTCCACGCGACCGACTCGAAGCCGAACTCGAGCATCTTCGCGGCGACATCGGGCAACATCACGATCCGGTTCAGTTCGGCCGAGAGCTTGTCGACGACCGCCTTGGGTGTGCGCGCCGGCACGTAGATCGCACCCCAGCCCGGCATGTCGACGGCCGGGAAGCCCGCCTCGGCGAACGTCGGCACGTCCTTGTAGAGCGGGAATCGCCCGGCCGACGACAGCGCGAGCGGCAGGATCCTGCCCGGGTAGTGCGCGACGCCACCGATCGAGGTGATGGCCGCATCGATCTGGCCGCCGATCAAGTCCTGGATCGCCGGCGCCTCGCCCTTGTACGGCACGTGCAGCGTCTCGATGCCGGCAGTCAGGTTCAGCAGCTCGCCGACGAAATGCCCGCCCGAGCCCTGGCCGTACGACCCGAAGGTCAGCTTGCCGGGCTTGGATTTGGCGAGCGCGACGTATTCTTTCAAGGTGCCGACGCCGAGCGATGTGCGCACGCCGATCGCGATCGGCGTCAGCACCAGCATGCACACCGGCGCGAGGTCGGCGAGCTTGTAGCCGGGCGTGGGTTGCAGCACGAGGTTCGTCAGCAGACCGCTGTTGATGTAGAGCAGCGTCAGGCCGTCGGGCGGCGCCTTCGCGACCGCCTGGATCGCGATCGCGCCGGTCGCGCCGGGCCGGGATTCGACGATCGCGGTGTTGCCCCAGGACTCGGTCAGCTTCTGGCCGATGATGCGCATTGCACCATCGGCTCCGCCGCCGGCCGGCGTGGGGATCACGAACTTGACGACGCCGTCGGGATAGGGCGACTGCGCGTTGGCGAGGCGGGGCAGCGCGGCCCCGGCCATCAGGCCGAGTGCGGTCGTGAGCGTCTGGCGTCGAGTCGGATTCATCCCGGCACACTAGACGAGCGCGGCCCCTGCGTCAATTCGTGGATCAACCATTGACGTTCGGCCTCGCGGCGCGTCCACTCGAACGTCCAAGGGAGTCTTGATGATCGACCTGCACTACTGGCCCACGCCGAACGGCTGGAAGATCAGCATCATGCTGGAGGAGTGCCGGCTGCCGTACCGCGTCGTGCCGGTGCGGATCGGCCGCGGCGAGCAGTTCGAGCCGGCCTTCCTCGCGATCAGCCCGAACAACCGCATCCCGGCGATCGTGGACCACGCGCCGCTCGCGGGCGGCACCCCGCTCTCGATCTTCGAGACCGGTGCGATCCTGCAGTACCTGGCCGAGAAGGCGGGCCGGCTGATGCCGGGCGATGTGGCAGGACGCTTCAAGGTGATGTCGTGGCTGATGTGGCAGATGAGCGGCCTCGGCCCGATGCTGGGCCAGCACGGCCACTTCCTGCTCTACGCGAAGGACAAGCTGCCCTACGCGATCGAGCGCTACGGCCAGGAGGCGCGCCGCCTGTACGGCGTGCTCGACCGGCAGCTCGCACTGACCGGCGCGCACGTCGCCGGCGACTACTCGATCGCCGACATCGCCTGCTTCCCATGGGTGATGACGCACAAGGCGCAGCAGATCACGCTGGACGACTTCCCGCACGTCAGGCGCTGGTTCGCCGACGTGCGCGCGCGGCCGGCCGTGCAACGGGGCCTCGCGGTCGGCAAGGAGCTGAAGACCGCGGCACCGGCGATGGACGAGGAGGCGCGCAAGCACCTGTTCGGCACCCCGCCCGCCCGCCCGGAGTGAACCCCCATGACGACGACCGCCGAAATCGAGTTCTTCTTCGACTGTTCCAGCCCCTGGACCTACCTCGCGTTCCACAACATCCAGCCGCTGGCCGCCTCGCTGGACGCGCAGATCCGCTGGCGGCCTTTCATGGTCGGCGGCGTGTTCAACACGGTCAACCCGACGGTTTACGCCTCGCGCCAGCACAGTGTTCCGGTGAAGGCGGCGTATGCGAAGAAGAGCATGCGCGATTGGGCGCGCTGGTCGGGCGTCGAGATCCCACGCTTTCCGCCGAGCGTGTTCCCGGTCAACAGCGTGAAGGTGATGCGTGCCTGCCTGGTGCTGGATCGCGATGGCCGGCTGCCGGCCTTCGCGCGCGCGGCATTCGAAGCCTACTTTCGCGATGATGTCGACATCTCGACCGAAGCCGGCGTGTGCACGGTCTGCGCCGCGGCCGGGATCGAGGCCGCGCCGCTGCTGGCGGCGATCGCCGACGCGGCCGTCAAGGACGAACTGCGGGCCAACACCGACGAGCTGATCGCCCGCGGGGGCTATGGCTCGCCGACGATCTTCGTCGGCGGCGACGACATGTACTTCGGCAACGACCACCTGCCGCTGGTGCGCGCGGCGTTGCTGAGGCGGCGCGACGATCGCGGGCGCGGGCGCGTCGGCCCGGGCTGACGCGGTCAGCCGCCGCTGCGGCTGAACAGCGCGTCGATGCGCGCCTCGTAGGCGTGGTAGCCGATGCGCTCGTAGAGCTCCTCGCGCGTTTGCATCGTGTCGAGAACGTTGCGCTGGGTGCCATCGCGCCGGATCGCGGTGTAGACGGCTTCTGCCGCCCGGTTCATCGCGCGAAACGCGCTCAGCGGGTAGAGTGCCATGGCCACGCCGGCCTCGCGCAGCTCATCGCGCGTGAACAGCGGGGTCTGACCGAACTCGGTGATGTTGGCGAGCACCGGCACCCGCACGGCGTCGACGAAGCGGCGGTAGGACGGCAGATCGTGGACCGCCTCGGCGAAGATGGCGTCGGCGCCGGCCTCCACGCACGCGAGTGCGCGCGCGATCGCCGCCTCCACGCCTTCCGTGGCGATCGCGTCGGTGCGCGCGATCAGGAAGAACGCGGCGTCGGTCTTCGCATCCGCCGCGGCCTTGACGCGATCGGCCATCTCCGCCGCGGACACGATCTCCTTGCCGGGCCGGTGGCCGCAGCGTTTCGCGCCGACCTGGTCCTCGATGTGGCAGCCCGCGGCACCGGCGCCGATCAGGCTGCGCACGCTGCGCGCGATGTTGAGCGCGCTGGGGCCGAAGCCGGTGTCGATGTCGACCAGCAGCGGCGTGTCGCACACCGCGGTGATGCGACGCACGTCGGTCAGCACGTCGTCCAGGGTGTTCACGCCGAGATCCGGCATGCCCAGCGAGCCGGCCGCGACGCCGCCCCCCGACAGGTAGATGGCGCGGTAGCCGGCGCGTTGCGCGAGCAACGCGTGGTTGGCGTTGACGGCGCCGACGATCTGCAGCGGCGATTCGGCGGCGAGGGCTGCCCGAAACGCCGCTCCGGCGCCGGCCGCGGCCATCACTTGATCCCCATCGCGGCGCGCTCCTGGAACACGAAGTCCTGCTGGTTGCGCTTGCCCGAGATCCAGTGGTCGAGGATCTTCGGTGCGTTCGGCGAGACGTCGACGAGCTGCTTCCAGTCCTGGATCAGCGTGCGCTTGGCGATGCGCCATTCGCCGTCGCGGCGTTCGAAGCGATCGGCATAGCGCGAGCAGGTGAACAGGTCGGCGCCGACGCCGGCCTTGCCCTCCTGGCCGCCGGCGAGCTGCGCGAGTGCGGCCTTCGCTTCGGGCGGGTACTGCTGCACCGTGCGCACGTAGGTCTCGACCAGCGCCCGGTCGGGCGATGCGAACTCGATCAGCATGTTGCTGATCTGGTGCATCGAGAACGGAATCGTCTTGTGGCGGTCGCGGATCCACTCGATCAGGCCCTCGACGCCGCCCTCGAAGATGCCGTGGGTGTCGGTCGCGTCCGGGTGGAACACGGCGCGGATGCCGTCGAAATCGAGCCGGTCGACGGCACGGCACCAGCGGTACATCACGTCCTGGATCTGCATGCGGTCGGCGATGCGTTCGATCGAGTAGGCGTCTTTCAGGTTCATCATGGGTCCTTTGTCGGTTCAAGAAATGTCGTCGGCCGGCACGAACACGCTGCCGTCCATCAGGCGGCGCGCACTGCGCCACAGCACGACCGAGTCGACCTGCCAGCCGTCGGCCGATTCGCTGGCGCTCGCTTTCAGCGCGAACACCCCGGAGGGGTGGCCGAAGCGCAGCGTCTCGCCCCGTATCGGGCGGCCGATCGCACGCGCGACGACGCTGCCGGGCACCGCGGCCGCCGCGGCGATCGCGACCGCGCCGGTGCCGGTCATCGCGTGGTGCAGCTGGCCCATCGACAGGATGCGCGCGACGAGGTCGACGTCGCCCGCGGCGATCGCCTTGCCGCTCGACGTGGTGTAGGCGGCCGGCGGCGCGACGAGGCACAGCTTGGGCGTTGCCGGCCGCTCGGACGTCGCCGCGGCGGCCGAGGCCGCCAGGCCCATCCGCACCGCGGCGTGCGCACGCAGCGCCTCGCAGCGCATCAGGAGCGCCGCGTCGCCGTTGATCTTCGGCTGGTGTTCGGTCCCCGTGAGCCCGAGCGCCGACGCAGCGACGAACACGGTCGGGTTGCCGGCGGTGATCAGCGTCGCCTCGACGCTGCCCAGGCCCGGCACCTCCAGCGTGTCGACGATCGCCCCGCTCGGAAACATCGCACCGGCCTCGCCGCCGTCGTCGCCGCCGCCGGCATCCAGGAACTCGAGCTCGATCGCGGCCGAAGGGAATGCGAGCCCGTCGAGCTCGAAGTCACCGGTCTCGAGCACCTCGCCGGCCCGCATCGGCACCCGCGCGAGGATGCGCTTGCCGATGTTGGCCTGCCAGATGCGCACCAGCGCGACGCCGTTCGCCGGCGCATCGACCAGGCCGCGCTCGATCGCGAACGGCGCGACGGCGGTCGTCAGGTTGCCGCAGTTGCCGCTCCAGTCGATCAGCGGCTCCTTGATCGCGACCGCACCGAACAGGAACTCGACATCGCAATCCGGGCGGACGCTGCGCTGCACGATCACGACCTTGCTGGTGCTCGAGGTCGCCGCGCCCATGCCGTCGGTGTGCTTTGCGTACGGGTCGGGGCTGCCGATCACGCGCAACAGCAGCCCGTCGCGCGCGCGGCCGGGGCTGCGTGCGGCTTCGGGCAGGTCGTCGAGCTCGAAGAACACGCCCTTGCTGGTGCCGCCGCGCAGGTAGGTGGCGCGGATCGAGAGTTGTGACGAAGGCATCGCGCTCTCTTCAGCGCAGCGCGGAGATCGCGGCGGTCAGCGCGCGCACATCGCTCAGCGCATCGACGCCGAGGACGCTGTCGACGATGCGCTCGATCGCGGCGTCGGCCCGTTCCGGCGTCGCCGCGGCGCTGCGCGCGAGGCGCTTGAACTTGGCGATCACCTCGGCCTCGCCGAAGCGCGGCGCACCGCGCCATGAATCGCCCAGCGCGTAGTCGCTGCGCGCCTCGAACAGCCGGCCGCGGGCGCGCACCCGGGCGTGCGACGGCACCTTCAGCTCGCCTTGCGCCAGGCCCCAGGTGGCCGGGTCGTAGCCCACCTCGTCGATGCCGAGCGAGACCTTCGCGCGCATCGCGCGCGCCGCCTCCCCGCTCATCGCCGACGGCTCGAACCAGGCCGGGCCGGCCGGCACGCCGAGCGCGATCATCGCCGCGGCATGCGGGAAGCTGAAGGTCGCGGCGACGAGGTTCGGCGGATCGCCGCGGTCGCCGAAGCGCGGATAGGGAATCATCGGGAACGACAGCAGCTCGACCGCGTCGATCTCGTCGGCGCGCAGGCCGTGCGTCGCGACGATGTCGGCATACGCGGTCAGCGCGTAGTGGATCCAGCGGCAGCAGGGCCAGAACTTGATCGAGGTCTCGGGCAGGTACCAGCGCGTGCCGAGCTGCTCGAGCATCGCCGCCGGGTTCAGCACCACGCCCTGGAACACCTGCGCGTAGCTGTCGGTGTCGAAGATGTCGCGCACGCCGGTCACGCCTTCGAGCGCGTGGAACGCGGCCATCATGCCGCCCTGGGCGTTCCAGCCGGTGTCGGCGTACTTGATGGTGCCGAGGTCGGCGTCGCGGCCCCACTGGCGCGACCAGTCGCGCCCGACCATGTACTGCGCGCACAGGCCGAAGCCGTTCGCGAGCGTCTTTTCATCCGCGCCGAGCAGGCGTGCGGTCGCGGTGCAGGCCGCGTGCACGCCCTGGCCGGGACCGACCAGGCCGGTCCAGCCCTTGGTGCGCCCGTGCTCGTCGACGGTCACGCGCGGGCTCAGGAAGTTGCCGAGCCGCACACCGACCTCGAAGCCGAGCGTGAAGGCCGAGAGCAATGCGCGGCCGTCCATCGCGCCGGATTCGGCGAGCGCGAGCGCCGCGCCGAGGCTGGCCTGGGCGTGGTGTCCCTGGACCTTGTAGCACTCGTCGATGTCGAGGATGTTGCCCAGCCGTCCGTTGGCCCAGGCCGCGGTCGAGACCGAGGCGCTCTGGCCGGTGCCGAGCACCGTCGCCGGGCCGCTGCCGTGGCGCGCGACGATCGCCCGCACCGCGCGGCCCTCGGCGGTGTCGACGGCGCCGAGCGCGCAGCCGATCGTGTCGAGCATCAGCAGCTTGGCCGAGCGCTGCACCGCGGGCGGGATGTCGTCGGCCCGCGTCGCGAGCGCGAAGCGGGCGAGTTGCGCGGTGGTCGTGGTCGTCATCGAGGGCTCCTGGTTCAATCGATCTTGATCCCGCGACTCTTCGCGATCTTCGCGTAGCGCGCCAGGTCGGCATGGATCACGCTTGCGAACTGCTGCGGCGTCGAAGGTGTGGGGATCGACGCGAGCTCGAGAAAGCGCGCCTTGATCTGCGGATCGGCCAGCAGCTTCGCGAGCTCCGCACGCAGCCGCTCGATGATCGGTGCGGGCGTCTTCGCCGGAGCGACCAGGCCGTACCAGATGTCGATGTCGAAGTCCGGGAAGCCGGACTCGGCCATCGTCGGCACGTTCGGAAAGATCGGCGACCGCCGCGCCGACCCCTGTGCGATCGCGCGTATCTTCTTCGCGTCGATCTGCGCCTTCGCGTCCAGGCCGGACAACAGGCCGACCTGGATCTCGTTCGAGATCAGCGCGAGCGTCAGCGGCGACGCACCGCGGTACGGCACGTGCAGCAGGTTGGCGCCGGCGGCGCTGTTGAGCATCTCGCCGGTGAGGTGCGAGAGCGAGCCGTTGCCCGAGGAACCAAAGGTCATCGCCGGGCCGGACTTGCGTGCCGCGGCGACCAGGTCCTGCATCGACTTGATCGGCGAGTCGGCGCCGACGCAGAACAGCACCGGCAACGAGGTGACGAGCGATATCGGCGCGAAATCCTTCTCGGCGTCGTAGGGGAGTCTGGCGTACACGCTCGGATTGATCGCGTTCGGGCCGGGGTTGGCGAGCAGCAGGGTGTAGCCGTCGGGCGCGGCGTGCGCGACCGCGCCGGAGCCGGTGGAGCCGCCGGCTCCCGGACGGTTCTCGACGATCACCGGCTGGCCCATCGAATCGCTCAGGCCTTTCGCGAGGATGCGCGCGGTGACGTCGAGCCCGCCGCCGGCCGGGTAGGGCACGACGATCGTGATCAGCTTGGACGGGTAGTCGTCGGCCGACGCAGTGGCCGTGAACGCGCACAGCAGCGCGGTGAAGGAGGCGAGGCAGGCGGATGCGAGCGCAGCGCGAATCGATCGGGGAAACATGATTCTTCCTTCAGTCGCGAAGCCAGCGCAGCGCGCGCATCACCGGCGCGTCGGAGACGCAGATCACGACCGCGTCGTCGTCGGCGTGGTGCGCGTGCTCCATCCAGCTCGGCACGGCCAGCACGTCGCCCGGCGCCCAGTCGAAGCGCTGGCCCCCGATGGTCGAGCTGCCGCGGCCGTCGACGACCAGCAGGATGCGGCTCGCGGTGCTCTTCGAGCCGGGCCAGTCGGCGCCGGCCTCCAGGTGCATCGCGACCCGGTCGAAGGTCTCGACGCGGCCGGCGCCGAGTTCGAGCCGGCGCAGGCCGGGCGAGACCGGCGCGGTCGCGAGCAGGCGCGGCCGGTACTCGGCGTACGCGAAGCGCATCGTCGAGGCCGGCTCGATGCGGTCCGCGGCCTCGACCTGGTCCGGGTGGTGTTCGAAGAACATCGGGCCGAGCGCCTGCACCAGCGGCGCATCGAGGATGTCGATCCAGTAGGCCTCGTGCGCGCTGTCGTTGCTGTGGCCGTGGTAGCTCCAGTTGGGCGTCAACAGGACGTCGCCGTGCAGCATCGGCACCTTCACCCCGTCGACGATCGTGTGGGTGCCGGCATCGGCCTCGACGACGACGCGCATCGCGTTCGGCGTGTGGCGATGGCTGCGCGCGGTCTCGCCGCCCTTGACCATCTGGTAGGCGGCGACCAGCGTGGTCACGGTCGGGTAGTCGTTGCCCGGGATTGGGTTCGCGAGGATCAGGTTGCGGCGCTCGGCCCATTCGGTGCCGACCAGCCGGCCGGCGGCATGCAGCGCGGCGCGCGCGTCGGCGTAGCGCCAGCGCGCGCCGGCGAAGCGCTGCTTGGGCTGCGGGTAGAGCGACGGCGTGGGCTTGTTCCAGCCGTTCTTGACCTGGATGCCGTCGAGCATCGCGTGGAGTTCGTCGAGCGTGCGAGCCGATTCGAACTCGATCGTGGGAGCGTATGAAGCGTTCATGGAATCCTCGTCATTCGGGCTGCACGCCGGCGGTGCGCACCATCGCGCCCGTCAGCGTCACGTCTTCGCGGATCGCGGCGGCGAGCTCGGCCGGTCCGCCGGCGATCACCTCCAGGCCTTTGGCGTGCGCGTTGCGTTCGGCGAACGCGGGCTGCATCAGCACCGCGTGCACGTCGGTTGCGATCTGTTCGACGATCGCGCTCGGCGTGCCGGCGGGCGCCAGCAGCGCGTACCAGGTCGGCGCAAGCAGCATCGGCCAGCCCTGCTCGGCGGTCGTCGGCACCTCCGGGAACTGCGCCGAACGGTGCTTGCCCGCGACGGCGAGCGGCTTGAGCTTGCCCGCGCGCATCAGCTCGCCGGCCACGCCGGCGCTGCCGGTGGAGAGCTGGATCTCGCCGGCGAGCGTCGCGGTGATCGCCGGTGCGACGCCCTTGTACGGGATGTGCGTGAGCTCGATCTTGGCCTGCGTCTTCAGCAGTTCGTACAGCAGGTGCGGCTGGCTGCCGCTGCCGAACGAGCCGTACGCGAACGGCGTCGCGCGGGTTCGGGCCAGCGCGACGAGCGCGCGCAGGTCCGTCGCCGGCACCGACGGGTTCGCGATCAGGAACTGGTCGCTGCCGACCATCAGCGAGACCGGGGCGAAGCCCTTGTCCGGGTCGTAGGGCAGGTTCTTGTAGAGGAAGCGGTTCGAGGTGATGGTCTGGTTGATCGTCGCGAGCAGCGTGTAGCCGTCCGGCGCGGCCTTTGCGACCGCCTGGGCGCCGATCAGCCCGCCGGCACCGGCGCGGTTGTCGATCACGACCGGCTGGCCCCAGCGCGCCGAGAGCTCGGCCGCGACCGCGCGGATCAGCACGTCGACGCCGCCGCCCGGCGGGAACGGCACGATGATGCGCACCGGCTTGTCCGGGAAGGTCTCGGCCGCCGCCGGCAGCGCGGCGCCGGCCAGCAGTGCGAGGCCGAGCGCGACGGCCGCGCGGCGCGCGCGGCCCGCCTCAGAACCGGCGCGGCGCATAGGCCTCCGCATGCCGCACCGGCAGGCTCATCGCGCCGACGTGCTCGATCTCCATGCGCACGGTGTCGCCGGGCGCGATCGGCCCGACGCCTTCGGGCGTGCCGGTCGCGATCACGTCGCCCGGGTAGAGCGTGCAGACCGACGAGATCATCTCGATCAGCGCCGGGATGCCGACGATCAGCGAGCTGGTGCGCGCGTCCTGGCGGAGCTCGTCGTTGACCCACAGCCGGTTGCGCAGGTCGTGCGGGTTCGGCAGCTCGTCGGCGGTGACGATGTAGGGCCCGAACGGCGTGAAGGTCTCGAACGATTTGCGCGTGACGCGCTCCTCCTGCGGAATGCCGGGTTCGATGCGCATCGTCAGGTCCATCAGGCAGGCGTAGCCGAAGACGTGCTCCATCGCCTGCGCGCGCGGCACATGGTGAGCCGTCTTGCCGATGATGACCGCGAGCTCGGATTCGTGGTCGAAGCGGCGCTGCGAATCCTTCGGCAGCACGACGGCGCCGCCGGCGCCGACCAGCGACGCGGTCGCCTTCATGAAGAAGCACATCTCGTTGGGCGACTTGCCCGAGCTGACCGAGCGCGCGCCGATCTCGCCGACGTGCTTGGCGTAGTTCACGGGCGCCGCGAAGACGTGCACCGGGCAGGGGTTCGGCGGGAGCAGCGTCACGGACGACAGCGGCACGCCGCGGGCGGCGCGCCGGGCCGCCTCGATCTGCGGCCGGCGCGCGGCCCAGTCCGCGATCAGGCGCGACATGTAGACCGGCGGCCATTGCGGACCGGCGTCCGGCACGGCCGGGCTCACGTCGTAGATCAGCTCGTCCTCGACGAGGCCGACGCGGTGGTTGTCGAAAACGGCGAGCTTCATGCGGCCACCTGCGCGGCCTTCTTCGCGCCGGCCCGTGCGCGAGCGATCGCGTCGCCCGCGGCGATGCGCCCGAAGATGCAGCCCTTCGCGAGCGAGGAGCCGCTCATGTAGGTCTCGCCGTGGAAGCCGCCCATCACCTCGCCGGTCGCGTACAGGCCGGGGATCGGGTGGCCGTAGACGTCGAGGACGCGTGCGCTCGGGTCGATGTGCAGGCCGCAGTAGGTCGAGGTCAGCCCGGTCGTGCAGGGCAGGCCGTAGAACGGGCCGCGCTCGACGCGCGTCGGCTTGCCATAGCCGGTGCTGAGCGAGGTGCGGTCGAAATCGTCCGCTCGCGTGCCGTCGCAGGCTTCGTTGTAGCGCTCGACCGTCGCCGCGAACGCGGCCGCGTCGATGCCGAGCTGGGCGGCGAGGGCGTCCAGCGTGTCGGCCTGCAGCAGCACGCCGGCGGCCAGTGCGGCCTTGAAGTCGACGACCGTGGGCAGCGGGGCGGACTGGTCCATCACCTGCTGGTCGAAGACCTGGAACGCGAGCGCGTCCTTTTGTTCGAGGCAGCGGTCGCCGATCACCTTGTACGAGACCGACTCCTTGACGAAGCGCTGGCCGGCCGCGTTGACGACGATCGCGCCGCGGTACATCGCCGACATGATGCGCGGCGAGGTCTCCGCATGGCCGGCCCTGGGCTCCAGCGTCGGCGCGCCGAAGGTGCCCTTGGCGAAGCCCATGTCGACCAGGTCGGCGCCGAGCGCCCAGGCCATGCGCAGCCCGTCGCCGGTGTTGGCTTCGCCGCCCATCGGCTTCGCGTCGCGCAGGTGCGGTGCGAAGCGCTCCACCATGTCCGGCGCGCGCGAGAAGCCGCCGGTGGCGATCACCACGCCGCCGCGCGCGAAGATCTGCTCGCCGCCGCCGAGCTCGACCCCGACGACGGCCCGGTGTTCGAAATCGCCTTCGGTCAGCAGCCGCGCCACGCCGGCGTTGGCGCGGAAGTTCACGCCCGCGCGCAGGCCCTGCGCGTGCAGCGTCTCCAGCACGTCGACCGGGTTCGTGCCGTGATTGCGCGGGACCGATTGCGCACCGCTCAACGAGACCTGCTCGAAGGGCACGCCCAGGCCCTGCAGCCAGCGGTAGGCCTCGAACTGGCGCGTCGCGTAGACGTGCACCAGCGCGCGGTCGTTGCGGTGCTTGCCGGCGATCATCAGGTCTTCTTCGAGGATCTCGGCGCTGTCCTGGATGCCGTTGGCGTGCTGCACGTCGGTGCCGGCGAACGCGAACGCGCCGCCGCACATCCGCGTGCTGCCGCCGTAGCGTGCCGCCTTTTCGAGCAGCAGCACCGAGGCGCCGGAGCTCGCCGCTTCGAGTGCGGCGCAGTGGCCGGCCATGCCGGCGCCGACGACGATCACGTCGAAGGATGGGGTGGATGAAGCAGTCATTGGTGTGGTTCCTTGCGGCTCAGTGGCGTCCGGCCACGGTGGTGATCAGGGCCCCGGCGTCGGCCGGTGCGCTGTCCGAGCGCCACGCGACGTGGCCGTCGGGGCGCACGAGCACGAAGCGGCGTTCGTAAGCCTCGCGGACCGCGGCGCCGTCCGGCGATTCGATCGTCAATGGCACGCCGAGCCGCGCGGCGGCCTGCACGAGCGGGGCCAGCTCGGCCGTCGATCCGGGCGCCGCGACGACGACGTAGCCGCGCCCGAACAGGTCGAGCGTGGAGCGGCCGTCGGCGAGCCAGGCATGCGGCGCGCGGCAACCGACGCGGGTGCTCGGCGTGTAGTGGGTCGCGTCGTTCCATTCGGCCCGCTGCCGGGCCGGATCCTCGGGATCGGTGTAGACGCAGATCGGCGAATTCAGGTAGCGGTAGCCGAGGTGGATGTTGGCCGAGAACCACTCGCGCTTCATCGCCTGCGCGAGTGCGGCGCCGACCCGTTCGCGCGTCTGCGCGGCAGCGGGCGAGTCGCCGAGCAGCTCGGGGTTCGCGCCGGGCGACAGCATGCGCGCCAGGTTGCCGCTGGCCTCCAGCACGTTGCGTTCGCCGACGGGCCGGCGCTCGACGCCGTAGGACTCGAGCAGGCCCTCGCCGCCCCAGCCTTCGAGCACCGCCGAGAGCTTCCACGACAGATCGACCGCATCCTGCAGCCCGGTGTTCATGCCGAAGCCGCCGGTCGGCGACATCACGTGCGCCGCGTCGCCGGCGATGAAGCCGCGGGCGTCGCGGTAGTGGCTGGCGATCAGCTCCTGGCGCTGCCAGGCGACGACGCTCAGGATCTTGAACTCGAACGGCTTGCCCATCGCCCGCGCCGCGAGCGCGCGGATGTCGTCGTGGCTGAGTTCGCGCGCGCTCGCGTCGCCGAGGATCGAGAAGCGCCAGCGCTCGGCGCCGTTGATCGCGACCAGCGTCGCCCAGGTGCCCTCCGGGCCGACGAAGATGTAGCGGTAGCCGGGCGGCTTGTCGTGCAACGCGTTCAGGCCGGCGCACTCGAAGATCACGTTGGTCGGGTGCGTTAGCACGCCGCGGCCGCCGGCCTGGATGCCGAGGGCGTCGCGCACGCCGCTGCGCGCGCCGTCGCAGCCGACGATGTAGCGCGCGCGGCAGGCGAGCCGCTCGCCGTCCGACAGCCGTTCCACCAGCGCCTCGACGCCGTCGCCGTGCTGCGTGAAGGACAGCAGCTTGTGGCCGTAGTTGACGTTGACGGTCGGCCACGACGCCGCGAAGCGCTGCAGGATCGGATCGAACATGTTCTGCGGGCAGCGCTCGCGCTTTTGCGGGCTGAACTTCGACGGCTTTTCGTCCTGCGCGGACGCGAAGGGCTCGCGCCCGAGCTCGAAGCCGTTCAGCGAGGTCAGGTAGACGTTGTCCTGCGGGTACGAGCGCACGTAGGGGCTCGCCTCGACGTCGGCGACGATGCCCCAGCGACGGCAGAACTCCATCGTGCGCACGCCGACGCCGTCCATCTTCGGCTGGTAGATCGCGCCGTCCGAGCGTTCGAGCACCTCGCAGCGGCGGCCGCGCCAGCCGAGGTCTCCGGCCAGTGCCAGGCCGACCGGGCCGGCGCCCACCACGAGCACTTCGGTATCTATCGATTTCATCTCTGTTCAAAATCTGTAAGGTATGACAGACTACCTTGGTGGTTCAACCTTTGACCTAGTAGAATCACCTAGACGCTGCCGGTTTCGAGGGCGGGTGGGCTCAATCCAGGGAGGATGCGATGGGAGACGAAGCCGCAGGACTGCAACTTCGCAAGGTGGGCAGCAAGCGGGCGCCGCCGCCGTCGCAGTTCGTTCCGGTGCGTCAGCGCCGGGCGTTCGAGGAGGTCTGCGACCAAGTGCGCCGCGCGGTCGCTGCCGGCACGCTCGCACCGGGTGACCGGCTGCCGGCCGAGCGCGAGATGTGCGAGCAGTTCGGCGTCAGCCGGACCGCGATCCGCGAGGCGCTGCGCAGCCTGGAGGTCGCCGGCATCATCCATTGCCAGCAGGGCATGGGCGGCGGCTCCTTCATTCGCCGCAGCGATTCGAACGTCGTCGCGCAGGCGGTGCGCGACATGGTGCTGCTCGGCCAGATCCCGACCTCGAGCATCACCGAAGCGCGCATCTTGCTGTCCTCCGTGGCGATCAAGCTGGTCTGCGAGCGGGCGACCGAGGCGGATCTCGACGCGATCGAACGCGACATCGAGGAGTCGGCGCGCCTGACGGAGATCGGCGACTTTTCGCGCCGCAACGCCTACATCACCGAGTTCTACCGCGTGCTCGCGCGCGCCACGCACAACGAGGTGATCGTGATGCTGCTGGACTCCTTGTCGGAGATCGTGCGCACGCTGCTCGTGAAGGTCAGCCCGCAGCCGCGCGACGACGTGATCGGCGTGCGCCGCCGCATCCTGAAGCACCTTCGCGCGCGCAACGTCGCGAAGGCGACCGCCGAAATGACGAGCCACCTCGAGTCGCTGAACCGCTATCTCGAGGAGCAGCAGCGCGTGCTGGCCGGCGGCCGCGGCCTGGGCCCGGAGGCCCTCCCGGTCAATCCACCTTGATTGCGGCCGCCGCCGCGACCTTCGTCCACTTCGCGACATCGGCCGCGATGACGGCCTGGAATTGCGCCGGCGTGTCGAAGTGGGGCAGCATGCCCAGGCCTTCGAGCCTGGCCTTGGTCGACGGCAGCTGCAGTGCCTTGCCGATCGCATCGTTCAAGGTCTGGACGATCGCCGCGGGCGTGCCGGCCGGCGCGAGCACGGCGTTCCAATAGTCGATCTCGACGTCCGGCCCGCCGGATTCGATCATCGTCGGGATCTCCGGCACCAGCGGCGAGCGCTTCTTCTGCACCAAGGCGAGCGCGCGCAGGCGGCCCGAGCGCACCAGCCCCATCACGTCCGACGGCACCAGGATCAGGTACGCGCCCTGGCCGGTCATGATGGCCTGCACGACCTCGGGGCCGCCCTTGTACGGCACGTTCTGAACCGTGATGCCGGTCGCGCCGGTGAACAGGGCGTTGACGAGGTGCCCGGTGCTGCCGTTGCCGGTGGTCGCGAAGTTCAGGATGCCCGGCTTCGCCCTCGCACCGACGATCAGGTCCTTCACCGAGTGGTACGGGCTGTCGGCGGCGACGCACAGGATCAGCGGCATCGAGGCCGACATCGAGATCGGAGCGAAGTCCGTCACGGGGTTGTAGGGCATGCGGGCCTCGACCGCCGCGGCCATCGCCGCCGGCCCCATGTTCGTCGCGAGCAAGGTGTAGCCGTCGGGTGCGGCGTGCGCGACCGCGGTCGAGCCGATCTTGCCCGCCGCGCCGGGGCGATTGTCGACGACCACCGGTTGCTTCAGCGTGAGCGCCATCTGCTCGGCGAGCAGGCGCGCGATCACGTCGGTCGAGCCGCCCGGCGGGTAGGGCACGACGAGCTTGATCGGGCGTGACGGGTACGGCTCCTGCGCCAACGCGGCGCGGCCGCCGCGCAGGCCGAGGCAAGCCGCCGCGGCGGCACGCAGCGCATGAGTCAGCACGGTGCGGCGCGAGGTCATGGCGGCCCCTCAGCGCGGCAGACCGAGACCGCGCTGAGCGATCAGGCTGCGCTGGATCTCGTTGGTGCCGATGCTGATCACCCACATCAGCGCATGGCGCAGGTTCTGCTCGATGCGACCGCGCAGGATCGCGCCCGGGCTGCCCTCGCCGAGCGTCGCCTGCATGCCGAGGATGTCGAACGCGATCTCGCCGAAGCGCTCCATCAGCTCGCCGGAGTAGACCTTGCTCGCCGCGGCGTCGGCCGGAGGCGTCTCGCCGCCGTCGACCTGCTGGGCGCAGTACATCATCATCTGGCGGCCCGCCTCGATCTCGGCGGCCAACCCGCCGATGCGCTCGCGCACCAGCGGGTCCTCGCGCAGCGGCTTGCCGTCGACCTCGGCCGATCGGACGTGCGCGCACAGCAGCTCGAACGAGTGCGCGACCTTCATCACGATGCCCCCGCCGATGAAGCCGCGCTCGGTCGCGAGCGCGCCGGTCAGCACCTTCCAGCCGGCGCCCGCCTCGCCGACCATCGCGTCTTGCGGCAGGCGCAGGTTGTCGTAGAACACGTTCGCGAAGCTGCCGCCGTACATCGTCGTCGAGGTCTTCACGGTGATGCCGGGCGTCGTCATCGGCACGATGAACATGCTCAGGCCGGCATGCGCGGGCTTGGCGTCCGGGTCGGTGCGGGTCGCGAGCAGCATGTACTCGCCCCAGTAGGTCGTGGTCCAGATCTTCTGGCCGTTGATGACCCACTCGTCGCCGTCGCGGACCGCGCGGGTGCGCATCGAGGCGAGGTCCGAGCCTGAATCGGGCTCGCTGTAGCCCATCCCGTAGATCGCCTCGCCGCGCAGGATCTCGGGCAGGTAGCGGGCCTGTTGCTCGGGCGTGCCGTAGACCTGCAGCATCGCGGCCTGGACCGGGGCGCCGGCGCGCGGCGCCTCGGCGCGCTCCATCTCCTCGATGAACGCGAGCTGCTCGAACGCGCTGCGGCCCTGGCCGCCGAAGCGCTCGGGCCAGGCCAGGCCGATCCAGCCGGTGCGGCCGAGCGCGCGCGCGAATTCGCGGTCGTACTCGCGTTCCTTGAACGACAGCGTCGCCTGGGCCGCCTTGCGGGCGCCGGACCAGTTCTCGTCGAGCCACGCGCGCACCTCGCGCCGGAACGCGTTGCCGGCCGCTCCGAGATCGATCTCGGGGACGGTGCGCTCGCCGTCGTCCAGGTAGTAGGCGGCCAGTTCGGCGCGGGCGCGGCGCGCGCCGCCGTGGCGCAGCACGTCCAGGTGGACCTGCTTGAAGTGACGCGGCGCCTCGTGTTCCTCGCTGTATCCGATCGCGCCGAAGGCGTGCTGCGTCTCCAGCGACACCTGGCGCAGCTGCGCGCCCGCCAGCACCGCCGCAGCGGCCGCGAACTCGCGCCAGGCAGGCGCCTGAAGGTCGCGCTGATGCGCCGCGTTGCGTGCCGTGAGCTGCACGCCCTGCAATGCGATATAGGCGTTCGCCAGCTTGTGCTGGATCGCCTGGAAGCGGCCGATCGGCTGGCCGAACTGGCGCCGCTCCTTCGCGTACTCGACCGCCATCTCGAACGCGCGCGTGGCCGCGCCGACGGCACGGCCCGTCGAGGCCAGGCGCGAGACGGTGACCAGATCGGCGAGCGCGGTCTCGTT
>DASYCA010000359.1:0-29427 GCA_036500445.1 Burkholderiaceae bacterium | reverse complement strand
GCGCCCATCGGGTTGCCCCAGGGCCGCACGCCCTCCAGCAGCAGCTTGGTCCACTCGAAGGCCTGCATGCCGACGAAGGTCTCGCCGAGGCCCGCGGTCACGATCATCAGCGTTGCCGCGTTGACGCGGTCGCGGCGGGTCGCGAAGTTCACCGCCATCGCCATCGTGCCGCTGCTGGTGATCAACACGAAGGTCATGATCGCGATCAGCAGCAGCGGGAACGCGTGCCCGCCGAGGCTCAGCGAGAACACCTCGCTCGCGTTCGGCCAGGGCACCGCGGTGCCGGTGCGCATCGTCATGTAGCCGGTCAGGAAGCAGCCGAAGACGAAGGTGTCGCTGAGCAGGAAGATCCACATCATCGCCTTGGCCCACGAGACGCGGAAGGTCTGCTGGTCGTCGGACCAGTCGCCGACGAGGCTGCGCCAACCGGTCTCCGGGATCACCACGACCGCGGGCGCGTGCAGTGCGATGTCGCGCTTCATGACGCCGCTCCGCTGCCGCAGATCCAGCCAATGAATGCCGGCGTCGCGCCGCCGAGCGTCGCGAGCAGCGCGAGCCAGGCGGCGAGCAGGAAGTGCCAGTAGCGCGCGCACAGCCGCACGGTCTCGGCGGCCGCGAGGGATTCGCGCACCAGGCCGCGCGTCGTCGCGTCCCACGCGACCAGCCCGCCGAGCACGTGCAGCCCGTGCATCGCGGTCAGCAGGTAGAAGAAGCTCGCGGCCGGATTCGGCGCGACGCGCACCTGCGCGGCCTGCAACGCGGTCCAGGCCCAGAGCTGAACGCCGAGAAAGGCGGCGGCGCAGGCGCCGCCGACATAGAGCCAGAAGCGCGCCTGTAGCCACAGCGCGAGCCTCGCGTCGTGCGCCGCGAGCTGCATCGTGAGGCTGCCCATCACGAGCAGCGCGGTGCTCAGCGCGAGCTGCCACGGCAGCGCGATGCCGGACCAGTCGCCGCCGGCCGTGCGCATCACGTACGCGGTGATGAAGAGCGCGAACAGCATGCTCGCGACGATGATGAACAGCCACAGTGCGGTGCTCAAGTTCGAGGGCCGCGGCTCGAGCTGGGGGACCACGTGGGTGTTCATCGCCGGCCTCCGGACCGCGCGGGTCGCCCGGGCCGCCCGGGCCGCAACCCGGCCTGCCCGCGCTCGTCGCCGCCCGACTTCACCGGCGCGTTCTGCGGAATGAAATCCTCGCGCGCGCCGGGCACGCTGTACGCATAGGCCCAGCGGTGCACGACCGGCAGCTTGTTGCCCCAGTTCAGGTGCAGCGGCGGCGTCTGCGGCGTTTGCCATTCGAGCGAGGCGGCGCGCCACGGGTTCGCTGCCGCCCTGGGGCCGAAAACGCGGCTCCACAGCAGGTTCGCGACGAACAGCAGCTGCGCCGCCCCGACGACCAGCGCGACGACCGTGATGAACGCGTTCAGCGTCTGCGCCGAGGCCGGGATGAACTGGTAGCCCTCGTAGGCGTAGTAGCGCCGCGGCATCCCGAGGAAGCCGAGGTAGTGCATCGGAAAGTAGATCAAGTAGGTGCCGATGAAGGTGATCCAGAAGTGCAGCCGGCCCAGCGTGTCGTTCAGCATCCGGCCGGCGACCAACGGGTACCAGTGGTAGAGCCCGCCGAACACGACCAGGATCGGCGAGACCGCCATCACCATGTGGAAGTGCGCGACGACGAAGTAGGTGCCCGACAGCGGGATGTCGACGCTGACGTTGCCGAGGAACAGGCCGGTCAGCCCGCCGATGATGAAGGTGCTGATGAAGCCGAGCGCGAACAGCATCGGCAGCGTCAGGTGTATGTCGCCGCGCCACAGGGTCAGCAGCCAGTTGTAGACCTTGATCGCGGTCGGCACCGCGATCACGAGCGTCGTGGTCGCGAAGAAGAAGCCGAAATACGGGTTCATGCCGCTGACGAACATGTGGTGCGCCCAGACGACGACGCTGAGCACGCCGATCGCCAGGATCGCCCAGACCATCATCCGATAGCCGAAGATCGCCTTGCGCGCGTGCACGCTGATCAGGTCGGAGACGATGCCGAAGGCCGGCAGCGCGATGATGTAGACCTCGGGGTGGCCGAAGAACCAGAACAGGTGCTGGAACAGCAGCGGGCTGCCGCCGCGGGTGGGGGTCGCCTGCCCGAGCGAGACCATCGCGGGCATGAAGAAGCTGCTGTGCAGCGTCTTGTCGAACAGCATCATCACGCCGCTGACGAACAGCGCCGGGAACGCGAGCAGCGCGAGCACGGTCGCGACGACGATGCCCCAGACCGTCAGCGGCATGCGCATCAAGGTCATGCCCTCGCAGCGCAGCTGCAGCACCGTCGTGACGTAGTTCAGCCCGCCCATCGTGGTCGCGACGATGAAGATCAGCAGCGAGACCAGCATCACGATGATGCCCCACTCGAACCCCGGGGTGCCGGGCAGCACCGCCTGCGGCGGGTACAGCGTCCAGCCCGCGCCGGTCGGCCCGCCGGGCACGAAGAAGCTGGCCATCAGCACGATCACCGCGACGAGGAAGACCCAGACGCTGAGCATGTTCAGGTAGGGAAACGCCATGTCGCGCGCGCCGATCATCAGCGGGATCAGGTAATTGCCGAAGCCGCCGAGGAAGAGGGCGGTCAGCAGGTAGATCACCATGATCATCCCGTGCATCGTGACGAACTGGTAATAGTGCGCCGCGTCGATGAATTTAATGAGCCCGGGGAAGCCGAGCTGCAATCGCATCAGGTCCGACAGCACGAGGCCGACCAGGCCGGTGAAGATCGCGATGCTCGCGTACTGGACCGCGATGACCTTGTGGTCCTGGCTCCAGACGTAGCGGCTGATGAAACTCGGCGGCGCGTGCGGGCCGCCGTGCTGGGGCACGGGGGTGTCGGGGTGCAAGGTCTGCGCCATGGGGAATCCGGACAAGCGGCGGCGTCGCTCAACCCGGCGCGGGCGCGGCCTTCGCGATCGCGAAGGTCCTGAGCCCGGCGCGCCAGCGCTCGAAATCGGCGGCCGGCTCGACGACGACGAAGCCGCGCATGCCGTAGTGGCCGACGCCGCACAGCTGCGCGCACAGCACCTCGTAGCGCCCGAGTTTGGTCGGCGTGAACCAGAACGAGGTGACGGTGCCGGGCACGATGTTCATGCGCGCGCGGAACGGCGGCACGAAGAAGTCGTGCAGCACGTCGTTGGAGCGCAGGAACACGCGCACCGGACGGTTCAGCGGCAGGTGCAGTTCCTCGCCGGGGACGAGCCGGTTGTCGGCCCCGGCCGCATCCGCCGGGTCGAGGCCGAACGGGTTCGACGCCGAGACGAAGCGCGCGTCGACGCGGCCGAAGCGGCCGTCGGCGCCCGGCAAGCGGTAGCTCCAGCGCCACTGCTGGCCGAGCACCTCGACCTGCAGCGCGTCGTCGGGCGGCGTCACGTACTGGGCGTAGACGACCAGTCCCGGCACCAGCAGCGCCGCGATGCCGAGCGTCGTCGCGACGATCAGCCCGCGTTCCAGACGCGGGTGGTCGGGTTGATAGGCGGCGACGTGGCCGGCGTGCGGCCGCTCACGATGACGAAAGCGCCACAGCGTCAGCGCGAGAAACAGGTTGAGCGCGACGAAGAACACGCCGGTCACGAGCAGCGTGAGCCGCATCATGTCGTCCATCCGGCCCCAGTTCGAGGCGAGCGGCGTCAACCACCACGGGCTCAGGCCCTGGAACAGCACCGAGCCCGCGACGATGACGAGCAGCGCGATCGCGATGGCCATGACGGTCTTTCACGGCGGGCGCGCGCGGCATCGAAACGAGGCGGCGCGTCGCGCTAGGCGCTGCTGCCTGCCGCCGGGCGCTCGAGCTTCCAGTACAGCGCCGCCGCGCTCAGCCCGAAGATCACGTGCAGCATCAGCATGCCGCCGCCGCGCACCTCGCGGAACCACGTGAACGCGCGCGCCATCACGTAGAAATCGAACAGGTAGATCGCGACACCGAACAGCGTGCCGACGAGCAGCGCCAGGCCGACGCTGGAATCGAGGCGGAACGGCGCCATGATGACCGCGAGCACGAGCGCGAACACGATGCCCAGGCCGTAGTGGATCGCCAGCGCGGTGCCCAGCACCGGCGCGCTGAAGCCGCTGTCGGTGCCCAGCGTCGCCGGCCCCAGGCCGATCGCCGCGACCATGCGCGGCAGCGCCCAGGGGCTGGCGCCCTGCACGAACGTCGACCACAGCATCTCGACGACCATCACCAGCGCGCCGGCCGCGAAGCCGGCGACCGCGGCGGCGGCCCAGTCGGGCGAGCGCCGCTGCCAGTGGTGGGAAGAGGGGTGAAGGCGCAGCTCCATGATGACCTCCGATCAAGCGATCAACGACGCAAAGAAGTGACTCAAGGGAAGCGACTCAAGGGAAGGCCGGAATCCCCGGCTCGATGCCTTCGAGACTCGCCTCCGGATGCAGCGCGTGCAGCCGCTCCTCGATCTCGATGACGCGAGAGCGCGGCACATCGGCCATCAACAGCAGGCGGCCCTGTTCGAGCGCGCGCTCGAAGCGGTCGAGCCGGTGGCTGGGCACGGACACGCCGATCATGCTCGACGTCCACGCGCCGAACAGCGCCCCGAGCAGCGTGAACACGAGCGTGACGCCGACGTGCGAGAATTTCGCCGCCAGCGGGAACAGCAGCGCGATGCCGACGCCGACGAACCCGCCGAGCAACGCCCCGCCGATCAGCCCGGCTTGCGCCGAACGAATCATGTCCGAGGTCTGCAGCGTGTTGGCCGCCGGCAGGTCGCCGAGCGCGATGTCCTCGCGCGCCATGAAGTGGATGTGGCGGGCATCGATGCGAGCGAGCAGCAGGTCCTGCATCACGGTCTGCCCGCTTTGAACGTCGGGCAGGATCCAGTAGATTCGTCTTCGCATGGCGACCTCCTTGAGTCAAGGGCTCAGGCCACCTTGCAGGTTTACTCGCGCGGCGCGGCAAATACAAGCCAGGCCCCCTAAAACCCATGTCGCGGAGAATGCGACGATGAAAGCACCCGCCCGGCTCCAATCCCTGATCGACGAAGGCCTGATCGATTCGGTCCAGCGCCAGCTGATGAGCGGCAAGGAGGCGCAGGTCTTCGTCGTGCGCTGCGGCGATGAAACCCGCTGCGCGAAGGTCTACAAGGAGGCGACGAACCGGAGCTTTCGCCAGGCCGTCGACTACACCGAGAACCGCAAGGTCAAGAACACGCGCCAGGCCCGCGCGATGGCCAAGGGCACGCGCTTCGGCCGCGAATCGCAGGAGGCGGCCTGGCAGAGCGCCGAGGTCGACGCGCTGTACCGCCTCGCGGCGGCCGGCGTGCGCGTGCCCAAGCCGTTCAACTTCTTCGAGGGCGTGCTGCTGATGGAGCTGATCAGCGACGCGGACGGCGGCGCAGCGCCGCGCCTGAACGACGTCGCGTTCAGCGCCGACGAGGCGCTGGCGCACCACGCGACGCTGCTGAAGGAGGTTGTGCGGATGCTGTGCGCCGGCGTCGTGCACGGCGACCTGTCGGAGTTCAACATCCTGCTCGCGGCCGACGGGCCGGTCATCATCGACCTGCCGCAGGCGGTCGACGCGGCCGGCAACAACCACGCGCAGCGCATGCTGCTGCGCGACGTCGCGAACCTGCGCGGCTTCTTCGGCGCCTTCGCGCCGGCGCTGCTGGCGACCGAGTTCGGCGCCGAGATCTGGGATTCGTACCAGCGCGGCGTGTTGACGAACGAGACGGTGTTGAGCGGCCGTTTCGAGCGGCCGGCCGGGCACGTGGATGTCGGTGGCGTCTTGCGCGAGATCGACGACGCGCGGGCGGAAGAGGCGGCGCGGCGCTTGAGGATGGCGGCCGGTTGAATCAGGCCGGTCGGCGGTAGCCGTCCTCGATCCAGGCGCTCGCGCTGGCCGACGTGAGTTTGAAGGTCGGCGCGACCACCACGCGGGCGAGCGTCTCGCCGAACGCATCCTGCGCCGCCAGCACCGCGTGCGGGTCGTCCTCGTCGGCGACGATGTCCAGCGTGACACGCACGCGTTCGCCCTTCACCGTGACGCTGAGGTTGCGGTGCGTCTGCGCATGCAGCTGCTGCTCGTGGCGGCGAAGCACCTCGGCGGCGGTCTTCACCAGCGTGTTGAAGGCGGCGGTGTCCAGCGGCTTCGGGTTCTTCTTGTCGCGCCCCATCGTCCAGGGGCCGACGAGGGCCGGCTCGGGGTCGCCGGCGCGCGTCATCTCGACGGCCCAGCCGTCGTCGTCCTCGTTCTTGATCACGCGCGCGGTCCAGCCGTTGTCGCGCCACAGGCCGGGGTCGTGCAGGGCCTCGGCGTCGATGCCGTCGTCGGAAGCGTCCTCGCTCATCACGAATCCACCTTGAAGACCTGGCGCAGGTAGGCCAGGAAGGTCTGGTCGTCGCACAGCAGTTTGCCAGGGCTGTCGGAAAGCTTGGCGACCGGCTGGCGGTTCGCGTGCGTCAGCTTCATCACGATGTGCAGGGTCTTGAGCCCCATGTCGTTGGTCAGGTTGGTGCCGATGCCGAAGCCGCACTGGGTGCGGTCGGAGAAGTGGTGGTGCAGGGCGATCGCGCGGTCGAAATCGAGGCCGTCGGAGAACACCATGCGCTTGGTGTGCGCGTCGATGCGCAGCTTCTCGTAGTGCACGAGTGCCTTCTCGCCCCAGACGACCGGGTCGCCGGAGTCGTGGCGCAGGCCGTCGAAGAGCTTCGCGAAGTACAGGTCGAAGTCGCCCAGGAAGGCGTCCATCCCGACCACGTCGGTCAGCGCGGTGCCGAGGTCGCCGCGGTACTCCTGGACCCAGTCCTCCAGCGCCGCGCGTTGAAAGTCGCGCAGCCGCACGCCCAGCGTCTGGTACGTTTGCAGGTACTCGTGCGCCATCGTGCCGATCGGCACGAG
Organism: Burkholderiaceae bacterium; assembly: GCA_036500445.1. Classification (GTDB taxonomy): domain Bacteria; phylum Pseudomonadota; class Gammaproteobacteria; order Burkholderiales; family Burkholderiaceae_C; genus LMDS01. Next base: position 22,546 of record DASYCA010000359.1, on the reverse strand, counting down.
GTCGAGCTCGCGCGCGAACAGCACGTTGGAGGCGCCCTTGAAATACTGCGGCACCTCGCGCTTGAAGGTCGCGACGACCTCGCGCTGCCAATCGCCTGAAAAACGCCGGCGCACGCCGAAGTCGAAGAACTCGAACGGGTGGCGGCGCGGCGTCTCGTTCGCGAACGCGTGCAGCCGCTCGATCTTCGCCTTCAACCGGCGGCGGCCCTCGGCGAGCGCGGCGGTCTGGTCGAAGCGGCGGAAGTACAGCTCGTTGACGATCGCGAGCACATAGATCTCGAACGCCATCACGTGCACCTGCGGCCCGTTCGCGACGATCTCGAGCTGCGCCCCGTTCGCGCGCGCGCTGATGAACTCGCGCTGGAACTGGAAGATGCGCAGGAAGTCGACGAAATCGGAGCGGATGAAGCGCAGCCCGCCGAGGTAGGCGAGCTCGCCGGCGTCGAAGCGCAGCGAGCACAGGTGATCCAGCTGCTGGTTCACGTCGGCCAGCAACTCCACGAGCGGGTAGGCCGGCTCGTTGCGGCACACGAAGGTGTACTCGGCCTGGGTCTGCGGGTGGCGGTGCAGCATCGTCTGCCACATCGTGAACTTGTAGAGGTCGGTGTCGAGCAGGCTCTGGATGACCGGTTGCATCGTCGTCTCGGGTACTGGGCGTGGCCGCATTCTCGCCGCGGATCGAAAGACCCGTCGTGGCGGGCTACTTCCGGTCCGGCCGATCGGGCGGTTCGGTGGGCTAGCTGGTCGGCGTCGGTCAGCGTCTCCAGGAACGCGACCACGTCGGCGATCTCGGCCTCGGTGAGCGCCGGCGCGTCGCCCGGGTGGCCGCCGAACGGCGGGTCGGTGTTCAGGTTCGCCCGGTAGCGCGCGGGCAGCTCGTCGAGCGCACCGGCAGCGCCGTACCAGCGCGCCGGGTCGGTGTCGCGCTGCACGTAGAAGCGGACCGCGTCCTCCAGCGAACGGATCGCGCCGTTGTGGAAGAAACGCTGGCGCAACGCGACGTTGCGCAGGCTCGGCGCGCGAAAGCGGCCGCAGTCGTCGGCGTGGTCCGCGAGGTCGGTGCGCAGCGGCCCGCACAGCCCGAGGTCGACGAAGGCCGGGTCGGCGTTCGCCTTGATGGCCGGATTGCGCGGCACGCCGATCGCGATGTGGCCGAAGTCGGTGAACAGCGGGAACGCCCCGTCGGGCCGGATGCTGCTCAGGTGGCAGGACGCGCAATTGCCCTTGGCCGGGTCGTTGAACAGCGCCAGGCCGCGCAGCTCCTGGGCGCTCAGCGTGCCGCGGCCGCGCAGCATCGCGTCATAGCGGCTGCTGAACGGATAGAAATCCGCCGGGGACTGCTGGAAGACCTCGAGCGCCATCAGCGCGGCCTCGAAGGCGCGCTCCGGCCGGTCGAAGACGTCGGCGCCGAACAGCGCGCGCAGCTGCGCCGCATAGGGCGCGGCGCGCAGCCGCGCGACGACCGCGCCCGCCGTCGGCCCGCCCATCTCGTCCGGCGACAGCAGCGGCAGCCGCGCCTGCTCGTGCGCGGACGAGACGCGGCCGTCCCAGGTGTGGCCGCCGGTCGGCCCGAGGTCGCTGCCTTCGTCGAGGTCGTTGTCGAAGGTGTGTTCGCTGAAAGGCGGCAGGCTGTTCAGGTAGCGCAACGACGGCGCGGCGCGAAAGCTCAAGTGCAGCACATCGGCGTCCGGCGGCCCGTAGGCGTGCTTCGGGTCGTGGCAGCTCGCGCACGAAATGGCGCCCGAGGGCGAGAGCTCGGCGTCGAAGAAGATGGACCGGCCGAGCGCGGTCAGGCGGGGGACGTCGAAGCGCTGCGCGTACGGCGATTGCGCCCGCGCCGGCGTGATCGACAGCAGGGTCGCCAGCAGCACGGCCAGCGGCGCCGCGAGCCAGACGGCCAGCGAGATGTCAAACGAGGGGGGGCGCGCGGGGCGGACAGTCGGCATCGTCACGAAATCACGGACACCCTTGCACCATACTTGATGTCGATGCTCGCCAACAAGTCAAGGAACCGCCCGCCATGAGACCTCGCACCGCTGCCGCCCTGCTGCTCCCCGTCCTCGCCGCCTGCACGACGCCACGCGCGCCCGACGCGAGCGGCGTGGCCGCGATCCAGAACGTCGTCGTGATCTACGCCGAAAACCGCAGCTTCGACAACATGTACGGCCTGTTCCCGGGCGCCAACGGCATCCCCGGCGTGAACCCGGGTTCGGTCGGTGCCGTTCAGCCGCAACGCGACTTCGACACCAGCGTGCTGCCGGTGCTGCCGCCCGCCTGGGGGGGCCTCACGGCCAATGGCCAGCCGGTGACACTGACGCAGGCCCAGTCGGCGGGGCTGCCGAACCGGCCGTTCCAGATCGACGCGATGAACGATGGAAAAGGCATCAACGCGAGCGGCGTCGTGGTCGGGCAGGACATCGTCACGCGCGACCTCGTGCACCGCTTCTACAACAACCAGATGCAGATCGACGGCGGCCGCAACGACGGCTTCGCCGCGTATTCCGACGCAGGCGGTTTGAGCATGGGCTACTACGACGGCAGCCGCATGAAGCTGTGGAAGCTGGCCCAGCAGTACACGCTGGCCGACAACTTCTTCATGGGTGCGTTCGGCGGCTCGTTCCTGAACCACCAGTACCTGATCTGCGGCTGCATGCCGACCTACCCGAACGCCGACGCGGCCGATTCGCCGGCGAAGGATTCGATCTCGCTGATCGAGACCGACGCCCAGGGCCGCTTCAAGCGCCTCGTGCCGGCCGACAACATGCCCGCCAGCGTGCTCGCCGGCGCGCCGCGCTACAAGCGCGACGGCAACCTGACGCCGAAGGACGCGACGGGCCAGTTCCGCGCCGTCAACACGATGCAGTCGTCGTACCAGCCGAGCTTCGTCGCGGCCGCCGCGAACGGCGACGCGCGCTACGCCGACCCGAGTAAACCGACGACACTGCCGCCGCAAACGCAGACCACGATCGGCGACACGCTCGACGCGAAGGGCGTCAGCTGGGCCTGGTACGCCGGCGGCTGGAACGCGGTGAATGCCGGCACGCCCGAGGCGCGCAAGCAGATCTACGGCGGCAGCGTGAATTTTCAGTCCCACCACCAGCCGTTCAACTACTACGCGGCGCTCGACCCGATTCGACATGCGGCGGCGCGCACCGAGCACCTGAAGGATTTCGATGCCAGCTTTCTCGCCGACGCGGCCGCCGGCAAGCTGCCGGCCGTCGCGTTCTACAAGCCGCAGGGCAACCTGAACCAGCACGCCGGCTACGCCAACGTGGCCGACGGCGACGCCCACATCGCGGGCGTGATCGCCAAGCTGCAGCAGAGCCCGCAATGGGCGCACATGCTGATCGTCGTGACCTACGACGAGAACGGCGGCTTCTACGACCACGCCCCGGTGCCGGTCGGCGACGAATGGGGCCCGGGCACGCGCATTCCGGCGTTGATCATCTCGCCCTTCGCGAAAAAGGGCTTCGTCGACAAGACGCCGTACGACACCGGCTCGATCCTGCGCTTCATCACGCGCCGCTGGGCGCTGCAGCCGCTGCCCGGCATCGTGCAGCGCGACGAGGGCCTGCGCCGCAACGGCAACCCGCCGATGGGCGACCTCAGCGCCGCGCTCGAGCTCACCCCATGATCCGATGACCCCGCCCCGCACCAGGAGACTTCCATGATTCGCGCGCTCGCTTTCTTCCTCGTCCTGGTGCTGATCGGCGCGTTCGCGCTGATCAACTGGGACGCGTTCTCCGCGTTGACTCCGCTGTCGCTGGGCTTCACCAGCGTGAAGGCGCCGCTCGGGCTGATCATGCTCGGGCTGATGGTCTTCCTGTGCCTGCTGTTCGGCGTCTGGATGATCTCGCTGCAGGGCCGCGCGCTGATGCATTCGCGCCGCCAGAGCAAGGAGCTGCAGGCCCAGCGCGAGCTCGCCGACCGCGCCGAGGCCTCGCGCCTCACCGAACTGCGCGTCGAAGTGCTGGCGCGCATCGATGCCGCCAGCAACGGCACCGCCGCCCACATCGCTCAGCTCGAGGACCGCCTCGAGCGCGCCGCGGTGCTGGCGCCGGAATCCCAGCGCACGGGCCTGCCCACGCCGCGTTGAGATTTCGCCGCGGGGCCGCGCACGCGGGAGCGGCGCGCGGCGCCCGTTGATTGTTTCCAACTGCAAATCCGGACCAAAGTCAATTGTCCGCAAACGTCAACTAACTGACGTCGAGAAGTAGTGCCGTGACGCCCGTCACAGCAATGCAAGCCCGTTCAAGACGCGGCAGGCATGCGTGCGCCTGCCCTCACAGAATCCGGCCCACACATTCACTTACGCCCTTTGGCGTCGATCGACTTTGTCAATCCCCTGAATCGATGTTCGACCGATTGCCTCCCGCAACCCTCACTCAGATACCCGAGCGAAAGATGACGATGAAAACGAATTTCTCACTCACGATCGTGGCCGCCGCGCTCGTCGCATTGGCCGGCTGCAGCACGGTGGGCAGCCGCGTCGGCAGCGACGGCCACGCCATCGGCGCACCGGTGTTCCCCGACACCGAGAAGGCGATGGCGCCAGAGGGCCGCTTCCCCGACCTGGACAAGCTGCGCCAGGTCCGGCCAGGGATCACGAAGAACGAGCTCTACGCGCTGCTCGACGCGCCGCATTTTCGCGAAGGCTTCGTCGGCGTGGACCGCTGGGACTACATCTTTCACTTCCCCACCGGCAACGGCACCGAGTTCGAGACCTGTCGGTTCCAGATCCTGTTCGACCAGGGCATGCGCGCGCAGAGCTTTCTGTGGCTGCCGCAATCCTGCGGCGATCGGCTGAAGGCGGCGAGCCCGGCCGTGATGCCGGCGCCGATGGCCGCGCCGGTGTCGATGCCGGCGCCCGCACCGGCGCCGACGATCGCCGCCCCGGCGGCCAAGGCCCCGAGCGTGCCGCGCAGGTTGCAGGTCTCGATGGGCGACATCCAGTTCGCGTTCGGCAAGGGCAGCCTGCAGGGCGCGCAGCCCCACGGCGTCAAGGCCCTGGACGAGATCGCCCGCAAGCTGAAGGCGATGGGCACGATCGAGCGCATCGAGGTCGTCGGCCACGCCGACCGGATCGGCACCGCGGCCTTCAATCAGCGCCTGTCGGAAACACGCGCCCGGACGGTGAGCCGCTCCCTCGCCGAGCACGGCGTTGCGCCCGCGCTCGTCACCACCCGCGGCGCGGGCCAGAGCGCCCCGCTCGTCGAGTGCCAGGACACGGCGCGCGTCGCACTGCACCGCTGCCTCGCGCCGAATCGCCGGGTCGAGATCCTGGTCTGGACGACGCAGGCCGAGGCGCGCTGACCGCGCGCGACGGCACCCCACCATTTCTTCGTTAGAGCTCTATTCCATCGTCAACACAAAAGCCTCGAAGCAGGCAGGGAGTTTATTCATGAACAAGACATTTCTTTCGATCTGGAACCGTTCGCTGGGCGCATGGGTCGCGGCCTCCGAGCACACGTCGGCCGGCGGCAAGAAGGCGCGTGCCGGCCGCTCGGCCCGCAACCTGGTCGCGCTCGCCGCGGCCGGGCTTGGTCTGATGACCGTCGCCGTGCCGGCGATGGCGCAGGTCTCGATCGGCACGACCGCGCCCAATTGCGCGGTCTTCGTCAGCGGCATCGGGTCCTCCGGAAGTTTCGGCTGTATCACCAGCTCCGCGACGGCCGGCAGCAGCACGTCCACGGCGGTCGGCACGAACGCCAACGCAGGCACGACCCAGACCGGCACCACCGCAATCGGCGCAGACGCCACCGCCGCCATCGGCACCGGTGCCACCGCGGTCGGCGCCAGCTCGACCGCGGCCGGCGGAAATTCCGTGGCCCTCGGCTGGCAGTCCAGCACCACGGCGGCGGCGAACAACAGCGTGGCCCTCGGTGTCAGCGCCATCGTGAGCGCCATCGACGGGACGTCCGTCGGAGCGGGTGCTTCGGTCGCGGTCGGCGCCCAGTCCGGCTCGGCCTTTGGCGTCGGCGCCTCGGTCACGGCCTCGGCGGCAACGGCGTTCGGCTCCGCTGCCAATGCGGCGGGCCAGAACTCGCTCGTCGGCGGCAACGGCGCGAGCAGCACCGCGGCCGCGAGCAACGGCGTCGCGCTCGGCAACGGCGCCAGCGTCACCGCGGCCTCGGCCACGGCGACGGGCGACCGCTCGCTGGCCGGCGCCACGAACGCCGCGGCCTACGGCGCCGGGGCCCGGGCAACCGGCATCGATTCGAGCGCCTACGGCTCGGGCTCGACGGCCGCCGGCCTGGACGCCTCGGCCTACGGCATCGGCTCCAACGCCAGCGGCGTCGCCGCCACGGCGATCGGCTCGACCGCTCTGGCCTCCGGCAACTCGGCCACGGCACTCGGCAACGCGGCACAGGCGACCGGCCTGATGGCGACGGCAGCCGGCAACATGTCGGTGGCCTCGGGCGACAATTCAGCGGCCTACGGCAACGGCTCCCGCGCCGCCGCCGCCAACTCGACGGCGATCGGCACGAATTCGCTGGCGACCAGCCTGTACGCCTCGGCACTCGGCACCAGCGCGACGGCCAGCGGCGTCGGCGCGACCGCGATCGGCGGCAACGCGGCGGGCGGCGCCCGCGCGCTCGGCAGCGATTCGTTCGCAGCCGGCGGCCAGGCGGTCGCGACCAACGCGGGCGACATCGCGATCGGCCTGGGCGCGACCGCGATCGGCACCGTGGGCACCGTCGGCGCCGGCTCGGCAACCGCGATCGGCGTCGGCAACCGCGCCACCGGCGCGGGCGCCGTCGCGATCGGCGACCCGTCGGTCGCGACCGGCCAGGGCGCGTTCGCCGGCGGTTTCAATTCGATCGCGACGGCCGACGGCAGCCCCACCGGCGCCGCGGCGAACGGCGCGGTCGCGATCGGCAACACCGCCCTCGTCGCCGGCCAGGGCAGCGTCGGCCTGGGCAACCAGGTCATCGCGAGCTCCAGCACGGCGCTGACGACGCTGGACGACCGCAGCGGCACCGGCACGACGATGAACTACGCGACCGGCGCGGCCTCCTACGCGCCGGCCGCGGTCGCGCTCGGCAACCTCAACACCGCCACCAACGGCGGTGTCTCGGTCGGTGAATCGAACGCGATCGCCGGCCTCGGCTCGACCGGCATCGGCGTCGGCAACGTCAGCACCGCCGCGGCGACCTTCGGCGTCGCGCTCGGCGCCAGCAACACCGTCAGCAACGTCTCGGCGGTCGCGCTCGGCACGGCCAACACCGCGAGCGGCAACACCGCGATCGCGGTCGGCCGCCAGTCGACGGCCTCGGGCGATTTCTCGATCGCACAGGGCAATGTCAGCACGGCCTCGGCGACCAACGCGATCGCGGTCGGCAATTCGGCCCAGGCCAGCAACGCCGGCGCGATCGCGATCGGCAGCGGCATGAACACGACCACCGCCAACCTCGACCCGACGGCGACCAAGGCCTCGGGCTTGAACGCACTGGCGGTCGGCGTGGCCGCGCAGGCCGGGGCCGACCACAGCATCGCGCTGGGCGAATCGGCGGCGGTCACCGCGGGCTCGTCGAACGCGCTCGCGATGGGCACGGGCGCGACGGCGGCCACCGCGAACGCGGTCGCGCTCGGCGTCGGCGCGAACGTGACGTCCGCGGCGACGAACAGCGTCGCGATCGGCTCGGGCTCGATGGCACGCGCCTCGAACTCGGTCGCGCTCGGTGCCGGCTCGGTCGCGGACCGGCCGAATTCGGTCTCGGTCGGCAACACGTCGACGAACGATTTCCGCCAGGTCACGAACGTGGCCGACGGCGATCGCGACCACGACGCGGTCAACGTCGAGCAGCTGCACAGCGCCGAGCACCGGGCCGATGCCGGCACCGCGGCGGCGATGGCGGTCGGCGGCCTCGCGCAGCCGACGCTGGCGGGCAAGAGCATGGCGGCGGCCGGCTTTGCGACCTTCCAGGGCGAGACGGCGCTGGCGATCGGCCTCTCGGCGATCTCGGAGAACGGCCGCTGGATCAACAAGGTGGCCGCCAGCATCAACTCGCGCGGCAAGAGCGGCGGCGTGATCTCCTCGGGGTTCCAGTGGTGAGCGCCGCACGCTGGCTGCTGGCCGGCGTGCTGGCCGGCGCCACGGCGCTCGCGTCGGCCCAGCAGGCGCTGGACCCGAACAGCGTCGTGAACGCCGGCGTGGCGGCCACGAAGCTGCTCGACGAGGGCCGCTACGCCGAGATCTGGGACGGTGCCTCGGCGGCGATGAAGAAGGTCGCCGCGAAGGCGCAATTCGTCGACGCGGTCGGCAAGGCCCGCCAGGCGGCCGGCGCGACGGCGCCGACCGAGCGGGTCTGGATCGACGTCTGGCGGCGCGACGAGGCGGGCAGTGCGCAACTGCCCGCCGGGGTCTATATGAACGTCACGTATCGAACGGTGTTCGCGAAGGGCCTGGTCGCTCGCGAGCTGGTCTCGTTCCGTCTGGACGAGGACAAGACCTGGCGTTTCACGGGATATGTGCTGAATTGAACGCCGGCGTCGCGCATTCCCGACCGCTTGTAAACGGCCGGTAAAGCCGGCGCCCGCCTACACTCAATCGACATTTTGCGACGCAAGAATGCGGGTCCCGATCCACGATGGAGAGATCTACATGAGCCACAACACGAAAAGCAAAGCCATCGTCAGCGCCATCGCCGCGCTGTGCATGGGCATGAATGGCCTCGCGTTCGCGCAGGGCAACGACCATGACCGCGACAACCACCGCGACGACCACCACGCGGCCCCGGCCCGCGGCCATGCCGCCGCGCCGATGGCACGCGGGCGCGGCGCCGGCCCCGATCACAATTTCTACAAGGGCGGGCGCCTGCCGGCCAACTACCGCGGCCACGAATACGTCGTCGACGACTGGCGCGGCCATCACCTGAACCAGCCGCCGCGCGGCTATCAGTGGGTCCAGGTCGGCGGCGACTACGTGATGGTCGCGATCGCGACGGGCATCATTGCATCACTCTTGCTGAATCAATAACGACGGCTAACCGGTAAACTCGCACACTTTGCTGTTGTGCGAGTTCATGGCCGTCGTTCCGAACGCATCGTCGTCTTCGTTTGAGCTGAAAAGCGCCAGCCTGTCGCTGGTGGCGGTGGTGGTGAAGACCACGGACGTCGGCTTGCTGTCGCAAGCGATGGCCGAGCGTTTCGGCGACGCCCCGGGCCTGTTCGACCAGGACCCGGTCGCGATCGACCTCTCCGAGGTTCACGAGGCGGCCGACGCGGTGGATTTCGAGGCGCTCGTGCAGTTGCTGCGCGAGCACAAGATGCTGCCGGTCGCGGCGCGCGGCGGCAATGCGGCGCAGATGGCGGCCGCGCTCGCCGCCGGCCTGAGCGAAGCGACCATGCCCGCGCCGCCGCGCGCGTCCGCACCCGCCGTCGCCTCCGCGCCCACCGAGCCGGCTGCGGCCACCGAAGCGCCGGCCCCGCGCGACACCGTCATCGAGCTGCCCGCCGACCCGCGCCCGACCTTGATCGTCGACAAGCCGCTGCGCTCGGGCCAGCGCGTCTACGCCAAGGGCGCCGACCTGGTCGTGCTCGGCGCCGTCAGCCACGGCGCCGAGGTGATCGCCGACGGCAACGTCCACGTCTACGGCCCGCTGCGCGGGCGCGCGCTCGCCGGCGCGCTCGGCGACACCAGCGCCCGCATCTTCACGACCTGCATGCAGCCGCAGCTGATCTCGATCGCCGGGATCTACCGCACGACCGACACCGAGCTCTCCGCCAATGTGCTGGGCAAGCCGGCCCAGGTGCGGCTCGAGCTCGAGAAGCTGCTCGTCGAACCTTTGAAAACCGATTGATTGACAGATTGACTGAATCGCTCCTGAAAGGACCTGAATCGATGGCCAAGATCGTCGTGGTGACCTCCGGCAAGGGAGGTGTTGGCAAGACCACCACCAGCGCCAGCTTTGCCTCCGGCCTCGCGCTGCGAGGGCACAAGACCGCGGTGATCGACTTCGACGTCGGCCTGCGCAACCTGGACCTCATCATGGGCTGCGAGCGCCGCGTCGTCTACGACCTGATCAACGTGATCCAGGGCGAGGCGAACCTGAACCAGGCGCTGATCAAGGACAAGCAGTGCGAGAACCTGTTCGTGCTCGCCGCCTCGCAAACGCGCGACAAGGACGCGCTGACGCAGGACGGCGTCGAGAAGGTTCTGACCGACCTCGCCGCGATGGGCTTCGAGTACATCGTCTGCGACTCGCCGGCCGGCATCGAGACCGGCGCGCTGATGGCGATGCACTTCGCCGACGAGGCGCTGGTCGTGACCAACCCCGAGGTCTCGTCGGTGCGCGACTCCGACCGCATCCTCGGGATGCTGTCGTCCAAGACCCGGCGCGCGATCGAGGGCAAGGAGCCGATCAAGGAGCACCTGTTGATCACGCGCTACAACCCGAACCGGGTGCAGGGCGGGCAGATGCTGTCGCTGGACGACATCAAGGAGATCCTGCGCATCGAGCTGATCGGCGTGATCCCGGAGTCCGAGACGGTGCTCGATGCCTCGAACCAGGGCGTGCCGGCCATTCACATGAAAGGCACCGACGTCTCCGAAGGCTACAAGGACGTCGTGCGCCGCTTCCTCGGCGAGAGCCGCCCGCTGCGCTTCATCGAGGCCGAGCGCCCGAGCTTCTTCAAGCGCGTGTTCGGCGGGAGGTAACGCATGATGTCTTTCCTGTCCTTTCTGCTCGGCGAAAAGAAGAAGACCGCGAGCGTCGCGAAGGAGCGCCTGCAGATCATCCTCGCGCACGAGCGCAGCGGCCGCGGCGCGAGCCGGCCCGACTACCTGCCGGCGCTGCAGCGCGAGCTGGTCGCGGTGATCTCCAAGTACGTGTCCATCGACCCGGACGACATCAAGGTCCATCTGGAACGCCAGGACAACCTCGAGGTGCTCGAGGTCAAGATCGAATTGCCGGACGCGGTGCGCGGCTAGGCTCTCCAACTGACAACAATTGTTGTCGCGATCCCTGCGGAGTGACATTCGGACGTCTGAGGCGTGGAAACGCAACGGTCGATTCACCGTGCTTGTCTAGACTTTGTGAATTCACTTCACCGGCGGGCACGATGCGCGCGGGCCGGCGCCGTCCATGTTCCAGTCAGCGCGTATCGCGAGTCGTCGTCAGGTCACGGAGTGGGCCCTCTTGTTCGCGGCCTTGCTGGGGCTGGGCGCGGCGCTGGCAGTCTGGCGTTGGGGTGAACACACCGCCACCGATCGGGTCCAGCAGGAGCGGCTGCGGAGCCAGGCGCGCAGCCTGAGCCAGAACCTGGAGCTGCTGCTGAACAACGTCGACCGCGTCTTGCAGCTCGCCGAGGCCGCGCCGCAGACGCTGTCCGATCCGGACGCCGCCGCGGCGGCGGCTCGGCGGCTGCACATGCTGGACGAGGCCTCGGTCGCGGTGCGCGGCCTGCAGATCCTGAACGCCGACGGCCGCGTGCAGGCGGCGAGCAACGAGCGCCTGGCCGGCATCGAGCCGGCCCGGCAAGCCTGCTTCACCCAGGCCCGCGAGCACCCCGACGCCGGAACGCTGTACACCTGCAAGCCGATCCAGGCCGCGAACGGCACGTGGTCGGTCAGCGTGCTGCGGGCGCGGCAGTCGGCGGACGGGGCCTTCGCCGGTGTCGTGACGGCGGTGCTCGACATCGGCTACCTGATCACGACGCTGCCCTCGGCCTTGTACGCACCCGACATGCACGCGTTCCTGATGCACACCGACGGCATCGTGGTCGCCTCCAGCCAGTCGGACGGTTTCTCCATCGGCACCGATCTCGGCAAAGCGCCCGGCGCGCTGCTGAGCCGTTACCTGGCGCTGGGCCGGCGGGACGCGGTCGTCGAAGGGCCCTCGGCGATCAGCGGCGAGCGCATCGTCGCGTTCCGCTACCTGCATCCCGCGGGCCTGACGCTGGCCGGGCCACTGCTGATCGCCGTCAGCCGAAGCGTGCCGGCCGCCTACATCGACTGGACGCTCGCGACCGGCTTTTGCGCCGCGGCCTGGCTGTTCGTCGCCGGCGCGGGCGCGGCGGCGCTGGCGCGCGCGCAACGCCTGCGCCGGCGGCTGACCGACGAAGTCTCGGTGCTGCGCCAGCAGCGGGTCGCCGAGCTCGAGCGCGTCGAGCGCATCGTCGATGCGGCGGATCTTTCGCTGTGGGTCTGGCACGTCGTCGAACGAACCATCGAGATCGACGCGCGCTGGTGCGCGATGGTCGGCCACGAGGCCAACGCCCTGACGATCTCCGGGCGCAACTGGCTGCAGCAGGTTCACCCCGACGACACCGCCCGGCTGCGCGAGGTCACGCGGCTGCGGCCGGGCGACGGCGTCAAGCAGGTCGAGTACCGGCTGCGCCATCACGACGGCCACTGGGTCTGGGTGCTGGCGCGCGGCAAGGTGGTCGAGGCCGACCCGCAGGGCCGGCCGGTCCGCATCGCCGGCACCAACATCGACCACCGAGCGCAAGCAGATCGAGAGCGCGCTGCGCAGCAGCGAGGAGAGCCTGTCGACGACGCTGCAGTCGATCGGCGACGCGGTGATCGCGACCGACGCGCATGGGCAGGTCACGCGGCTGAACCCGACCGCCGAGGCGCTGACGGGCTGGCCGGCCGGCGCAGCGATCGGCCGGCCGCTGACCGAGGTCTTTCGCATCCTCAACGGCCAGACCCGCGAGGCGGCCGCCGACCCGGTCCAACGGGTGCTCGCCCAGGGCGTGACGGTGGGCCTGGCCAACCACACGGTGCTGGTCGCCCGCAACGGCCGCGAGCGCCAGATCGCCGACAGCGCGGCGCCGATCCGCGACCTGGCAGGGGCCATCACCGGCGCGGTGCTGGTGTTCAGCGACGTCACCGACCGGTACGTCCTCGAAGAGCACTTGCGCGAATCGCAGAAGATGGATTCGATCGGCACGCTGGCCGGCGGCATCGCCCACGATTTCAACAACGTGCTCGGCGCGATCATCGGCAACGTCGAGATCGCACTGCAGGAGCTCGACGCCGCGCACGCGGCGCGCGTGAACCTCGAGCAGATCAGCCGCGCGAGCCAGCGCGCACGCAGCCTGGTGCAGAAGATCCTGACCTTCAGCCGCAACGAGCCGCAGCAACTCGTGACGCAGGCGCTGCAGCCGCTCATCGAGGACACGCTGGACCTGCTGCGTTCGACCCTGCCGGCGCGCGTGGAGCTGCTCACCGAGATCAACGAATCGCCGCTGTACGTGAATGCCGACGCGACCCAGATGCAGCAACTGCTGATGAACCTCGGCACCAACGCGTGGCACGCGCTGAATTCCAGCACCGGCCGCATCGTCGTCGGCCTGAAGGAGCTGGACCTGGGCGAGCGCGACACGGGCCCGGTCACCGGCATGCCCGCCGGGCGCTATGCCTATCTGTGGGTCAGCGACACCGGCGTGGGCATGGACGCGGCGACGCGGCAACGCATCTTCGAACCGTTCTTCACGACCAAGGCGGTCGGGCAGGGCACCGGCCTGGGCCTGTCGGTCGTGCACGGCATCGTCAAGACGCATCTGGGCGGCGTCGCGGTCGACACCGCGCCGGGCCGTGGCACCACCTTCCACGTGATCCTGCCGGCCACGCAACGCCCGTCCCAGGTCGGCACGCTGGACGAGGCCGAGGCCCGCGTGATGCGCGGCCGCGGCCAGCACGTGATGTACGTGGACGACGACGAGGTCGTGGCGCTGATGGTCGAGCAGCTGCTGCAGCGCGCCGGCTACCGCGTGACGATCTGCCAGGACGCGAAGCAGGGCCTGGCGGCCTTCGCCGAAACCCCGCGCGCGTTCGACCTCGTCGTGACCGACTTCAACATGCCCGACTTTTCCGGGCTCGAATTCGCCGCCGAACTCGCCCGCATCCGGCCCGAGCTGCCGATCGCGATCAGCTCGGGCTACCTCTCCGACGAGCTGCGCGCCGGCGCCCGGCGGCTCGGCATCCGCTACCTGCTGCAAAAGCAGAACAGCTTCGAAGAGCTCGCGGCGCTGGTGCACCGCGCGCTGGCGGACGCCGCTCAATGAGGGGCGGCGTGCAGGCTGCCGGGGCGCCCGTGCGGCACGTAGCCGCGCGTCTCGAGGTTCCAGCCGTCGGTCGCACCGGCCTCGGCGTGCGGCACCAGCGTGCCGGGCCCCAGGCGGCGCGCCGCCGCCTTCACGACCAGCGCCTCGCACTGCGCGGCATCGAGCTGGCGCGCGAACTGGGCCCAGCGCTGCTGCACCAGCGGCGTGCGCCAGGCGTCCTCGACCGCCCAGCGCGCCGTCTGCTCCTGGTACAGCTTCGCGCCTTCGATGACGCGCGGCAGCAGCGCCATGAAGAAGCGCTGGAAATCGCGCTTTACCGCCTTGCCGGGCAGCAGGTCCTCGAAGCGGCTGATGCGCTGGCTCCAGCCCGGGCTCAGCAACTGGCGGCTGACGAAGGCCTGCAGCGCCTGGACCGGGTTGAACAGCCGCAGCCGGTTCGGCGGCAGCACCAGCAGCGGCAGCGCGGCCGCCTCCTCGTGCGCGAGCGGCTCGACGAAGCTGCACAGCACCGCGACACGCGCCCACTGCGCGGCCGTCAGGCCGTTCAGGCCCGGCAGCTGGCCGGCTTCGATCTTCTGCACGCAGTGCAGCGCACTGCGGAAGTCGTGCGCGCCCTTCGCGTGGTTCGCCTTGGTGCTCATCACCGCGAGGTTGCCGGCCGCGTAGCCCGCGTCGTTGCGCACGCGGTCGATCGACGCGTCGGTCGATTCGAGCGTCGCACTGGACAGCGCGGCGCGCGTGATCGGGCAGTGGCTGGCGTCGATCTGCTGCAGGTAGTTCGGCGTGACCTGGACCGCCTCGACGCTGCGCCCGCGCAGCCACGCATGCAGCCGCAGCTGCAGCCACTTGCGCACGTGCCGGTTCGCGGCCAGCGTCCTCACGCCGAAGGTCGCCTCGCCGGCGCGCAGCCCGTCGCGCAGCGGCGAGCCTTCCTGCGCGTACGGCGCGGGCAGGCCGACGCGGTAGTGGGCGTAGTCCCAGCCGAGCTCGAAGCCGAGCTGCTCGTGCGCCGTCAGCGCGGGCGCGTCGTCGAGGAGGCGAAGTTGGCGGTCGGCGATTTTCGTTTCGAGGCGGGTCAGCAAGGTCATGGAGGGCTCCGGTGGGATGCGCCGCAACCGTTGCAGCGATGAAGCCAGTGTCGCGGCCCGCTGGCTCATCACGTGAGCCACCCGACGATCCGCTCGAGGCGGTATGCTTTGCGCCACAGGCTCACCGGGTGAGCCATCTGAATGAGCCACCCCTGACGAGCCATGGACCGAACCGAACGCTTCTACAAGATCGAACTGCTGCTGCGCAGCCGCGGCAGCGTCAGCTTCGCGGCGCTGCGCGAGGAGCTCGACGTCTCGCCCGCGACCTTGAAGCGCGATCTGCAATACCTGCGCGACCGGCTCAGCGCGCCGATCGTCTACGACGCGTTCGACAACGGCTACCGCTTCGCCGCGCCGGCCTCGAACTCGAGCGCGGCGCGCCACGAGCTGCCGGGGCTGTGGTTCAGCGAAAACGAGATCCACGCGCTGCTGACGATGCACCAGCTGCTCGCCGGGCTGGACGACGACGGCGTGCTGGCGCGCCACCTGCAGCCGCTGATGGAGAGGCTGCAAGGCATGCTCGGCACCGACGCGAGCGCGGCGCGCGAGCTGATGCGCCGCGTCAAGGTCATCGGCACCGCGCGGCGGCGCGTGCCGAGCCGGCATTTCGAGCTGATCGGCAGCGCGCTGATGCAGCGCCGGCGCCTGCACCTGCGCTATTTCAAGCGCAGCGACCGCAGCACCAGCGAGCGCGAGGTCTCGCCGCAGCGGCTCGTGAACTACCGCAACACCTGGTACCTGGACGCCTGGTGCCATGCGAGCAACGCGCTGCGCCGCTTCGCGCTCGACGCGGTGCGAGAGGCCGGGCTGCTCGAGGCGAAGGCGAAGCAGGTCGCGCTGCGCGAGCTCGAGGCCGAGCTCGACGCCGGCTACGGCATCTACGGCGGCGGCGGCGCAAAGGTCAAATGGGCGACGCTGGTCTTCAACGCCGACGCCGCGCAATGGGTCGCGAACGAGGAATGGCATCCGCACCAGAAGGCGCGCTGGCTGGACGTGGCGCCCGGCGACCCGCCGGGCACGGGCCGCTACGAGCTGCAGCTGCCCTACAGCGATCCGACCGAGCTGACGATGGACATCCTGCGCCACGGCGACAGCGTCGTCGTGGCCGGCGACAAGGCCCTCGCCGTGGCGGTCAAGGCGCGGCTGCGCAGCGCGCTCGGGCGCTATGCGTCATGATCCGGAAATTGAAAAAGGAGCGCGCATGAAAGCGACCTGGAACGGCGTGACGATCGCCGAAAGCGACGACATCGTGATCGTCGAAGGCAACCACTATTTCCCCGAAGCGAGCCTGAAGCGCGAGTACACGAGCTTCAGCAACCACCGCAGCAGCTGCGTCTGGAAGGGCCAGGCCTACTACTACAGCCTGTTCGTCAACGGCGAGATGAACGAGAACGCGGTCTGGTACTACCCGGAGCCGAGCGAGGCGGCCGCCAACATCAAGGGCCGGGTCGCGTTCTGGAAGGGCGTGAAGGTCGAGTGAGGCGGCTCGGCCGGCCGCACCGCCCGCCTCAAGGCGGGCCGAACAGCGCCGCCCGCCCGGGGTCGGACGGAAACACGCATGCGACGTCGTGCGCGCAGCCCGGCGCGATCGCGACCTGGCGCCGCTTCGCCGGCGCGAGCGATTTGCGGTCATAGGCCGCATAGGCCTCGCCGCGCTGCAGTCGAAACAGCCCTTGCGCGTTCGCCGCGCAGGACTTGTCCAGCACCCGGTACGCGGTGCCGCGCGCGTCGCTGTCGTCGAGTTCGCCTTCGAGGTAGCTGATGTCGGCCTCGGCGTAGCGGGCGCGTGCCTGCGCGGCGTCGGCGCCGAGCGTCGCGGGCAGGCCTTCGGTGCCGTACTTCCAGCGGTTCACCGCCGGGCAGCGCGACGCCCCGACCGGCAGCACGCGTGCCGCGTCGAAGTACAACCAGCTGCCCGGGTCGGCGACGACGTAGCGCAGGCTCACGCCGGCCGGCGGCGGCGCCGCGAAACCGACGTAGCGCTGCGTGAACTGCGCGCCGGCCGAGAAGCCGGCGATGGTGACGGCGTGCAGGCTGGGCCACTGCTGCAGCAACTCGCCGACGAGCGCGTCCATCGCGGCGAACGAACCCGGGCCCCGGCCTCCATCGGCCTCGGCACCGGCGGCCCACGACCCGCAGCTCCAGAGCAGGTCGCCGGGCTGCGCCGGCGGCACGCCGGCCGTCTCGCACTTGGCCGCCGCGCGCGCGGCGACCTGGAACAGCGGCGCAACGATCAGCGTGTGCTCCAGCGTGCCCGCGCGCCGCGCCGCGAGCAGCGCGGCATCGAAGGTCTTGTTCGCGTCGCGCGAGTGGCCATGCAGCGCGATCAGCACCGAGGTCGGTGCGGCGCCGTGCCCCGGCGCCTCGGGCACGCGCGAAGCGTAGTAGTGCATCTGACCCCGCGGCACCTGGCCCGGCGCCCCCGGCAGTGTGAACGCGAAGAAGCACTCGGGGGACGCCGCCGCGCCGCAATCCGGCTGCGCCGCGGCGCCGAGCGACGCCAGTGTGAGCGCCGCCGCGACGAGCGGGGCGCGCAGTGCCGCCGTGCTCACTACTCCGCCTTGAAGCCGGTGAAGATCCGCGTCTGGACCCGCTTCACGTCCTGCGGCAGGGCGTCCGGCGGCGTCAGGCGCTGCTTGTCCGCGTCGCTGAGAAACACCGTCTTGTTCTCGGCCACGTCCTTCGTGACGGACTTCAGCGAGGCCGCGTTCGGGTTCGCGTAGAACACCTTGTTCGTCAGCGACGCGGCGACCTCGGGGCGCAGGATGTAGTTGATCCACAGCAGCGCGTTGTTCGGGTGCGGCGCGTCCTTCGGGATCGCCATCGTGTCGAAGAACAGCGTCGCGCCGCCCTTCGGGATCAGCGCCTCGATCGCGGGCGGCGCCTTCGGGTTCAGCTCGATCGCGCGGGCGCGGGCGATGTTGATGTCGCCCGAATAGCCCATCACCGCGCACAGCGAGCCGCTCGCGAGGTCGTTGATGTAGCCGCCCGATGAAAAACGCGTCACGAAGGGCCGCACCGTCTTCAGCATCTTCGCGGCCGCGTCGTAGTCGGCCGGGTTCTTGCTGTAGGCCGGCTTGCCGACATACAGCATCGCGACCGGCAGCACCTCGGAGGCGGAGTCCAGGTAGTTGATGCCGCAGGATTTCAGTTTCGATGCGTACTTCGGGTCGAAGATCAGGCTCCAGGCGTTGTCGGGCATCGGCAGCGGGGTGGGGGATGCAGCGAGCGCGGCCTTGACCTTCGCGGTGTTGATGCCCACCGTCACATAGCCCCAGAGCCAGTCGACGAGGTACTGGTTGGCGGGGTCGACGTTCGCGAGCTGCCCGAGCAGGCCCTTGTCGAGATTGCCCCAGTTCGTCAGCCTGGATTTGTCGAGCTTTTGCAGCAGGCCGCCGTCGATGTAGCCCTTCGCGAAATGCGAGCTCGGCACGACGATGTCGTAGCCGCTGCGGCCGGCGATCAGCTTGGCCTGCAGCACCTCGTTGCTGTCGTAGGTGTCGTAGACGACCTTGATGCCGGTCTCTTTCTCGAAATTCTTGACCGTGTCGTCGGCGATGTAGTCCGACCAGTTGTAGATGTTGAGCTGCTTGGGCTCGTCGGCCGCATGGGCCGCGACCGCGGCGAGGGCGAGCAGCAGGGCGGTCATCGTCTTGTACTTCATCGCGAGGAGCTCCGGGAATGTGAAAGGCGCCAGTGAAAAGGTCAGGCGCAAATGCTAGCGCGGCTAGCGCGGCCAGCGCGGCGAGGGCTCAAAGCGCGGCGGCCAGCCGCGTGCCCTGGTCGATCGCGCGCTTCGCGTCGAGTTCCGCGGCCTCGTCGGCGCCGCCGATCAGGTGCGTCTTCACGCCGGCGGCCTTCAGCGGCGCGAGCAGCTCGCGCAGCGGCTCCTGGCCGGCGCAGAGCACGACCGTGTCGCACTCGATCACCTGGCCGTCGGCGCGCCGGTCGCCATAGGTGACGAACACGCCCTGCGGGCCGATGCGCTCGTAGTTCACGCCACCGATCATCTCGACCTGTTTCATCTGCAACGCCGCGCGGTGGATCCATCCCGTCGTCTTGCCCAAGCCCTTGCCGAGCTTGCCGGCCTTGCGCTGCAGCAGCGTGACACGGCGCGCCGGCCGCGCCGGGCGCGCGGCCTGGACGCCGCCGCGCACGCGGGCCGGGTCGGTCACGCCCCATTCGGCCAGCCACTCGTGCAGGTTCAGCGCCGGCGACGCGCCGGGCGCGGTGACGAGGAACTCGGCGACGTCGAAGCCGATCCCGCCGGCGCCGATGATCGCCACCCGCTCGCCGACCGGCGCGCCGTGCAGCAGCACGTCCACGTAGCTCAGCACGTTCGGCCCGTCGGCGCCGGGAATGTTCGGCAGGCGCGGCAGCACGCCGGTCGCGAGCACGACCTCGTCGAACCGGCGCGCGATCAGCTCGGCCGCGCTGACGCGCTGCGCGAGGTGCAGGTGCACGCCGGTGATCGCGATCCGGCGCGTGAAGTAGCGCAGCGTCTCGCCGAACTCTTCCTTGCCCGGCACGCGTCGGGCCATGTTGAACTGCCCGCCGATCTGCGACGCGGCCTCGAACAGGTGGACCTCGTGGCCGCGCTCGGCCAGCGCCGTCGCGGTCGCGAGGCCGGCCGGCCCGGCGCCGACGACCGCGATGCGCTTGCTTGTACGCACCGGTTTCAATGTCAACGTGGTCTCGTGGCCGGCTCGGGGATTGACCAGGCAGGACGCGAGCTGCGACTTGAAGGTGTGGTCCAGGCAGGCCTGGTTGCAGGCGATGCACGTGTTGATCTCGTCGCGCCGGTGGCTCGCTGCCTTGTTGACGAACTCCGGGTCGGCGAGCAGCGGCCGCGCCATGCTGACGAGGTCGGCGCAGCCTTCGGCGAGCAGCGCCTCGGCGACCTCGGGCATGTTGATGCGGTTGCTGGTGACGAGCGGAATGGCCAGGCCCGCGGCGCGCAGCTCCTTGCGCATCTTCTGCGTGACCCAGCCGAACGCGCCGCGCGGCACGCTGGTCGCGATCGTCGGGATGCGTGCCTCGTGCCAGCCGATGCCGGTGTTCAGAATCGTCGCCCCGGCGCGCTCGACCGCCTTCGCGAGCAGCACGACCTCGTCCCAGCTGCTGCCGTCGGGGATCAGGTCGAGCATCGACAGGCGGTAGATCAAAATGAAATCCGGCCCGACCGCCTCGCGCACCCGGCGCACGATCTCGATCGCCAGCCGCATCCGGTTTTCATAGGCGCCGCCCCAGGCGTCGGTGCGGTGATTGGTGTGGGTGACGAGGAATTGGTTGATCAGATAGCCCTCGCTGCCCATCACTTCGACGCCGTCGTAGCCGGCCTCGCGCGCGAGCGTGGCGCAGCGCACGAACGCGGCGATCTGGCGCTCGATGCCCGCCGCGCTCAGTTCGCGCGGCGTGAACGGCGAGATCGGGCTCTGGAGGCGCGACGGCGCGACGCAGAACGGCGAGTAGCCGTAGCGCCCGGTGTGCAGGATCTGCAGCGCGATCTTGCCGCCCTCGGCGTGGACCGCGCCGGTGATCTGGCGGTGGCGCCCCGCGGCGGCGCGGGTCGCGAGCGTGCCGGCAAAGGGCTTGGCCCAGCCCTCGATGTTGGGCGCGAAGCCGCCGGTCACGATCAGCCCGACGCCGCCGCGCGCGCGCTCGGCGAAGAATGCGGCCGCGGCGGCGAAGTGCCGGCGGCCGTCTTCGAGCCCGGTGTGCATGCTGCCCATCAGCACCCGGTTCTTCAGCGTCGTGAAGCCCAGGTCCAGCGGCGCGAGCAGGTGCGGATAGGGTTGGGGCATGCGGGGCTTTCGGCGGCGAACCCGCGCATCATCGCCTGCTTCGCGCGTATGCTGGCGGCATGAAGCCGCTGACTCTCGCGTTCGTCGCCACCGCCGCGCTGATCGCGGGCTGTTCGAAGTCGCCGGAGGCGATGCCCGTGGGAGCCGCCGTGCCCCTCGCCGCGCTGCCGGCGGCTTCGGCACCGGGCGCGGCGCACGGCGACGGGATCGCCTGGGTCCACGCCGCCAACGACGCCGAGGTCGACGCCGCGTTCGCGCGCGCCAAGGCCGACACGAAACCGGTGTTCGTGTACTGGGGCGCCAAGTGGTGCCCGCCCTGCAACCAGGTCAAGGCGACGCTGTTCAACCGCCAGGATTTCATCGAGCGCTCGCGCGCCTTCGTGCCGGTCTACGTCGACGGCGACAGCCCCGGCGCGCAAAAGCTCGGCGCGCGCTTCAAGGTCAGCGGCTACCCGACGATGGTGTTGTTCAACCCGCAAGGCACCGAGATCACGCGGCTGCCGGGCGAGGTCGAGGGCGTGCGCTACACGCAGTTGCTGACACTGGGCATGAACGCGCAGCGGCCGGCCAAGGCGGTGCTGGCCCAGGCGCTCGCCGAGCCGAAGGCACTGGCGGCGAACGACTGGCGCCTGCTCGCGTTCTATTCGTGGGACACCGACGAGCAGCAGCTCGTGCCGAAGGCCCGCGTGCCGATGCTGCTGAAGCGGCTGGCCGACGCCTGCCCGGCGGGTCAAGGCGAGATCGCGACGCGGCTGCGCCTGATGGCGCTCGCGGCGGCCGATGCGAAGACCCCTGCCCACCCGGACGCCGGCACGCAGGCGGCCGTGTTGGCCCTGCTCGGCGATGAAGCGGCGTCGCACGTCCACCTGGATCTGCTGACGAACGCGGCGCCCGAGATCGTGCGGGCGCTGAGCGCGCCGCGCACGCCGCCCCGCGCGGCCCTGGTGAATGCCTTCGACACCGCGTTGAAACGCTTCGAGGCCGACACCGCGCTGTCGCGGGCCGATCGGATGCAGGCGCTGATCGCGCAGGTCGATCTGGCGCGCATCGACGCGGCGAAGCGCGAGACTGCCGTCGCGCTGCCGGAGCCGCTGCTTGCCGACATCCGCGCCCAGGCCGCCCGCGCCGACCGCGAAATCACCGACGGCTACGAGCGCCAGGCCGTGATCACGGCGGCCGCCTACCTGCTCGGCGAGGCCGGGCTCGGCACCGAATCGGACGCACTGCTGCAGGCGAACCTCTCGAAAAGCCATTCGCCGTACTACCTGATGTCCGAACTGGCCGGCAACGCGAAGCGACGCGGCGACACGGCCGGGGCGCTGCGCTGGTACCGCGAGGCCTTCGAGACCAGCGTGGGCCCGGCGACGCGCTTGCAATGGGGCGCGAGCTACGTCAACGCGCTCGTCGAACTCGCGCCCCAGGACGAGGCACCGATCGAGCGAGCCGCGCAGCAGCTGTTCGACGAGGCGGCGCGCCAGCCGGACGCATTCTATGAGCGCAGTGGGCGCTCGCTTGCGCGCGTCGGTTCTTCACTGTGGACGTGGAACAAAGGCGGCGCGCACGCGGCGGCGATGGGGCGCTTGCACAGCCAGCTGGCGGGCGTGTGCGGCGCGTTGCCCGCGCGCCAGGCGCCGCGTGTAC
>DASYCA010000358.1:0-7707 GCA_036500445.1 Burkholderiaceae bacterium | reverse complement strand
CAGTGAAGCCTTTTCCGATGTGCCACTTCGTGCATGCCAGCGCGGACGCCGCGATCGCACTGCGCCAGCAGGGCGTCGATGCCCGGCGCATCCGCAGTGTCGAAGTGGCGATGCCCGCCGGGGTGGTGCAGGCGGTGTGCGAGCCGCTGGCAGCCAAGCGCCGGCCGGCCAGCGACTACGACGCGAAGTTCAGCCTGCCCTATGCGATCGCGAGCGGCCTGCTGCGCGGCCGGCTCGGGCTGCAGGACCTGAGCCCCGCGGCCTACACCGACCCGCAAGCGCTCGCGCTGATGGACCGCGTCGGCTACGCGACCGACCCCGAGTCGACCTTTCCGCGCCACTACACCGGCGAGCTGCGCGTGACGCTTTCCGACGGCCGCGTGCTGACGCACCGCGAGGCGATCAACCGCGGCCACGCCGAGCGGCCGCTGACGAACGCCGACGTCGTCGATAAATTCTTCGGCAACGCGACGCTGCACTTCCCGCGCGCGCACGCCCAGGCCGTCTGCGACAGCGTGCTCGGCCTGGCCGATCTCGCCTCGGTCGCGACGCTCGAAGACCTGCTCGCGCGGGCGCCCCACTCATTCACCTGACCCGCTTCACCCGAGACCCACGATGACCACCGACCAACTCCCCCTGTCCGGCCTGCGCGTGCTCGCCGTCGAGCAATACGGCGCCGGGCCGTTCGGCACCTCCTACCTGGCCGACCTCGGCGCCGAGGTCATCAAGATCGAGAACCACAAGGACGGCGGCGACGTCGGCCGGCACGTCGGCCCGCACTTCTTCGGTACCGACGACAGCCACTTCTATCAGACCTTCAACCGCAACAAGAAGAGCCTGACGCTGGACCTGAAGCACCCGCAAGGCCAGGCCGTGTTCCGCCAACTCGTCGCGAGCGCCGACGCGGTGCTCGACAACCTGCGCGGCGACCTGCCGGTGAAACTCGGCCTCACGCACGCGGCCTTGAAGGACGCGAACCCGCGCATCGTCTGTGCCCACCTGTCGGCCTATGGCCGCGACGGCTCGCGCACCGCCTGGCCCGGCTACGACTACCTGATGCAGGCCGAGGCCGGCCACCTGACGCTGACCGGCGAGCCCGACGGCCCGCCGACGCGCTACGGCCTGTCGATCGTCGACCTGATGACGGGCTTGGCCGCCGCGCTCGGCCTGCTCGCCGGCGTGATCAAGGCCCGCGAGACCGGCCTCGGCGCCGACATGGACACCTCGCTGTTCGACGTCGCGCTGCACAACCTGAACTACCCCGGCACCTGGTACCTGAACGCCGGCGCCGTGACCGGCCGCACCGCACGCAGCGGCCACCCGAGCCTGGTGCCGAGCCAGCTCTACCGGACCCAGGACGGCTGGCTCTTCGTGATGTGCAACAAGGAAAAGTTCTGGCCGCTGCTCGCGCACGCGCTCGGCCACCCGGAATGGATCACCGACCCGGAACTCGCGAACTTCGCGGCGCGCCTGAAACACCGCGACCGCGTCACGACCTTGCTCGACGACGCGCTGATGCAGGCGCCGACGGCCGCGTGGATCGAGCGCCTTGCCGGCAAGGTGCCCGTCTCGCCGGTGTTCGACGTCGCGCAGGCGCTGGAGAACCCCTTCGTCCATGAGCGCGACGGGGTCGTCGACTACGCCTATCCGGATGGCCGCAACGCGCGCATGATCGCGAACCCGATCCGCGTCAGCGGCGTGGAGCTTCCGCAGCGCGCGGCCCCGAGCATGGGCGAGCACACCGACGCGGTGCTGCGCGACGCAGGCTTCGACGCCGCCGCGATCGCGAAGCTGCGCGCGCTCGGCGTGATCGCCGGGCCGCCGGGCGTCGAACACCCGGTCGGGCACGACACCGGCCACGCCGTCTGAGCGCGCGCCCTCGCCCAACCAAGACCAGGAGACGTCGATGTTCGAACAACTCACGCGCCGTGGCCTCATCGCCGCCGCGGCTGTCGCGCTCAGCGGCTTCGCGGCCGCGCAACAAGCGCCGATCGTGATCAAGTTCAGCCACGTCAGCACCACGATGTCGCCCAAGCACCTCGCGGCCGAGTACTTCAAGAAGCTCGCCGAGGAGAACACGCACGGCCGCGTGAAGGTCGAGGTCTACTCGAACAGCACGCTCTACAAGGACAAGGAAGAGCTCGAGGCGCTGCAGCTCGGCGCGGTCCAGATGGTCTCGCCCGCACCCGGCAAGTTCAGCAGCATGGGGCTGCGCGACTTCGAGGTCTTCGACCTGCCGTACCTGTTCGACAACGACGACCAGGTCCACCTCGTCACCGAAGGCCCGATCGGCAAGCGGCTGCTCGCGCAGCTCGAGCCCAAGGGCCTGAAGGGCCTCGCGTTCTGGGACAACGGCTTCAAGCAGATGAGCGCGAACAGGCCGCTGAAGACGCCCGAGGACTTCAAGGGCCTCAAGATGCGCATCTTCGGCTCCAAGGTGCTGGACGCCGAGATGCGCTCGCTCTCGGCGATCCCGCAGGTGCTCGCGGCCAACGACATCTACACCTCGATGCAGACGGGTCTGGTCGACGGCGGCGAGAATCCGGTCACGACCTTCAACGAGTTCAGGCTCTACGAGGTGCAGAAGTACCTGACGCTGTCCAACCACGGCTATGTCGGCTACGTCGTCGTGACGAACAAGAAGTTCTGGGACGGCCTGCCGCCCGACATCCGCGCCATCCTCGACGACGCGGTCGCCAAATCCGCGCTCTACGAGAACGCGCTGGCGAAGAAGCAGGGCGAGGACGTGCTCGCGGCGCTGCGCAAGATCGACCGCCTGCAGGTCTTGACGCTGACGCCGGCCGAGCACGACGCCTGGAAGAAGGCGATGTTCACGTCGCACGCGGCCGTCGCCGACCGGATCAGCAAGGACTTGCTGCAGTCGATCTACAAGACGACCGGCAACACCGTCGCGCCGTGAGGAGCCGCCCTGGCCACCCACGCTGAGGCCACGCGGCCGACGCTCTGGACCCTGCCGCTGACGCTGCTGGTCCAGGCCGCCGCATCGGCCGCGACGATCGCGCCGGCCGCGGCCGCGCCGGCGCTGCTGGCGCGGCTGCACGTCGGCGCCGTCGCGGTCGGCCTGTACATCGCGTTGATCTACCTTGCGGCGATGGCCTCGAGCCAGTGGGGTGCCGTCTTGATCAAGCGCTGGGGGCCGATCCGCACCAGCCAGGTCGCGCTGCTGATCACCGCGCTCGGCATCCTGCTGATCGCGGTCGCCAGCGTGCCGGTCGCCGCGCTCGGCGCGCTGCTGGTCGGCGTCGGCTACGGGCCGATCACGCCGGCGAGCTCGGAGATCCTCGCGCGCACGACGCCGCCCGAGCGCTATTCGCTGGTGTTCTCGGTCAAGCAGACCGGCGTGCCGGCCGGCGGCGCGATCGCCGGGCTGCTGGTGCCGGGCGTGCTGGTCGCGGCCGGCCCGGTCTGGGCGCTCGCGCAGATCGCGCTGCTGTGCGTGCTGGGCGCGCTGCTCGCCGAGGTGCTGCGGCGCGAACTCGACGCGCTGCGCAATCCCGCCGCACCGCTGCCGACGCTCTCGCGCATGACGCAGCCGATGCGCGTCGTCTGGGCCCACCCGACCCTGCGCGGGCTCGCGCTGTGTTCGCTGGTGTTCTCGGCGGTGCAGGTCTGCCTCGGCTCCTACGCCGTCAGCTTCCTGAGCCACGATCTGAATTGGGAGCTGGTCGCGGCCGGCACCGGTCTGGCCGCGGCGCAGTTCGGCGGCGTCGCCGGCCGGGTGCTGTGGGGCGTGGTCGCCGATCGGCGCGGCGACGCGCGCGGCACGCTGTTCGGCCTCGCGCTCGCGATGGCCGTCTGCGGCCTGCTGATGCCCTGGCTCACGCCCGCCACGCCGAGTCTGCCGATCATGGCGCTGCTCGCGATCTACGGCGCCACCGGCATCGGCTGGAACGGCGTGTTCCTGGCGACCGTCGCGCGCGTCGTGCCGCTCGAGCAGGCCGCGATCGCGACCTCGGGCAGCCTGTTCTTCACGTACTTCGGCGTCGTGATCGGGCCGCCGCTGTTCGGGCTGGTCGGCGGCGCGGCCGGCCGGTTCGGGCCGTCGTTCGCACTGCTGACCCTGCCGCTGGCGTGGTCGCTGTGGCGGCTGCGCCGGCGCGCCGCGGGCTGGTAAAACCACGGGCGTCGCCACTTCCCGGCTTGCCGGGGCCGCCCATGGACCGCTTTCTCGCCATCGACGCGTTCGTGCGGGTCGCCGAATCGCAGAGCTTTGCCGAAGCGGCGCGCCAGATGCGCGTCTCGCGCTCGGTCGTCACGAGCCGGATCCAGCAGCTCGAGGACTTCGTCGGCGCGCCGCTGTTTCACCGCAACACGCGCAGCGTGCGCCTGTCCGACCTCGGCCACTCGTTCCTGCGCGATTGCACCGAGCTCGTAGGCCGCACCAACGAGGTCGTCGACCAGATGCGCGAGGTCACGACCTCGCCGGCCGGGCGGCTGCGCATCCACGCGCTGCCGGGCTTCGTGCTCGGCCACCTGGCGCGCGTGCTGCACGAGTTTCAAACGCGCTACCCGCAGATCGTGCTGGACCTGGTCGTCAACGACGCGGTGCTCGACCCGGTCAAGGAAGGCTTCGACTGCGCGCTGCAGATCTTCCCGCCGCGCTCCGAGGAGCTGGTCTCGCGCAAGCTGTTCCCGGTCCGCCGCGTGCTGTGCGCCTCAAGCGAGTACCTGGCGCAGCGCGGCGTGCCGACGCACCCGCGCGAGCTCGCGGCGCACCGGCTCGGCTGGTACTCCGGCTATCCCACCCGCGAGCGGCTGATCTTCCACGGGGCGAGCGAGCAGGTCTCGGTCGAGGTCACGCCGGTGCTGATGACGAACTCGGTGCACCTGCTGAGCGAATACGCGCTCGAGCACGCCGGGATTGTTTGCCTTCCTACGCTGGTCGCGAGCGAACGGGTGCTCTCGGGCGAGCTGAAGATGGTGCTGGCCGATTTTCCACTCAGCGCGTTCTGGCTCTCGGTGTTCTACCCGGCCAACCTGCGCAGCTCGCTGAAGCTGAAGCTGTTTCTCGACGGACTGACGGCCAATTTTTCCGGGCTGCCGCCGTGGGACGACGCGCTGATCCGGGCCGGCCTGCTGAGCGCGGAGATCATCGAGCAGCCGTGACCCGCCCGGCCGGGAAAACCCTTGTATTGTTCTGAAAAACCAAACAATCAAGTCGGCCCCTGTCCCCTACCGCCCAGCCGTTGTGGTTCCTAAACTGTGTTGAACAGCCAGGAGACCGCGATGACTTCCACCGCTTACAAGACCGTCTTCGGATCGCTGGACCGCTTCGAGAAGGGCGGCGTCCAGAACATCGACGACAACGTCAAGAACTACGCGTTCTCGAACTGCTTCGAGATCGCGAGCAAGGCCCGGCCGTACGAGAAGGTCGTGTTCGGCCAGAACCAGATCTACGTGCTGGAGACGATCCGCGCCGAGGGCACGTCGCCCTGGTACACCTGCGCGCACGACGAGTTCGCGCTCAGCATGGACGGCGAGGTCGAGATCCACCTGATCAAGCTCGATGCCGAGCAGACCGTGCCGGACGAGAACCACAACGGCGCGGTGCTCGTGAAGGGCGAACCGCGCGGCCGGAAGATGGGCTGGATGAAGATCAAGCGCGGCCACCAGGCGATGCTGCCGAAGAACACCGCGTACCAGTTCCGCGCCGCCGCGCCCGCGGTGCTGGTGCAGCAGACCTGCAAGGGCGAGCTGTCGATCGAGCGCTGGGCCGAGATCTGCCAGGTCGCCTGACGCCCCGCCCCACCCCCATTCACAGGAGTCCGCCCCATGAACGCTCCCACCGACCTCAAGCACGTCCTCGCCAGCGCGCCCGACGCGCTGCACGGCTACAAGACCTTCACGCTCGGCAGTTTCAAATTTCGCCGCGACGAATACTTCGCGCACATCGGCTGGACCACGCGCGACGGGCGGCCGCTCTCGCACACGATGGACGTCGGCAACTTCCTGCGTGCGCTGATGCGCGACGTCGCCTGGGGTTTCTTCTACGGCGGCGTGAACTTCGACCACGTGTTCGGCACGACCAACCACTACAAGACGGTCGACCTCTACGCCGGCACCTACAACGCGACGATGAAGGCCGCCGATGTCGACCTGCTGGAGAACTTCGAGACGCCGCAGATCGCCGCGACCTTCGAACAGATGCTGGACGACTGGACCAACGAAACCTTCGATCCGTTCTCGGCGCCGCAGGAGACCGGCACGCCGTACGGCCGCAAGAACGGCAGCAACACGCCGAAGCTGACGCGGGCGCGCGAACTCGCGAAGCGCTGCGTCGGGCTGAAGGACGACCTGAACCTGCGCTCGGATGCGCGCGGCGCGCCGATCAACCGCGCCTTCGCCGACGTGCCGCAGGACCAGCCCGAGCTGCACCCCGAACCGGGCTTCGAGAACGAGGTCCACGCGTTCAACCTGTTCGCGTTCCTGAGCCGCAGCCAGGTCACCTGGAACCCGAGCTTCACGTCGGTCGTGAAGTACAGCTTCATGTGCCCGACGACCGAGGAGCACATCCTGCCGATCATCCACGCGAACGACCGCGTCGAGTGGTTCTTCCAGATGTGCGACGAGATCCACTGGGACTGCGCCGACAAGACCAGCGGCAAGCCGCTCGCCCGCGTGATCATGAAGGCCGGCGACATGGCCGCGATGCCCGCGTACTGCCGCCACCAGGGCTACAGCCCGAAACGCTCGATGCTGCTGGTCTGGGAGAACGGCTCGCCGACCCTGGTCTACGAGATCGAAAAGGGCGAGAGCCCCGAAGTGCCGGTCCAGTTCTGAGCCCACGGAGCCCCACATGACACTCGCGGACATCGCCGCCGCGGCGGGCTTGCGCACGCCGATCCGGCACCAGCTCTTCATCGCCGGCCAATTCGTCGACGCCGAATCCGGCCAGACGCTCGCGACGCTGAACCCGCACGACAACTCGACCATCGCCGAGGTCGCGCTGGCCGGCCCGGCCGACGTCGACAAGGCGGTCGCCGCGGCGACGCGCGCGTTCCCGGCCTGGAGCCGGATGGCGGCAGTCGACCGCGGCCGCATCCTGCTGCGGCTGGCCGACTTGATCGAGCGCGACGCCGAAGAGCTCGCGCGGCTCGAGTCGCTGGACACCGGCCACCCGCTGCGCGATTCGCGCGCGCTCGACGTGCCGCGCACGGCCGCGTGTTTTCGATATTTCGGCGGCATGGCCGACAAGCTGCAGGGCGACGTCGTGCCGGTCGAGGCCGGCTTCTTGAATTACGTGACGCGCGATGCGCTCGGCGTCGTCGGCCAGGTCGTGCCGTGGAATTTTCCGCTGATGTTCACGAGCTGGAAGATGGGCCCGGCCCTCGCGGCCGGCAACACGATCGTGATGAAGCCGTCCGAGATCACGCCTTTGAGCTCGCTGAAGATCGCCGAGCTGATGAGCGAGGCCGGCATGCCCGACGGTGTCGTCAACATCGTGCCGGGCCGCGGCGCGGTCGCGGGCCAATACCTCGCCGAGCATCCGGGCATCGCGAAGATCGCGTTCACCGGCAGCACCGCCACCGGCCGGCGCATCGTGCAGGCCAGCGCCGGCAACCTGAAGAAGGTGCAGCTCGAACTCGGCGGCAAGGGGCCGAACATCGTTTTTGAAGACGCCAACCTGCAGGCCGCCGTCAACGGCAGCGCATGGGCCATCTTCCACAACCAGGGGCAGGCCTGCAT
>DASYCA010000357.1:0-8464 GCA_036500445.1 Burkholderiaceae bacterium | reverse complement strand
CATCAAGGTCAGGTCGGGGCCGAGCACGCTGGGCTCGCCGTCGGTGGGGTGGCCGACGCGGCCGTCCGCCGCGATCTCGGCGGCCTCGGGCGGCCGGGCCGCCGCGCCGAGGCGCTCGAAGCGCTGCTGCAGCTGGCTCGGCGTCGAGTCGCTGTGCGCGATGCTCGCGAGCGGGTAGACGACCTCGCTGTTCCAGTAGTGGTCGAATTCGTTCGACAGCGCGCGCACGACCGGCCCGACCGCGAACACGTCCATGTCGACGAAGTTGCTGCCGGCGGCGTTCATCACGTATTCGTCCGCCATGTTGCGCCCGCCGGCGACGGCGGCCGTGTCGTCGGCGATGAAGAGCTTGTTGTGCATGCGCCGGTTGACGCGGCCGAACTCGAGGCCGGAGGCGACGAAGCGCGTCAGGTCGTTCGCGCGCCCAGCCGGGAACGGGTTGAACAGCCGCACCTCGACGTTCGGCGTCGCGGCGAGCGCGAGCAGCACCTCGTCTTCGCCGGTGGTGTAGAGGTCGTCGACGAGCAGCCGCACGCGCACGCCGCGCAGCGCCGCATCGCGCAGCGCACGCATCAGCGTCAGGCCGGTGTTGTCGGCCTTCAGCAGGTAGTACTGGACGTCCAGGCTGCGCGCCGCGAGCTTGACGAGCTCGATGCGCGTCGCGAACGCGTTCGGGCCGTAGGGCTGCAGGCGAAAACCGGAGCGGCCGTCGGGCGGCAGCACCGGTTCGATCATGCGGGCGAGCGGCGTCTGCGCGTCGCCGGCGAGCGCGACCGAGGCCGGTCGGTCGACCTGTGCCGGCAGGCTGGCGCAGGCGCCCAGCAGCAGCGCGAGGACGAACGACAATGCGGAGGCGGCGCGTCGGCCGATCGGGGGTTGCGCCGCGTTCATCGCTGTCGTCCTCGTGTTCGCTGTCGTCGGGCGTCGATACGCGCCCGCCCCGCGCGAAGCCTACGCGGCCTGCGGGATCTTGTCGAGAAAGCCGATGACGCCGTCGATGCGGCCGTCGCGCACGGTGACGACGTCGCTGCCCTCGATCGGCGCATCGATGTCGGCCGGGCCGAGGCTCCACGAGAAGCGCACGTGCGCGCCGTGGCCATCGGCGCGGCCGCGCTGCGCGAACGCGAAGCCGGGGAAGCGCGCCTGCACCGCGCCGATCAGCTGGTGCACTTCGTCGACGCCGGCGGCGCTCGCCATCGGGTCCACATAGCGCGCGTCGGCGCTCCACTGCCGGCGCAGCAGCGCCAGGCGGCGCTCGGCGTCGGTCTCGTTCCAGGCCGCGAGGTAGCGGTCGGTGATTTCTTGGGGGGTGCTCATGGGGATCTCTCCTTCAGTCAAGATGCATCCGGCAACTCCGGACGCATCGAATGATGAAGAGACCCGCGCCGAGCGTCGATGACCTCGGAGGTCATCGAAGGCGCCCGCTCAGAGCCGCTCGAAGATCGCCGCGATGCCCTGGCCGCCGCCGATGCACATCGTCACCAGCGCGTAGCGGCCGGCGCTGCGCTGCAGCTCGTAGATCGCCTTGGTCGCGATGAACGCGCCCGAGCAGCCGATCGGGTGGCCGAGCGCGATCGCGCCGCCGTTGACGTTGACCTTCTTCAGATCGAGCTCGAGACCGCGCGCGACCGCGAGGGCCTGGGCCGCGAACGCCTCGTTGCTCTCGATCACGTCGATCTGGTCGAGCGTCAGGCCGGCCTTCTTCAGCGCCATCTTGGTCGCCGGGATCGGGCCCTCGCCCATGATCTCGTTCGGCACGCCGGCGACCGCGTAGGAGACGAGCCGCGCCATCGGCTTGTGGCCGGCGGCGGCCGCGACCGCGGCGTCGGCGAGCACGAAGAACGCGGCGCCGTCGTTGATGCCCGACGAGTTGCCGGCGGTGACCGAGCCGCCGTCCTTCTTGAAGGCGGGCTTCAGCTTCGCGAGCGTCTCGAGCGTCGTGCCCCCCTTGACCGCTTCATCGGCGTCGAAGCTGACCTCGCCCTTGCGCGTCTGCTTCACGATAGGGACGATCTGCGACTTGAAACGGCCCTCGGCGATCGCCGCGGCGGCGCGGCGGTGCGACTCGACCGCGAACGCGTCCTGCTGCTCGCGCGTGATGCCCCACTTGGTCGCGAGGTTCTCGGCCGTGATGCCCATGTGGCCGACGCCGAACGGGTCGGTCAGGGTCGCGGTCATCATGTCGATCATCTTGGTGTCGCCCATGCGCGCGCCGCTGCGCATCGCCGGCGACAGGTAGCCGCCGCGGCTCATCACCTCGACGCCGCCGCCGATGCCGTAGTCGCAATCGCCGAGCAGGATGTTCTGCGCCGAGGTCACGATCGCCTGCAGGCCGGACGAGCACAGCCGGTTCACGGCCATCGCGACCGAATCCATCGGCAGCCCGGCCTGGATCGACGCGACGCGCGCGACATACGCGAAGCGGGCCTCGGTCGGGATCGTGTTGCCGACCGTCACGTAGTTGATCGCCTTCGGATCGACGCCCGAGCGCTTGACGGCCTCCTTCATCACCTGGCCGGCCAGCTCGGCCGGCTCGATGTCGGCGAGCGAACCGCCGAACGTGCCGATCGCGGAGCGCGCCGCACCCAGAACCACCACATCGCGCTTGCTCATGCCGAATCTCCGGAAGGTTGAAAGTACCGCAATGGTACGGCGCGGCGCCCCGGCATGGGGCAGGGTGGACAATTCGCCGATGGCCAGCACGACGACAACGAACCCCGCCGCCGCGCCGGGCCGCCCGCTGTGGCGGATCTTCCTCGCCTTCCTCGGGCCGATGATCGCCGCCAACGTGCTGCAGGCGCTGTCGGGCACCTTCAACAACGTCTTCGTCGGCCAGATGCTGGGCACGCACGCGCTCGCCGCCGTGGCGGCGGTGTTCCCGATCGTGTTCTTTCTGATTTCGCTCGTGATCGGCGTCGGTTCCGGCGCGTCGGTGCTGATCGGCCAGGCCTGGGGCGCGCGCGAGACGCACAAGGTCAAGGCGATCGCCGGCACCGCGCTGGCGCTGGGGCTGATGCTGGGTCTCGCGATCGCGCTGCTCGGCGGCACCTTCACCCGCAGCATGCTGACCTTGCTGCACACGCCGCCGAGCGTGCTCGCCGATGCGACCCGCTACGCCCGCGTGATGATGTTCGCGATGCCGGGGCTGCTCGTGTTCATCCTGTCGACCGCGCTGATGCGCGGCGTCGGCGACACCGTCACGCCGCTGCTCGCGCTGTTGCTGTCCACCGCCGTCTCGTGCGTGCTGACGCCGGCGTTCATCCGCGGCTGGGGCGGCCTGCCGCAGCTCGGCGTGACCTCGGCGGCGGCCGCGTCGATCGGCTCGTTCGTGATCGCGCTCGCCTTCATGGCCATCTACATGCGCCGCAAGAAGCACCCGCTCGCGCCGGACGCCGAGCTGCTGCGCGCGCTGCGCGTCGACCCGGCGCTGCTCAAGCTCGTCGCGAAGATCGGCCTGCCGACCGGCATGCAGGTGATCGTGATGTCGCTCGCCGAGATCGCGCTGCTCTCGCTCGTCAACGGCTACGGGGCTGACGCGACGGCGGCCTATGGCGCGGTCAACCAGGTCGTCAACTACGTGCAGTTCCCGGCCCTGTCGATCGCGATCACCGGCTCGATCCTCGGTGCACAGGCGATCGGCGCCGGCCGCGTCGACAAGCTCGGCGCGATCACGCGCACCGGGCTGCAGATGAACCTGGTGCTGACCGGCGGGCTCGTCCTGCTCGGCTACCTGCTGTCGCGCGAGCTGATCAGCGTGTTCATCACCAGCGCACCGGTCGTCGAGATGGCGCAATCGCTGCTGCACATCATGCTGTGGAGCAGCGTCGTGTTCGGCTTCGCGTCGGTGCTCAGCGGCGTGATGCGGGCCTCCGGCTCGGTGCTGGTGCCGACCGGGATCTCGATCTTTTGCATCGTCGCGATCGAGCTGCCGTCGGCGTATGCGCTGGCCGACCGCTTCGGCCTCAAGGGCGTCTGGATGGCCTACCCGATCGCGTTCATTTCGATGCTGATCCTGCAGACCGGCTACTACCGGCTCGTCTGGCGGCGCCGCAGGATCGAGCGCCTCGTCTGACGATCTTGTTCGGCGCGAGCGGCAGTCGGTGGTAAAACGCGGGTCGGCATTTTTCATTCAACCCAACCCGAGACTCCCATGAGCGCAGACAAAGACCGCGGTATTCGCAGAGAAAAGCAAAAGCGGGCCAAGGAGCAGAAGCGCCAGGCCAGGCAGCAGCGCCCGCCGGCCGCTCCGGCGCCGAAAGCCTCGTAAGAAGCCCTCTCCCTCCGGTCAGCGCCCCCTCTGACCCGCCGCGATGAGCACCTCCGAAGTCTTCCTGGTCGCGATGCTGATCATCTTCACGCTGCCCGTACGGGGTCTGGCGGCTGGGGCGCACCGAGTACTTCGCGCCGCTGGTCGTGGGTGCAGATCCTCACCGGCATCGTGCTCGGGCCGGGCGTGCTCGGCGCGCTCTACCCGGCGTACTACAAGTTCGTGTTCACCGGCCCGGTGATCGTCTCGCTCAACGCGGTCGCGCAATGGGCGGTGATGCTGTTCGTCTGGATCGCCGGCATCGAGCTCGACCTGCGCAAAGCCTGGCAGCACCGCGTCGAGAGCGGCGTGACGGCGGGCCTCGCGCTCGGCGTGCCGCTGCTGTTCGGCAGCCTGGCCGCGATCGCGATGCTGACGACGCCCGGCTGGATGGGCACGAGGGTGCAGACCTGGCAGTTCGTGGTCGGGATCGGCATGTCCTGCGCGGTCACCGCGCTGCCGATCCTGATCCTGTTCATGGAGAAGCTGGACATCCTGCGCCAGCCGATCGGCCAGCGCACCCTGCGCTATGCGAGCGTGGACGACATCGCGATCTGGGGCGTGCTCGCGCTGATCCTGATGGATTGGGAGCGGGTCGGCAAGCAGGCCCCGCCTTCCTCGCGCTGTTCGCGCTCGCGGCGGCCGCGTTCCGGGCCCTGACGGTGCGCATCCCGGCGCGCGACCGCTGGTACGCGGGGCTGATCTGGCTCGCCGCCTGCGGCCTGGGCGCCGACTGGTCGGGGCTGCACTACATGGTCGGCGCCTTCATCGCCGGCGCCGTGATGGACGCCGTCATGATCATCTTCTCCAACATGCTGCTGGACAAGGCGATCATCACGAACGAGGCGTTCACCGCGTTGCTGCTGATGGCGGTCGGCAGCACGATGCTGTCGGTGCCGGTGGTGGCGCCGATGCTGGCGCGGATGAAGGAGCTCGTGTTCCGGGCCAGCTGAGGCCCTGTCGTGCTCAATCGGCCGCGGCGTCAGATCGGCTTGGCGAAGCTCAACTCATGGCCGTCCGGGTCGGTGATGTGGAAGAAGCGCTCGCCCCAGCTCGCGTCGCGCGGCCGCGTGTCCGGGTGCAGCCCGGCGGCGATCGCGCGCTGGTACTGCGCGTCGACATCGCTGACGTGAATGATCAGGCGGCCCCACCACGACCACTCGCGCTCGCTCCCCTCGGTCGTCAGGTTCAGGCAGGCATTGCCGCCGTCCAGGCTGCTGAAGGCCGCGGCGTCGCCGCCATAGCGCAGCGCAAAGCCGAGGGCGCGGTAGAAGTGCAGCGCCCGCGCCATGTCGTGCGTGGCCAGCGTCACCGCGCTGAGGGCCTGGATGCTCAAGCGCGCCTCAGGCGGTCGCGGTCGGGCGGATGTTCTGGTTGAGGCCGAACAGGTTCATCGGGTCGACCTTGTCCTTCAGCGCGACCAGGCGCTCGTAGTTCTCGCCATAGGCCGCGCGCACGCGCTCGGGCTCGTCCTGGGTCAGGAAGTTCACGTACGCACCGCCGGTCGCGAACGGCGCCGCGGCGGCGAACAGCGAGCGCGCCCAAGCGATGCAGGCCTCGTCCTTGGCCGGGTCGTCCCAGCGCCCGTGCACGTTCAGCACGTGGCGGGCGTCGCGGTGGGTGTAGGCGGTCGCGTCGCGCGGCACGCGGGCGACCGCGCCACCCAGCTGCGCGCAGGCGATTTCGGTCGACGGGTCCGGCAGGCGGCGCGCGTGGTCGATCAGCACGTCGATCAGGTCGTCGCCGACGCTGACGAAATCGTGCGACTTCCAGTAGTTGCGCGCGCCCGGCCGCAGCAACGGGTCGAGCAAGGCCTGCCACTGCACGTACGGCGTCGGCCCGATCACGTCGGCGAGCGGCCGACCGAAGTCGCGCAAGGGTTTCGCGATGCGTTCGCCCTCGGCCAGCTCGCCGCTGTAGCAGACGGCGAGCGCGAGGATCTCCTTGCCATGCCATTCGGGCGCGAGGAAGGGCAGCGGCGGCGCCTTGCGCATCACGAACCAG
Source organism: Burkholderiaceae bacterium (assembly GCA_036500445.1). GTDB lineage: Bacteria > Pseudomonadota > Gammaproteobacteria > Burkholderiales > Burkholderiaceae_C > LMDS01. The sequence continues at coordinate 2,154 of DASYCA010000357.1, read as the reverse complement.
CAGACGAATTCGTCCGGCGTCTGCTCGAGGAAGTCGTGATAGAAGCGCAGCACGTCGCGCGCGGCGTCCAGCGGGTGCACGATCAGCCCGGCGAGCACGTTCGGCCCGACCGGGTGCAGCCTGAATTCGAACGAGGTCACGATGCCGAAGTTGCCGCCGCCGCCGCGGATGCCCCAGAACAGCTCGGGGTTCTCGTCCGCGCTCGCGCGCCGCAACTCGCCGTCGGCGGTGACGACATCGGCCGCGAGCAGGTTGTCGATGGTCAAGCCGAAGCGCCGGCTCAGCCAGCCGAAGCCGCCGCCGAGCGTGAGGCCGGCCACGCCGGTCGTCGAGTTGATGCCCAGCGGCGTCGCGAGGCCGAAGGCCTGCGCCTCGGCATCGAACTCGCCCAGCGTGACGCCCGGCTCGACCCGCGCGATGCGGTGCGCCGGGTCGATGTGGACCGACTTCATCAGCGACAGGTCGATCAGCAACCCGCCGTCGCAGACCGCATGGCCGGCGATGTTGTGGCCGCCGCCACGCACCGCGATCAGCAGGCCCTTGTCGCGCGCGAAGCGCACCGCGCGGACCACGTCGGCCGCACCGGCACAGCGCAGGGCCGCGCCGGGCCGGCGATCGATCATCGCGTTCCAGAGGGTTCGAGCCGACTCGTAGTCGGCGCAGCCCGGGCTCGCCAGGCGGCCCCTCAGGCCCTGCTTGAAGGCCTCGAAGGCCTGATCGCTGATCTCCGACTCCACGCCGGAGCGAGACATGAGGTGCACATCGGACATGACCATCTCCTTGGGGGCAAGGGAGCAGGGATGATCACTTCAGCGTAGGCGACGGGGCGCGGCATTGCCACCACGCGATTCCACAAAGATAGGGGTGCGTGCCGCGCAGCGCGCGGGGCCCCGAGAAACTCAGGGGTCGATGCCCATCGCGCCCTGGTTCGGCAGCGGATGCAAAATATTGAACGCGCCCACGGCAGCGACGATGACGACGGCGATGCCAGACAAGATGATCGACAGCATGATCCAGACCCTCCAAGCCTCTCGGCGATGACATGAGTATAAACCCTTAGTGGTTAACCCTCAATCATTCTAGGGGCGAGCTGTCTCAAATTCGAGAACTTGTTCCGCTTCCTTCTCAGCCCCCGCCCTCATGCCGAACGCCAACCTCTTCTGCGCGCTGCGCGCCGCCTTCCCGAGCGACCTCGACAGCGTCGCGGTCGACGCGATCGATGCGCTGCCGCCGCGCCGCTACAGCTGGCGGGAGCTCGAACAGACCAGTGCGCGCCTGGCGAACCTGCTCGGCTCGCTGGCGCTGCCGCCGGGCTCGCGGATCGCGGTCCAGGCCGAGAAGAGCGTCGAGGCGCTGATGCTGTACCTGGCCGTGCTGCGCGCCGGCCACGTCTATTTGCCGCTGAACACCGCCTACCAGGCGGCCGAGATCGATTACTTCGTCGGCAACGCCGAACCGGGGGCGATCGTCTGCAGCCCGCGCAACCTGGCCTGGACCCTGCCGATCGCGGCGCGCGCCGGCTGCACGAACGTCTTCACGCTCGCCGACGACGGCCAGGGCGGCACGCTGATGGAGCGCGCCGCGGCCTTCGGCGACGCGCAAACGCCGGTCCAAACGCAGCCCGACGACACCGCCTCCATCATCTACACCAGCGGCACGACCGGGCGCAGCAAGGGCGCGATGCTGTCGCACCGCAACCTGCTGAGCAACGCGCTGACGCTGAAGCGGTACTGGGATTGGCAGCCGAACGACGTGCTGATCCACGCGCTGCCGATCTTCCATGTGCACGGCCTGTTCGTCGCGATCCAGGGCGCGCTGCTGAACGGCAGCACGATGCGCTGGTTCTCGAAGTTCGACCCGAAGCTTGCGATCGCGCAGATGGCGCGCGCCACCGTGTTCATGGGCGTGCCGACCTTGTACGGCCGCATGCTCGCCGAGCCGGCGCTGACCCGCGCAGCGTGCGCGTCGATGCGGCTGTTCATCAGCGGCTCGGCGCCGCTGCTGGTCGAGACCTTCGACGCCTGGGCCGAACGCAGCGGCCACGTGATCCTGGAGCGCTACGGCATGAGCGAGACGGTGATGCTGACGAGCAACCCGTGCCGCGCCGGCGACGGCGTGCGGCGCCGCGGCACCGTCGGCCCGGCGCTGCCCGAG
>DASYCA010000356.1:0-15705 GCA_036500445.1 Burkholderiaceae bacterium | reverse complement strand
CGCAGCAGATCTTCGACACCTTGCTGCAGACGGCGGCGGGCTGATCCTTCACTCCCAGCAAGGCGCTCCGATGAACATCAGCACCGCGAACAACTACAACACCTCGCTCGATGCGCTGGTCGCGCGCCAGACCGCGATGACGAACTCGCAGGAGCAGCTGACGACCGGCAAGCGCGTGAACCGCGCGAGCGACGATCCGGCCGCCGCGGCGCGCACCGAGCGCGCGCTCGCGGCGCAGCAGCGCACGGTCGCGGACCAGCGCGGCGTCGACGCGGCCAACAACGCGATGTCGCTCGCCGACGGTGCGATGGGCGATGCGAGCGAGCTGTTGCAGCAGGCGCGCGAGGCGATGGTCTCGGTCGGCAACGCCTCCTTCACCGACGCCGAGCGCAAGACCGTCGCGAACCAGCTGATCGACATCCGCCAGCAGCTGTTCGCGGTCGCGAACCGCACCGACGGTGCGGGCCGCTACGTGTTCGGCGGCCAGGACGCGGGCAAGCAGCCGTTCGCCGACGTGCCCGGCGGCGTGCAGTACCAGAACACGACGGGCCAGAACCAGGCCGCCTCGGGCGAGCCGCTGCCGCTGACGACCGACGGCGCGGCCGCCTGGATGACGGCCCGCACCGGCAACGGCGTGTTCACGACCGGGCCGCTGACGAGCACCGGCGACGCCTGGATCGACGGCGGCAGCGTGACCGACCCGTCCGCGCTGACCGGCTCGACCTACGACGTGCAGTTCAGCGTCAGCGGCGCCACGACGACGTACTCGGTGCTGAAGGACGGCGTGGCGATGCCCACGCTCGTCAACATCCCGTTCACGCCGGGCCAGGCGGTGCAGGTCGACGGCATGTCGGCGACGATCACCGGGGCGCCGGGCAACGGCGATGCCTTCGAGATCACGCCGTCGAGCCCGAGCCTGAGCGTGTTCGACACGCTGGACAAGGCGATCGCCGACCTGAACACGCCCAATCGCAGCGGCTCGAAGATCTCGCAGACGAACTCGACCAACCTGGGCAACCTCGACCAGGTGCTGGGCCAGATGTCGGCGGCACGCGCGCAGGTCGGCGCGACCCTGAATCGGGTCGATGCGGTGACGAGCCGGCTGTCCGCATTGAAGCTGTCGAGTGAGACAGAGCAGTCAAATGCGCAGGATTTGGACATGACGCAGGCAATTTCTGACTTTTCGAGCCAGCAGACCGGCTACGATGCGGCCCTCAAGGCTTACTCCTTGGTGCAGAAGCTGTCGCTGTTCAACTACCTCAGTACCTAGAGCGCACGTGAGTGAACCCAACATCCTCGGCCAGGTCGCGCTCGGTTATTCGCCGTTCATCGACCGCAACCGTTCGGTCAGCGCGACGCGGCTGACGATCTTCCCGCTTCGCCCCGATGCGGTGCTCGACGTCGGCCAGCTCTTGCACGAGGTCGGCAACGTCTGGCCGGCCACCGGCGCGCGCGTCTCGCTCAACATCATCAGCGAGAGCCTGCTGCACGACCTGATGCAGGCGCAGCCGTCGGCCAACCTGATGGTCGAGATCCCGTCGTTCATGGCGACCGACCCCGCCAACGTCGAGGCGTTGCTGGCGCTGCACCAGCACGGCACGACGCTGCTGCTGAAGGGCCGCCCGCTGAAGGAGCTGCCGCGCGAAGTGCTGCCGTGCTTCAAGTACTCGATCATCGACCTGGCCGACGAACGCCGTCTGGAGGGCGCGGCCCCGCCACCGGGCGTGGTGCGCAGCATCCTGCACGTGCAGTCGGGCGTGCGCACGCTGGTCGAGATGGAGGCCGCGTTCACGCGCGGCGCCGAGGCCGTGCTCGGCTGGCCGATCGACGACGCCGTCTCGACCACCGACGTGCGCCCCGGCAGCGCCCAGGCCGGCGCGGCGATGCAGACGATCGCCAAGCTGATCCAGCAGGTCGACGCCCAGGAGCCGATCGAGAAGCTGGAGGCCACGCTCAAGCTGGACCCGCCGCTCGCGTTCAAGCTGCTGCGCTACATCAATTCGCCGGCCTTCGGCCTGCGCGTGGAGATCGGCTCCTTCCGCCACGCGATCATGATGCTCGGCTACGAGCGCCTGAAGCGCTGGCTGGCGCTTCTGCTCGCGACCGCCAGCAAGGACGTCAACCTGAAGCCGGTGATGTTCTCCGCGGTGCGCCGCGGGCTGCTGATGGAAGAGCTGGTGCGCAGCACCGGCGACGAAGAGATGCGCAGCGAGATGTTCATCTGCGGCGTGTTCTCGCTGCTCGACCGGATGTTCCACGAGCCGTTCTCGAGCCTGCTCGAGACCATCCCGGTGCCCGAGCGCGTGCGCCAGGCGCTCGCCGAGGAGCGCGGGCCGTACCAGGCCTACATGGAGCTGGTGCAGGCGGTCGAGGGCGAGTCGCTGTTCGAATTCCGCGACGCGGCCGACAAGCTGATGATGAGCGTCAGCGAGATCAACCGTGCCCAGCTGCGCGCGCTGATGGCGGCCAGCGAACTCGAGTGAGCCGAGGGGGCAGCTGGCCCGATCCCGGCCAGTGGCGGGACTTCTTCGATCTGCTGTCCGACGCCGTCGTCGTCTTCGACACCAGCGCGTGCATCGCGCTGGCCAACACCGCGGCGCTGCGCCTGATGCCCTGCGAACCGGGTGGCCCGGTCGAGCAGCTGCACGCCTCGATCGGCGGCGACGCGGTGCGCTGGCTGCGCCGCTGCGCGAGCACGCCGGGCGGCGATCCACTGCCGCCGCCGACCGTCTGGCTTGCCGACGGGCGCAGCGCGCAGCTCGCTTGGCGGCGCCTGGACGCGCAATTCTCGGCGCTGCGCCTGACGCCGGCCAGCGGCGGCCAGCTGCTGCACGAGATGACGACGATCCTGGAGAGCGCCAGCGCCGGCATCGCCTACCTGCGCGGCGACGCGGTCGTGCGCTGCAACCGGCGCTTCGAGGCGATGCTCGACCTGGAGCCCGGCTCGCTGCCGGGCCGCCGCGTGCAGGACCTGCTCGGCGCGAGCGAGCGCACCGCCGGCATCGCGACCGATGCGCGCCAGGCGCTCGAGGAGGGCGTGCTCTACGAGACCGAGTTCGAGTTCGAGCGGCCGGACGACGGACGGCCCGGGGGGCCGGGCCGGACGCGCTCCTACTCGCTCTCGGTGCGGCGCGCCGGAACCCGGGGCGAAGCGATCGCGATGCTCTCGGACGTGACGCGGCTGAAGGCGCGCCAGCATGAATTCGAGACCCTCGCGCGCGAGGGCGAGCTGATGTTCAGCCTCTCGGACGTGGGCATCGCGTTCCTGCGCGACGGCCGCGTGCAGCGCGCCAATGCGGCGCTCGCGCACCTGGCCGGCTGCAGCGTCGCCGAGCTGACGACCTTGCGCCTGGCCGAGCTGTTCGTCGATGCCGACGCGTTCGCGGCCCGCTGGCCGCTGGTCCAGCAGGCGCTGATCGACCATGGCCGCTGGACCGGCGAGCGGCTGCTGCGCACGCGCGACGGGCGCTCCTTGTGGGTCCAGGTCAGCAAGCGCTTCGTCAGCGAAGGCGACCCGGCCGGCGGCATCATCGCGTCCTACGTCAACGTCGATGCGCGCCACCGCGCCGAGCGCGCGGTCGCGCTGCAGGCCGAGCGCACCCGCTCGATCCTCGACTCGGCGCTGGTCGGCATCGTCACGGTCGGCCCGCAGGGCATCGAGTGGATGAACCGCTCGGCGCGCCGCATGTTCGGCGGTGACCTGGGCGACTTCGTGAACCTGCCGATCGCCACCGTCGCGTCCGACGAGGCCGGCCACCCGTTCCGGCGCACCGAGTACCTGACCGAGCTGGTCGAGGGCCAGGCCGAGACCTTCGAATGCCGCGTGCAGGCGCGCGACGGGCGGCGCTTCTGGGTCGTCGGCAACGTCGTCTCGACCGCGCGCGAATCGACCGGACGCCAGCTCACCTATGCGCTGCTGGACATCGAGCGCCGGCGCGAGGCCGAGGCGCGCATGTCGCAGGCACAGGTGCAGCTGCAGCGCATCATCGAGGCCGCACCGCTGGCGATCACCTTGCGCGACGCGCGCACGCTGGAGGTCCTGCAGGTCAACGGCGTCGCGGCCGCGAACGGCGGCACGACGCCGGCGGCGTTGATCGGCCGCACGCCGGAGCAGATCTTCGACGCGGAGACCGCCGCGCAGCGCCGCCACGACATGCAGCAGGCGCTCGCGACGGTGGAGGTCACGACGCGCGAATACCGGATCCTGCAGGACGGCGAGCCGCGCGTCTGGGACGCGCGCTACCTGCCGCTCGCGCCGGAGCCGGGCGCGCCGCCGGACCAGTTGCTGATGGTCGCGACCGACGTGACCGAGCAGCGCGCCGCGCAGGAGGCGCGCCTGGAGGCCGCGATCGCGCAGCGCGAGATGCTCGTGAAGGAAGTCCACCACCGCATCAAGAACAACCTGCAGGGCGTCGCCGGGCTGCTGCAGCAGATCGCGCAGCGCAAGCCCGAGGTGGCCGGCGCGATCTCGGAGGTCGTCGGCCAGGTCCAGGCGATCGCGCAGGTCTACGGGCTGCAGGTCGGCGAGAGCGGGCCGCTGCAGCTGGAGGGCGTGATCCGCGCGATCACCGCGTCGGTGCAGCGCACGTTCGGCCGGACCATTCATTTCGAGGCGCTGGGGGCCGGCACCGGCGACTGGCGGCTGCCGGAGTCGGAATCGATCCCGATCGCGCTGACGCTCAACGAGCTGCTCACCAACGCCGTCAAGCATTGCGCCGGCGGCGCGGACGCGGCCGTGCTGTGCACGCTCGGCGGCAGCCCGGCCGGCGTCGAGATCGTGATCGCGAACCCGGGCCGGCTGGCGACCGATTTCAGCCTCGCTCGCGTGCCGGGCGGCGTCTCCGGCCTCGGGCTGGTGCGCGCGCTGCTGCCGCGGCGCGGGGCCCGGCTGACGCTGGAGCCGGACGCCGGGCAGGTGCGCGCAACCGTGTTGCTGGCGCCCCCGGTCGTGACCCTTGACTGAGGGATATGCACCTATTTGGTGCGATGATTGTGTGACTTTTAGTGTTTCAATGTCGCTAACGTACAACGTTCGTCTCGCGGGCCTCCCTCATGAACGGGGGCGGCGGCGCTGGTCAGCCTGGAACCCCTTCGGGACAATCCCGGAGATCAGACAAGGGCGCCCGCAGGTGCCGAGCGCGGTTGGGGCGCGCAAGCCATGAGTTCGAATCGAAAGGGCACGATCCTCGTCGTCGACGACGACCGGCTGGTGCTCGCCACCTTGGCGCACGGCCTGAGCCAGGCCGGCTATGACGTGATCGACGCCGACAACGGCGACGACGCGATCCTGCTGGCGCGCGAACACCGCCCCGACCTGGCGCTGCTGGACATCCGGATGCAGGGCAAGAGCGGCTTCGACGTCGCCGCCTACCTGCGCGAGCATAGCCAGATGCCGTTCATGTTCCTGTCGGCGTTCTCGGACGAGCGGACCGTCGCGCAGGTGAAGGCGCTCGGCGCGGTCGCCTACCTCGTGAAGCCGCTGGACATCAACCAGATCCTGCCGGTCGTCGACAAGGCGCTGAGCGGCAGCAAGGCGCAGCTGCCGGAGCCCCGGCGCGCTTCGAAACCGGCGGCCGCCGAGGTGATGCCGGCCCCCGAGGTCCTGATGGCGGTCGGCGTGCTGATGCATCGGCACGCGTTGACGCGCGTCAACGCGTTCGAGCACCTGCACCGGCTGGCGCGGGCCGAGGCGCGCACGGTTCAGGCGCAGGCCGAGCTGCTGTTGGACGCCGTCGAGGTGCTCGCGCAGTCGGGCCAGACCCCGCCGGCCAAAACGCAGTCGAACAAAAGCTAGCGCGCCGCGCCGACCCGCTGCGGCAGGGTGAAATGAAAGCGCGCGCCGCGCCCGACTTCCGCCTCGCCCCAGATCTCGCCGCCGTGCCGGCGCACGATGCGCCGCACCGACGCCAGGCCGACGCCGGTGCCGGGAAAATCGTTCGCGCTGTGCAGGCGCTGGAACACGCCGAACAGCCGGTCGGCGAAGCGCATGTCGAAGCCGGCGCCGTTGTCGGCGATGCTGAACGCGTCGGCGTCCTTGACGTGGCGGCCGAACGAGATCGTCGCGGTGCCGGTCTTGCCGGTGTACTTCCAGGCGTTGCCGAGCAGGTTCTCGACCACGACGCGCAACAGCGTCGGGTCGCCGTGGACCTGCATGCCGGGCTCGACCTCGAGCCGCACGTGGCGCTCGGGCGTCTGGCGCCGCAGGTCGTCGGCGACGAAGCCGGCGAGCTGGGACAGATCGACCGGCTGGCGCGCGAGCGGCTGCGACGACAGCTTGGACAGCGCCAGCAGCGCGTCGATCATGTTGTTCATGCGCGCCGCGGCGCCCAGCACGCGGTCCAGGTGGTCGTTGCCGACCCGGTCCAGCAGCGGTCCGTAGTCTTCCTTGATGATCTTCGTGAAGCCCTCGACGACGCGGATCGGCGCGCGCAGGTCGTGCGAGACAGTGAAGCTGAAGGCGTCGTGGTCCGCCGACGCGACCGCCTCGGCGGCGCTGGCGGTCTCGGGGAGGGCGGCGGCGACGGCTGGGACGGCGGCCGCGATCGGGGACTCGCCTGATGCGGCCCCCGCCGGCGCGGGCCGCCAGGTGCCGTGGTAGCCCGCGAAGCGGCCGAGTGCGTCGCCGATCGCGCGGCCGCGCAGCAGGCCCTTGTGGCCGTCGCACCGGCTGGCGGGCAGGTCGTCCAGCGGCGCGCCGGCGCTCAGGCGCGCGCGCAGCGCGGGGTCGTCCTCGGGCTTGAACTGCTCCCACAGCGGCGCCGCGCCGGGTGCGGCGCCCCAGGCCTCGGCGCCGGCGCCCTGCGGCGGGCGGATCGAGACCACGCGGTGTTCGGCGTCGGTGTGCCAGACCCAGACTTCCAGCAGCTGGTCGATCGCCTGGGCGCGGGCCCGGGCGCTGCGCAACTCCTCGGCGAGCGCGCGGCGGCTGCGCGCGGTGCGCACCAGCAGCAGCACGACGACGGCGAGCGCGAGCGCGACCAGCGCCAGCGTGAACACGGCCGCCGCGAGCGCGCCTGCGTCCGGGGCCGCGTCGCCGGTCGGGGCGAGATCGGCCGCGCGCACCGGCAACGCCGCGCCGAGTGCGGCGAGGCGTGCAACGCCCTTCAGCGCGGGCCCAGGCCAGCGCAGGCGCGGCGTCGCACGGGCCGGACCGAGACAATTCATGCGACAGATTGTAAATAGTGCCCGTGACGCGTTAACGTGGTGCGTGCACGACGAACGGGATTCGGGGGTCAAGTTTCGTGCAGCGTTGCCGAAAAATGCTCAACCTTGGCCCGCGCCGTGACTGCGGGGCGGGGCGTTGCCGGTTCCTGCCGACCCCGTCTCTTGTGCCCGTCGAACCGTCCACCATGACTTTGTGCCTGTCCCGCGATCTGCCAGCCCGTGCCGAAGCGCCGCGTCGTGCGGTGCGCACGCTGTCGTCTGCGGGTTCGCGCAGTCGCCTCCGGTATGACTTGTTTGACGGACTGCGTTCACAAGCTGAGACACAATTCATGCTGACACAGCGTTGGAGAGGTTGGGGTCCAGATGACCAATTTGGCGAAGCAATCGGCCCGGAGCCGGCGGTGCTGAGCGTGAGTACCGCGCTCGATCCGGTCGCGCTGGAACGCCTGAAGGAGCTCGATCCGAGCGGCGCGGGCCGCTTGCTGGAGCGCGTGCTGAAGGCCTTTCAGACCTCGGCCGTGCGCCTGCGCGCCCAATCCGACGCGGCGCGCGCCAGCGGCGACACCGTGGCGATCCGGCTCGTCGCCCACACCTTGAAATCGTCGTCCGCGAGCATCGGCGCGCTGCAGCTGTCGCAGCTGTGCGCGCAGATCGAGACGACGATCCGCACCGCCAGCGGCGAGGACCTCGACGCTCAGCTCGAGGCCTTCGAGCTCGCGCTGGACGACACCTTGACCACGATCGACCGCCTGCTGAGGGAAATGGCGTGATCCCGCGCAACATCGTCTCGGACGATGACCTGCCCGAGCGCCCCAAGGTGCTGCTGGTCGACGACGACGAAGTCAACCTGTTGCTGACCTCGATCGCGCTCGGCGAGCGCGGCTTTGCGATCACCGAGGCGACCAGCGGCGAGCAGGCGATCAAGATCCTCGGCGAGTGGCTGCCCGACGTCGTCGTGCTGGACGCGCTGATGCCCGGCCTGGACGGCTTCCAGACCTGCCGCGAGTTGCGCGTGCTGCCCGGCTTCGAATCGCTGCCGGTGCTGATGCTGACTGGCCTGGACGACGACGCATCCATCACTCGTGCCTACGAGGCCGGCGCGACCGACTTCTTTGTCAAGTCCACGCAGTGGAGCCTGCTCGCGGGCCGGCTGCGCTACCTGCTGCGCGCCTCGCGCACCCGCGCCGAGCTCGAGCGCAGCAAATCGCGCCTGGCACGCGCGCAGGACCTGGCCCGCATGGGCAGCTTCGACTGGCGGCGCGGCCACGGCGGCCCGCTGTTCTCGGTCGAGGCGCTGCGCGTGTTCGGGCTCTCGCCGAACGACGGCCTGGCCTTTCGCACGCTGTTGCGCATGCTCGGCAGCGACGAGCGCGGCGGCTTCGTGCAGGTGCTGCACGAGGTCATGAAGCACAGCACCGTGCTCGCGACCGACCTGCCGGCGACCTTGCGCGACGGCCGTGCGCGCATCGTGCACGTCGAGGCCGAGCCGGAGTTCAACGAGCACGGCAACCTGATCGGCTACAGCGGGATCGTCCAGGACGTGACCGACCGCCGCCTGGCCGAGGACAAGATCCGCCACCTCGCGAACTTCGACGTGCTGACCGGGCTGCCGAACCGGCGCCAGCTGATCTGGCGCGCCGAGCGCGCGCTCGAGCAGGGCCGGCGCCTGAACCACCAGGTCGCGCTGCTGCTGATCGACCTGGACCGCTTCAAGATCATCAACGACACGCTCGGCCACGGCGCCGGCGACGAGCTTCTCATGGAGGTCGCGCGCCGGCTGCGTTCGTGCGTGCGCCACTCCGATCAAGTCACCGAGAGCTCGATCGAATCGCTGGGCTCGCGCTCGCACCGCTCGCTCGAGGCGGTCGGCCGGCTCGGCGGCGACGAGTTCATCGCGCTGCTGCCCGAGGTCGCGGACGAACGCGACGCCGAGCGCGTCGCCTCGCGCATCCTCGACCTGATGCGCGAGCCGATCTTCGTCGGCGGGCAGGAGTGCTTCGTCACCGCCAGCGTCGGCATCGCGCTGTACCCGCGCGACGGCTCGACCGTCGCCGACCTGATGCGCAACTCCGACGTCGCGATGTATTCGGTCAAGTCGGCCGGGCGCAATTCGGCCTCGCTGTACCGGCCCGCGCTGGCCGGCCAGGGGCGCGAGAAGCTCGAGCTGGAAAGCGCGCTGCACAAGGCGATCGAGCGCGACGAGCTGGTCCTGCACTACCAGCCCAAGGTGGATGTGCGCGGCGCGCGCATGGTCGGCGCCGAGGCGCTGATGCGCTGGCGCCGCAACGGCGTGCTGGTGCCGCCCGGGGACTTCATTCCGATGGCCGAGGAGACCGGCCTGATCGTGCCGATGAGCGAGTGGGCGATCCGCGAGGCGGCGCGCCAGGCGCGCGTCTGGCAGGACAGCTTCGGCTTCGTCGATTCGATCGCGGTGAATTTGCCGAACCGGATGTTCGAGCGCACCGACCTGGTCGAGTACATCCACAGCGCCGTCACCCAGTACGGCGTGCCGCACCATGCGATCGAGCTCGAGATCACCGAGACGGGGCTGATGAAGGACCTGCAGAACGTGATCCCGTCATTGCACCGGCTCAACGAGATCGGCGTCGAGATCTCGATCGACGACTTCGGCACCGGGTATTCGTCGCTCGCGTATCTGACGACCTTGCCGATCAGCGAAGTGAAGATCGACCGCAGCTTCGTGCGCGACCTGGGGATGACGCCGCAGAGCTCGGCCGTCGTCACCGCGATCATCGCGCTGGCGCGCTCGCTCGGGTTGCGCGTGATCGCCGAGGGCGTCGAGAACCTGCGCCAGATGGAGGTGCTGCACCGCCTGGGCTGCGGCGTGATGCAGGGCTTCCTGTTCAGCCGCCCGCAACCGCCGGAAGACATCGAGCTCTGGCTGCAGCAGACCGTGCTGCCGCGCAAGGCGCCGTGGATCGGCAAGGCCGGCGAGACCGAGGTCGGCGAGGTCCTGCGCTTTTCGGACGGCCGCGATTCGCGCGCCAAACCCTGAGGCGAATATCTCCGGCGATGGAAGCTGCGACCCGTCCCGCACCGCTAGACGGCTCCTCCGATTCGGCGCAGACCGCGAAAGCCGCGCTGCGCCGTCTGGCGCTCGACAAGCTCGAGCCGACGCCGGAAAACTACGCGCGCGCCTACCGGCAGGAGGCCGGCGAGCCGCCGCTGGCGGCTGAAGGCCCGATGATCGCCGGCCTGATCGAGCGCGTCGTGCGCGGCCTGGAGCGCGGCAGCAAGGGCTGGACGCCGGCGCGCAAGAAGGAAAGCCTGCAGCGCGTGCTCGATGGCAGCCGCAGCGACTCGAAACGCTTGCAGCAGCGCCTCACGCAACTGATGACGAGCTGGGACAGCGAGCCCGGCGAGGTCCCGGCCAGCGACTTCGGCGTGCCGCTGGACCTCGGCGCCGCCCCCGCGGTTGCATCCGCGGGCGCCGGCGCCGCCTCGCAGCCCGCGCCGGGCCTCGCCGCCGACGCGCCGCCCGCATTGCCCTGGGGCCGCGCGGTCGACGCGCTCGGCGGCGCGGTGCAACAGGCGCTGCCGCCGGTCGACGCGGGCGCGCAGGAGCTCTCCGCCGCGCTCGCCTCGGTCAGCGAGCGGCTGGCCGGCGACGCGGCGACGCCGGAGCTCATCACCGAGCTGGAGGCGCTGTGCGAGCGTGCCGCGCCGATGCTGCAGCACCGCCACCGGCTCGTCGACCAGCTCGGCGCGCTGTGCGGCGAACTGACCGCGAGCCTGACCGACCTGGCCGAGAACGACAGCTGGGCCAAGGGCCAGTGCGAGGCGATGCAGCTCAAGATCGACGAAGGCCTGAGCGCGCGCGGCGTCCGCGCCGTCAGCGAGCTGCTGCGCGACACGCGCGAGCGCCAGGGCCAGCTGCGCGAGGAGCGCGAACGCGCCCGCGATTCGCTGAAGGGCCTGATCCACCAAATGCTCAACGAGCTCGATCAACTCGGCTCGCAGACCGGACATTTCCACGAAAGCGTCGGGCGCTATGCCGATGTGATCGAAAAGGCCGATTCGCTCGAGAGCCTGGCCGGCGCGGTGCGCGAGATGGTCGAGGAAAGCCGCACCGTGCAGGCGCTGGTGCAGCAGACGCAAGCGCGGCTGCAGAACGAGCACAGCAAGGCGCAGGGCCTGAGCCAGCGCGTCGTCGAGCTCGAGGGCGAGATGCGGCGTTTGTCCGACGAGGTCTCGACCGACCAGCTGACCCAGATCGCGAACCGGCGCGGGCTGATGCAAGCCTTCGAGATCGAATGCGCGCGGCTCGATCGTTCGGCCGACGGTTCGAAAGCTGCGCTGTCGATCGGCCTGCTCGACATCGACAACTTCAAGAAGCTGAACGACAGCCTCGGCCACCGCGCCGGCGACGAGGCGCTGAAGGCGCTCGCCGCCGTCGTCTCGAAGACACTGCGGCCGACCGACCAGGTCGCGCGCTACGGCGGCGAGGAGTTCGTCGTGCTGCTGCCCGACACCCCCGTGAACGAAGCGCAGCAGATCCTGACGCGGCTGCAGCGCTCGCTGAGCGGCGGCCTTTTCATGCACGAGAACAAGCAGGTCTTCGTGACCTTCTCGGCCGGCGTCAGTGCTTACGTGCCGGGCGAGCGCATCGAGGAGACGCTGGAGCGCTCCGACCGGGCCCTCTACGAAGCGAAGCGCACCGGCAAGAACCGCACTTGCATCGCCTGAATCGTTAACAACCCTGCAGCTGTTCCGTCGCCGAGCGCGTGCTGGCCTGCGCGAGCACCGCGCCGACGGCTTCGCGGTCGGTCAAATGCTGCTGCAGCGCGAGCGTGCCGGCCTGCACCGCCTGCGCCTCCAGGGTCGAGCGGCTGGCCTGGCCGCTGCAGGCGAGCAGGTAGACGACGCGCCGCGAGGTGCCCAGCGTCACGCCGGTGCGGGTCGCGACGCGCGGGCCGAGTGCCATCAGGTCGTCATAGCTCATGCCGACGCGCGGCGCGACGTCGGTCAGCTGCTTGGTTTCGGTCCGGCCGACGAAAAACAACGCGACGGAGGCCACTGCAAGCCCGACGCCGGCGACCGTGGCAATGTGCTTGATCATGTTGGTTGTGCTCCCCGAGATACGGCGAGTGTGCAGCAGCCGAGCGAGTTACGGTGTGATAGCGGGCGCAATAGTCACACCCGCCATGCCGACAATTCATGCGCTACGCTTGGCCGCTGTCGCCTCGGTGCACCGCATCGGGGAGGCGAAAATTTCTGTAAAGCCGGGCGCCGGCCGTCGTCGGCGCAAAGGCTGCGGCGTTGATAACGGGCACCGCCGCCGATGTTCGGTGGCCCTCTTGGAGAATCGCGATGCTCAGGTCCAGGCTCAGTCTGTTGTTCGTTTCGATGTCGGCCGCGGCCTTGTCGGCGTGTGTCGTGGCACCGTATCCGCCGCAGCGCGTCGTCTACGCGCAGCCGGTGCCGGCCCCGCTGCCGGCGCCGGTGCAATACCAATCGGATGTCCAGCCGGTCCCGAGCTACGAGGCCGAGGCGCCGCTCGTCGTCGACGTCGCGCCGCCGCCGCCGATGGTCGAGGTCGTTCCGGCGTTGCCGTTCGCCGGGGCGTTGTGGATCGGCGGCTACTGGGGCTGGTCCGGCGGCCGCCACCAATGGATCGGGGGCCACTACGAGCGTCCGCGGCCTGGTTATGCATGGCGCCCGCACGCCTGGGTCAATGTCGGCGGCCGCTGGCACTCGCAAGGCGGCGGCTGGGTCCGGCGCTAGTTCGCGGGCCCGGCGAGCACTGCGACCGGGCTGCCGCCACGCCGAAGTCATTGCACCCGGCACACCTCGAGCACCACGCTGCGCAGCCATCGGTGCGCGGGATCTCGATCGAGTCGCGGGTGCCACATCTGCGATATCGTGATGTGCTCGGTACGCACTGGCAGCTCGAACGAACGCAGCGCGTGGCCTGCTCTGACGTGCGCGAAGTAGGACGCGGGTATCAGCGCCACCATGTCGGTCGCCGCCGCAGTCGACAGCGCGCTGCCGAAGCTGGGAACGATGACGGCGACGTTTCGCGTCAATCCGGCGGCGGCGAGCGCGGCGTCCACCGGGCCGGTGATCCGCCCCCGCCGCGACGTCACCACATGATCGCAGGCCGCATACCGCTCCGGCGTGATCTCCCCGTCGGCCAGCAGCGCGTGCCCCTGTCGCACGACGGCGACGAAGCGGTCCCGGTAGAGGGCCTGGATCCGCACTTCGGGGCCGGACTCGCCGAGAACGCCGACGTCTAGATCGATCGATCCCTCCCGCAGCGGACGCACGTCCTTGTCGGGCTTGGGCGCGAAGCGCAGGCGCACACCGGGCGCTTCGCTCGCGGTGCGCGCCGCGAGCAGGTGCGCGAAGGCTTCGGTGAAGCCCTCGTTCGCCCGCACGGTGAACATCCGCTCGAGCGTGCTCAAGCTCGGGTCGGGTCCGGCCGGGCGCAGAACGGCACCGGCCTCCTCGACCAAGGCCTTGACCCGGTCGCGCAGCGCCAGCGCCCGCGGCGTCGGCACCATGGCCCGGCCCGCGCGCACCAGGAGCTCGTCGCCCGTCGAGTCACGCAGTCGCGCGAGCGTGCGGCTCATCGCCGACTCGCTCAGGCCCAGACGCTCGGCCGCCCGTGAGACGCTGCCCTCGGTGAGCAGGGCGTCCAACGCGATGAGCAGGTTGAAGTCGGCGTCGGTGGACATGCGCACGAAGCTAGCACGGTTTAAGAGCACGGAGCCGGCGCCGCGTGCAGGAACAAGCTGCGCGCCACGCGCTGTTCGCGCCGGGATCGTCGACCTATGCTGATGTGGCGCGATCGAGCGTGCCCTCCTCGTCCTCCGTATGCTCTCACCTGTCCTCGAATCCAACACCCCCACGGCCCCCCGGCACACCGACTCCGGCGCGCAGAACGAGCTCGATGGTCTGCCGCTTGCGCGGCGCGTCGTGGCCGTTGCCGCGATCCTCGGCGCGATCGTGCTGGTGGTGCTCGACGGCGCGATCGCCAACGTCGCACTGCCGAGCATTGCGCATCAGTTGCAGACGACACCGGCCGACGCGGTCTGGATCGTCACCGCCTATCAGCTCGCCGTCGTGATGTTCCTGTTGCCCGCCTCCGCGGTGGGCGAGAGACTGGGCTATCGCCGGGTCTTCACCGCGGGGATCGCGCTGTTCACCGCGGCGTCGGCCTTGTGCGCGCTGGCCCCGTCGTTGCCCTGGCTGGTGGCGGCGAGGTGCCTGCAAGGATTGGGCAGCGCCGCGGTGATGCCGCTGGGCCTCGCGTTGTTGCGCTTCACGTACCCGCGCCGATTGCTTGGCCAGGCGATCGCGTGGAACGCGCTGACGATCGCGGGCGCGTCCGCGGCCGGGCCGGCCGTCGGCGCCGCGTTGCTGTCCGTGGCGAACTGGCCGTGGCTCTTCGCGGTGAACCTGCCGGTCGGCGCACTCGTGCTGGCCGCCTGCGCGGGATTGCCGCGGCCGCCGAGCATCGCGCGGCGCCTCGACCTCGCAAGCATCGCGCTCAACGCGATCATGTTCGCCGCGTTCGTGCTGGGCAGCGATCGGCTGCCCTCGTCTGCGTGGTACGGGGGTGCGCTGCTCGCCGTGTCGGTCGGCTGCCTGATTCTGCTGGTGCGGCGCGAGAGGCCGAAGGCGGCGCCGTTGATCCCGCTCGATCTGTTGCGGGTGCCGTCGTTTCGCGTCTCGATCGTGGCCTCCGTGTGCTGCTTCACCGCGCAGATGCTGGGCTATGTGGCGCTGCCGTTCTACTTCCAGCACGAGCTGGGCCTGAGCGCGATGGCGGCCGGCCTCTTGATGACGCCGTGGCCGCTGGCGGTGATGGTGGCCGCGCCCTTGTCGGCGCGCCTGGCCAAACGAGTGCCGACCGCCTGGCTTTGCGCCGCCGGCGGCGGCTGCCTCTCGGTCGGCCTGGCGCTGTGCGCCGCCTGGCCGCTTCACGGCGATCCTCGACTGCCGATGACCCTCTTCACGAGCCTGGCGGGTCTGGGCTTCGGATTCTTCCAGACCCCCAACAACCAGAACATGCTGCTCGCTGCGCCGAAGGAGCGCAGCGGCGCGGCCGGAGGAGCCCAGGGGACCGCGCGGCTGACCGGGTTGACGCTCGGCAGCCTGCTGATGGGACTGCTGTTCGCGCTGTTGCCGCCGGCGAGCGCGGTGAACGGGGCCTTGACGCTCGCCGCGTTGGCGGCATTGGCCAGTGCTGTGGTGAGCCTGCTGCGAAGTCCGAAAGCAGGCGCGCGCCCGGGACTGGCCTCGACCCTGGGGCAGCGCCGGTAGCGCGCCGCGGCTCAGTCCGCTTCGGGCGGCCGGGCGCTGGCCTGGGGTGCCAAGACGTCGACCCGCCAGCGCGCATCGCCCAGCAGCTCCAAGCGCTGCGTGTGATGCGCGTTCAGCGTGCTGCGGTGCCCGACGCTGACCAGCATCGCGGTCGGCAGCTCCCGGCGCAGCAGCGTGTACATCGCGTGCTCCAGGCCCTCGTCCATCGCCGAGGTGGCCTCGTCGAGGAAGGCGATGTTCGGCCGGCCGAGC
>DASYCA010000355.1:0-41218 GCA_036500445.1 Burkholderiaceae bacterium | reverse complement strand
GGTCCTCGTCCATTGCCGGGATCGACCCCATCAGGCCCACGGTGTACGGATGCGCCGGCGCATGGATGACGGCGGCGACCGGACCGACCTCGACGATCCGCCCGGCATACATGACGGCGACGCGGTCGCAGGTCTCGGCGATCACGCCCATGTCGTGGGTGACCAGCATCACCGCGGCGCCGTGCTCCTTGCACAGGCGCTTCAGCAGCGAAATGATCTGCGCCTGGATCGAGACGTCGAGCGCCGTCGTCGGCTCGTCGGCGACGATCAATTTGGGCTCGGCGGCCAGCGCGAGCGCGATCACGACGCGCTGGCGCATGCCGCCCGAGAACTGGTGCGGGAACTGGTCGATGCGCGCCTCGGCCGCCGGGATGCCGGTCTCCTGCAGCAGCTTGATCGCGCGCCGGCGTGCCTCGGATTCATTCACCGGCAGGTGGGTGCGGATCGTCTCGATCAGTTGCCGGCCGATCGTGTAGAGCGGGTTCAGCGAGGTCAGCGGGTCTTGGAAGATCGCGCCGATCTGGCGCCCGCGCACCTTGCGCATCTCCTCGTACGGCAGGTTGTCGATGCGCCGGCCGTCGAAGCGGATCTCGCCCGAGGCGACCCGCCCCGGCGGGTCGAGCAAGCCGATGATGGCCGCGCCGGTCAGCGACTTCCCCGCCCCCGATTCGCCGACGACGCCCAGGATCTCGCCGGGCGCGATCTCGAACGACACATCGTCGAGCGCGACCAGCGTGCCGCGGCGGCTCGGGAACTCGACGCGCAAATGGCGGACTTCGAGCAGCGGGGTCGGCATGTCAGCGCAGCCTCGGATTCAACGCGTCGCGCAGCCAGTCGCCGAACACGTTGATGCTGAGCGCGATCAGCAGCAGCATCGCGCCGGGGAAGATCACCAGCCACCACGCGCCGCTGAAGAGCTGCTTCTGGCCTTCGCTGATGAAGGTGCCGAGCGAAGGCGAGGTCGGGGACATCCCGACCCCGAGGAAGGACAGGGTCGCTTCGGTCTGGATCGCGGTCGCGACATGGATCGTCGCGAGCACCAGCACCGGGCCGAGCACGTTGGGCAGCACGTGGCGCAGCATGATGCGCGAGCTCGGCACGCCGACGACGCGCGCGGCCTGCACGTACTCCTTGCTGCGCTCGACCATCGTGGAGCCGCGCACCGTGCGCGCGTACTGGACCCAGCCGGGCAGCGCGATCGCCAGGATCAGCACGCCGAACGCGAGCGAGTCCTGCGCCTGCGGGAACAGCGCGCGACCGACCCCGGCGATCAGCAGCGCGATCAGGATCGACGGGAACGACAGCATCACGTCGCAGACTCGCATGATGAAGGTGTCGACCGCGCCGCCCATGTAGCCGGCGAGCAGCCCCAGCACGACGCCGATCACGACCGAGACGATGACCGACGCACCGGCGATCACGATCGACAGGCGCGCGCCGTACATCAGCGCCGAGAGCACGTCCCGGCCCTGCTCGTCGGTGCCGAGCAGGTACTTGGCGATGCCGCCGTCGAGCCAGGCCGGCGGCAGCATCGAGTCGCTCAGCTCGAGGGTGGCGAGGTCGAACGGGTTGTGCGGCGAGATCCATGGCGCGCAGA
Organism: Burkholderiaceae bacterium; assembly: GCA_036500445.1. GTDB lineage: Bacteria > Pseudomonadota > Gammaproteobacteria > Burkholderiales > Burkholderiaceae_C > LMDS01. The sequence goes on along the minus strand of DASYCA010000355.1, from coordinate 39,621 downwards.
GCGCGCAGAACACGCACAGCAACGCGACCGCGGCGGCCAGCATCGCCGCCGGCGAGCGGCGAAACGAATGCCAGACGTCGCTGTCGAAGAAGCGCACCCAGGCGCCGGGGGCCTTCGGGGCCCCGGCCTGGGGCTCGATCACGGCGCTCATCGAGCCGCGCTCACTTGGCCTTCACCGTCATCCACTTGAAGAACATGTAGTTGCTCGGCAACTGCGTCAGCGTCACGTTCTTGGCATAGGCCCAGGCGAGCGCCTGCTGGTGCAGCGGGATGTGGCCGACATCGTCCTCGTGGATCTTGAAGGCCTCGCGGATCATCGCGTTGCGCTTGGCCTTGTCGGTCTCGGTCTGGATCTTGCCGGCGAGCTCGTCGAGCTTGGGGTTGCTGTACCAGCCGAGGTTGTACTGGCCCTGGCCCTTGTCGGTCGGCGACGCCATCAGGTTGTAGAGCGCGTCGTGCGCGTCGGTCGTGCTCGGCGTCCAGCCCAGCAGGTAGAAGCTGGTGTCGCGGCGCAGGATCTTCGGGAAGTAGGTGTTCTTGGTCTCGGCCTGCAGGTTGATCTTGACGCCGACGCGCGCGAGATTGGCCGCCACCGCCTGGCAGATCGCCGCGTCGTTGACGTAGCGGTCGTTCGGGCAGTTCAGCGTGACCTCGAAGCCGTTCGGGTAGCCGGCCTCGGCGAGCAGCTTCTTCGAGGCCTCGACGTCGTACGGCAGGCGCTTGTTCATGTCGGGCTGGAAGCCGTTGACGCCCGGGCCGACCATCTCCGCCGTCGGCGTCGCAGCACCCCGCATCACGCGCGACTTGATCGTCTCGATGTCGATCGCCTGGTAGAAGGCCTGGCGCACGCGCTTGTCCTTGAACGGGTTCTTGCCCTTCACGCTGCTGAACAGCAGCTCGTCGCGCTTCTGGTCCATGCCGAGGAAGATCGTGCGCAGCTCCGGGCCCTGCAGCACGGTGAGGTTGGACGCGGCCTTGATGCGGTCGACGTCCTGCAGCGGCACCGGCTCCATCACGTCGATCTCGCCCGAGAGCAGCGCGGCCACGCGCGTCGCGTCGCTCGCGATCGGGGTGAACACGACCTCGTCGATGTTGCTCTCGATCTTGTCCCAGTAATTGAAGTTGCGCACCAGCGTCGTTCGCACCGAGGGCTGGCGCTCCTTCAGGCGGAACGGCCCGGTGCCGTTGGCCTTGAAGCTGGCGGTGTTCTCGATGCCCTTGCGGCGGTCGACCGGCACCGTCGCCTTGTTCTCCTCGCACCACTTCTTGCTCATGATCGCGAACACCGTCAGCGTCTCGGGCAGGATCGGCGAAGGCGTCGTCGTCTCGATGTCGACGACGAAGTCATCCACCTTGCGGACCTCCTTGACCGGCGCCGTGTAGCCCTTCATGTCGGAGCCGTCGGCGGTCGCGCGCTTGAAGCTGAAGACGACGTCGTCGGCGGTGAACGGCGTGCCGTCGTGAAATTTCACGCCCTTGCGCAGCTCGAAGCGCCAGACCGTCGGCGAGGTCTGCGTCCACTTGGTCGCCAGCAGCGGGACAACCGACATGTCCTTGCCGCGGCCGACCAGCGATTCATAGATGTTGGTGTCGAAGCTCAGTTGCAGCGATTCGTTCAGCGAATGCGGGTCCATCGACTGCACGTCGCCCTGGTTGGCGACGCGCAGCGTCACCGCGCAGGCCAGGCTGCAGGCCGCCATCAGGGCCGCGGACACGAGGATGTTTTTCTTGAGGTTCATGGTGGCAATTCCCAACGAAAGTGGCAACGAGATTTGAAAAAGCGGGGTTCAATGCCCCGACGCCGATCGTTCGATCCGCAGGCGCGGATCGACGACGAAGTACAGCAGATCGACGACCATGTTGATCACGACGAAGATCGCCGCGATCAGGCACAGGTAGGCGGCCATCACCGGGATGTCCGCGAACGAGACGGCCTGGATGAACAGCAGCCCCATGCCGGGCCACTGGAACACCGTCTCGGTGACGATCGAGAACGCGATCAGCGAGCCCAGCTGCAGCCCGATGATCGTAATCACCGGCACGAGCGTGTTCTTCAGCGCGTGCCCGAAGTAGACGGCGCGGTTCGGCAGCCCGCGCGCCCGCGCGAACTTGATGTAGTCGGCGCGCAGCACCTCCAGCATCTCCGAGCGCACCAGGCGCATGATCAGCGCGAGCTGGAAGATCGCCAGCGTGAGCGACGGCAGCACCAAGTGCTTCCAGCCGTCCAGCGTCAGCAGCCCGGTGCTCCAGCGGCCGAGCATCACGACCTCGCCGCGGCTGAAGCTGGGCAGCCATTTCAGCGTCACCGCGAAGATCAGGATCAACAGGATGCCGGTCAGGAAGGTCGGCAGCGACACGCCGATCAGCGAGATCGTCATCATCAGCTGCGACCAGAAGCCGCCCGGCCGCAGCGCCGCATAGACGCCCATCGGGATCCCGGCCAGCAGCGCGAGGAAGGCCGCGACGAACGAGAGCTCCAGCGTCGCGGGCAGGCGCTCGACGATCAGCGACGAGACGGTGCGGCCCTGGCGCAGGCTCAGCCCGAACTCGCCGTGCACGGCTTTGGCGACGAAGCGCGCGAACTGGACCGGGAACGGCCGGTCCAGCCCGAGGTCGGCGCGCAGCTGCTCGCGCTGGGCGTTGGTCGCGTCCTGGCCGAGCATGTTCAAGACCGGATCGCCGACATACTGGAACAGCATGAAGGCGATGAACGCGACCGTCAGCATCACGATCACGGCTTGGGCCAGGCGGCGAAGAATGAATACGAGCATCGAGGAACCAGGTTCACCGGAGTCCCCGAGGTCGGCGCTCCCTTTGCGTGCATCAGAGCAAAACGCGAGCCAACCGTCAAAGGGAGAAGCCCGGATACCGCAACACCCGCCGGCGCCGGCAAAAAAAAACCGCCCCGAGGGGCGGCTTCTGCCCGGCGCGAGGCCGGGGCATTCGATTCGGTGTCGGCCGAAAGCCGACGCCGGGATCAGAACGAGTGACGGATGCCGACGTTGGCGCCGGTGACCGACTTGCTCGCGGCGACCGCGATGTCGCCGAAACCGAACGTCGCACCATTCTTGTTGCCCAGGTGAGCGACCGTGCCGTACAGGGCGGTGCGCTTGGACAGGTTGTAGATGTATTGCAGCGAGTACTGGTCGGCCTTGCCGATCATCGTGCCGGTCGTGTTGCCGGAGTACTTGGCGCCGGTGTAGCTGGCGTTGATCACGCTGGCGCCGAGCGGCACGCCGACGCTGAGTTCATACGTCTTCAGTTGGGCCGGATCGAACTTCGACACGTTGTAGAAGCCATAGATCTTCGCGACGCCGAAGTCGTACGACGCGCCAATGTTCCAGTCCTTCAGGTCAGGACGGCTGATGATCTTGGTCGAGCTCACGCCGGCGCCGACGTCCAGGCCCGCACCGGCCCAGTTCAACGAACCGCCGTAGTACTTCTGGCCCGACACGCCTTCGCTGCCCGCGACCATCGCGCGGCCGTAGAAGCCACCCGCAACGGCCGGCAGCCAGTAGGCGACCGAGTTGTTCGCACGAACCGTCGAGGCCGCGCCGGTGCCCAGCGCCAGGTTGGCCAGGTTGAAGCCTTCGCCGATGCCGTTGGCGCCGTACACGTCGTACAGCACCATGTTCCAGAAGGTCGGGGTGTAGTCGCGACCGATGCGGACTTCACCGAACTTGCTGATCAAGCTGACCGTCGAACGGCGATTGAAGAACGCATTCGGCGCCGGGTTGGCACCGCCGGGGGCGTTGGTGACCAGGCCGTTGCTGCCGCCGGCGGTGCCGACGTCGTTGTTCATGCCGGCTTCGAGCCAGAAGCCCGCTTGCAGGCCGCTGCCGAGGTCTTCGAAGCCCTTGAAGCCGATCCGGTTGCTGCTGAGCTGGTTGCTGTCCAGCGTGATGATGCGGCGGCCGTCGGTCTTTTGGTAGTTGACGCTCTGGTCAACGACACCAAACAGCGTCACGGAAGATTGGGCCGATGCGACACCAGCGAAAGCGCCCAGAACTGCGAGAGCGAGCAGAGATTTTTTCATTGCAACTATCTCCTAGGTTGAACAAGAGGTCCCGATCGCGAATCACCCTCGTCGGGCAGATCAGGCATAACCCCCTCAGCGGAAGTTGTGTGTATTGCACCAGAGGGGCCGTGCGCTGGAAAGCATTGCTCGGCAAAAAAGGATTTTGTGTTGTCTTCATACAACTCACTCCCGGCTCCGCCGGCGCCCCGGCGCTGCGCTATTCTTGGGACGCCACCACTGCCCCGAATGCCGCTCGTGCCCTCACTCGACGCCCTGCTCAACGCCACCGACAGCGCTTTGCGAACCCTGTCGGGTGCCAGCCATGCGAGCCGCCCCTACCCGGCACCGGTCGCGCCCGCCGAGGTGCTGGCCAGTGCCGAACGCCGCCTGTCGGGCGCGCTGATGCGGGTCAACCATGTCGGCGAGGTGTGCGCGCAGGCGCTCTACACGGCGCAGGCGCTGACGACGCGCGACGCCGCGCTGCGCAGCCACTTCGAGCGCGCCGCGCGCGAGGAGACCGACCATCTCGCGTGGACGCAGCAACGCCTGCGCGATCTGGGCGCGCGCCAGAGCCTGCTGAACCCGCTCTGGTACGCCGGCGCATTCGGCATCGGCCTGCTCGCCGGCCGCCTCGGCGACGCGGCCAGCCTGGGCTTCGTCGTCGAGACCGAACGCCAGGTCGAGCACCACTTGGAGACGCACCTCGAGCGGCTGCCGGCGGCCGACCTCGCCTCACGCGCGGTGGTGCGGCAGATGAAGGACGACGAGGCACGCCACGGCGCGCAAGCGCAGGCGGCAGGCGCGGCGGCGCTGCCGTTGCCGGTGCGCTGGGCGATGCGGGCAGCCGCCCGCGTGATGACGGCGACCGCGCACCGCATCTGACGCGCCCGGCCGGCGTCGCAGGCGCGGCCTCGCCGCTTAAGCCGCCTTGATCTCGAAGCTGGTCGTGATCTCGGCCATCTTGCCGAGCATGATGCTGGCCGAGCAATACTTTTCATGCGAGAGCTTGACCGCGCGCTCGACCACCGCGTCGGTCAGCGCCGGGCCGGTGACGACGAAATGCAGGTGGATCTTCGTGAACACCTTCGGGTCGGTCTCGGCCCGCTCGGAGGTCACGACCACCTGGCAGCCGCGCACATCCTGGCGGCCGCGCTGCAGGATCAGCACGACGTCATAGGCGGTGCAGCCGCCGGTGCCGGCGAGCACGGTTTCCATCGGCCGCGGCGCCAGGTTGCGGCCGCCACCATCGGGTGCGCCGTCCATCATCAGCAGATGGCCGCTGCCGGTCTCGGCCGAGAACGCCATGCCGCTCGCGGGCATCCAGTTGATCGTGCAATTCATCGTCTCTCCTGCCACTCGAATCGTGTCATTTCGCTGTGCATTGTGCACACCGATGTGGCGCGGCCGAGCCACGCCGGCAAAAGACCTTCACACGATTTATTGCACCGCAACAAAAAACGTTCTACACTTCGTCCCAGGCGCTGAGAAATCGGTGCACCGTTTGTCTCCTCCACCTCCTCCATTGGTGGATTCAGCCCAGGGCAGCAATGCCTTGGGCTCTTTTCTTTGTGCGAAGGTTCTTTGTGCGAAGGATTTTTGTCTGCGACGTATGATGCGCCGCCGCAAAGACCTGAGACGACGCTGATGTCCGCCCCGAGATCGCCCGCCCCGAAGAAGAAGCCCCGCCCCAAGTCGGCCCCGCTGACGCTGGCCGACTACCTGCAGAAGATCCTGACCGCGCGCGTCTACGACGTCGCGATCGAAACCTCGCTGGACGTCGCGAAGAACCTCTCGCGCCGGCTCGACAACCAGATCCTGCTGAAGCGCGAGGACACCCAGCCGGTGTTCAGCTTCAAGCTGCGCGGTGCCTACAACAAGATGGTCCACCTGAGCCCGGCGCAGCTCGCGCGCGGCGTGATCTGCGCCTCCGCGGGCAACCATGCGCAGGGCGTCGCGCTGGCCGCCAGGCGCCTGGACTGCAAGGCGATGATCGTGATGCCGGTGACGACGCCGCAGGTCAAGATCGACGCGGTGCGTTCGCACGGCGGTGCGGTCGTGCTGTTCGGCGACAGCTACTCCGACGCCTACCTGCACGCCGCCGAGCTCCAGAAGCAGCACGGCCTGACCTTCGTCCACCCGTTCGACGACCCCGACGTGATCGCCGGCCAGGGCACGATCGCGATGGAGGTGCTGCGCCAGCACCAGGCGCCGATCGACGCGATCTTCGTCGCGATCGGCGGCGGCGGCCTGATCTCGGGCGTGGCCGCCTACATCAAGTCGGTGCGCCCGGAGATCAAGGTGATCGGCGTGCAGACGAACGACTCCGACGCGATGCTGCGTTCGGTCAAGGCCGGCAAGCGCGTGCAGCTGCACGACGTCGGCCTGTTCGCCGACGGCACCGCGGTGAAGCTGGTCGGCAGCGAGACCTTCCGCCTCGCGCGCGAGCTCGTCGACGACTACATCGTGGTCGACACCGACGCCGCCTGCGCCGCGATCAAGGACGTGTTCCAGGACACCCGCAGCATTCTGGAGCCCTCGGGCGCGCTCGGCGTCGCCGCAATCAAGCAGTACGTCGCCACGCACCGCTGCAAAGGAAAGACCTTCGTCGCGATCACCTGCGGCGCGAACATGAACTTCGACCGGCTGCGCTTCGTCGCCGAGCGCGCCGAGGTCGGCGAGGAGCGCGAGGCGCTGTTCGCGGTCACGGTGCCCGAGGAGCGCGGCAGCTTCAAGCGCTTTTGCGCGCTGATCGGCCCGCGCGCGGTGACCGAATTCAACTACCGGATCTCCGACGCGAACCGCGCGCACGTCTTCGTCGGCCTGACGATCAACGACCGCAACGAGCCGGCCAAGCTCGCGAAGCATTTCGCGAAGCACGGCTTTCCGACGCTGAACCTGACCGACGACGAGCTCGCGAAGGAGCATGTGCGCCACATGGTCGGCGGCAGCGGCGGCCTCGCGACCGACGAGCGCCTGTACCGCTTCGTCTTCCCCGAGCGGCCGGGCGCGCTGATGCGCTTCCTGTCGACGATGCACCCGAACTGGAACATCAGCCTGTTCCACTACCGCAACCAGGGCGCCGACTACGGCCGCATCCTGGTCGGCGTGCAGGTGCCGCGCGCGGAACGCCAAGTCTTCCGCGATTTCATCGACACCCTCGCCTACCCCTGCGAGGACGAGACCGACAACCCGGCCTACCGACTGTTCCTGCGCTGAATAAGAGTCCACAATCCAACGTCGTTTGATACCAACGTTCACCCCATGTCGGTCAATCGCTCGCTGATCTCGCCCACCTCCAACCCGATGCTGGAGCAGGCCTTGCGCAAGAAGCTCGCGCGGCGCGCCGAAACCACCGGCAGCCTGGGCGAGCTGGAGGCGCTCGCGGTGCGCCTCGGGTTGATCCAGAACACGCTGAAGCCGCGCTTTCGGACACCGCAGATCGCGATCTTCGCGGCCGACCACGGCCTGGCCGTCGAAGGCCTGGGCCCGCACGGCCCGCAATCGACGGCGATGCTGGCGAACCAGCTGCTGACCTCGCAGCTGCCGATCGCGGTGTTCGCGCGCATCCAGGGGCTGGAGCTGTCCGTCGTCGACTGCGGCGTCTCCGAATCCGTCACGCCGCACGCCCGGCTGCTGGCGCGCAAGATCGCGCACGGCACGCGCAACTCGCGCGTCACCGCGGCGATGTCGCTCGACCAGGCGCACGCCGCGATCCGCGCCGGCATGGAAATCGCCGATTCGCTGATCGGCAATTCGGTCGCCTGCGCCGGCATCGGGCTGGGCTCGCACGAGAGCGCCGCGCTGGTGCTCGCGCGCCTGTCCGGCGCCAACCTGAGCGACCTGCTGATCTCGGGCCCCGACATGGACGAGCCGCACCTGGCCCACCTGCTGTCGGTGCTGCAAAGCGCCCAGGCGCGCCACAAGGATGTCGCCGACCCGGTCGAGGTGCTGGCCGCGTTCGGCGGCTTCGAGATGGCGATGATGGTCGGCGTGATGCTGGTCGCCGGCAGCAAGCGCCACCTGATCGTGATCGACGGCATGCCGGCCTGCGCGGCGCTGATGGTGGCCGCGCGCATCGCGCCGGCCGTCACCGACTACTGCGTCTACTGCCGCAGCCACAGCCACCAGGGCCTGGACCAGGCGCTGGCGCTGTTCCATGCGTCGGCCCTGCTCGAGCTCGGCATGGAGAGCACCGATGGCACCGGCTCGACGCTGTCGTGGCCGCTGGTGCGCAGCGCCGCGGCGCTGCTGACCGATGTGGCCGAGGGCGAGGAAGCCGGGCCGACGCTGCCGGTTCCGATCAACAGCACCTCGGAGCCGGCCACGCCGCTCTGAGCCCGCTGCGCGCGCGGCTCTGGGCCCGCTGCGCGCGCTGACGCGATCAGCCGCTCGGCTGAGGCGCCCGCGCCGGCTGCGGGGGCAGCACCACCGCGCCATTTTCGTAGCGCGGCACCTGCGCCCCCGACGCCGACGGCTGAGCCTGCGGCTGCCCGGGCGGCGGCGCGGCGGTGACCGGCGTGGCCGGGCGCGGCGGCGCGACCGGCACTTGCGACGTCGGCGCGCCGCCGGCCGGAAGCTTGCCGACCGCGGCAACGGCCGGCGGCGGCAGTTCGAGCGTGATCGATGCCGGGCCCGGCCCGGCACCGATCGAGACGGTGCGCAGACTGACCGACTGCAGCGTCAGGTCGCCGTCGACGCTGGCGCCCACCAGATAGGCCTTCGGAATCTTGCCGTCGACCGCGATCAACGCGACCCCGTGGGTGGCGACCGCGCCCGGCTCTTCCTTCGCCGCCATGATGCCGAGCAGCTTGAAGCGCGAATTGGCGTCGGCCGCCGGCGCCGCCCCCGCGCTGGCGACCACCGCGCTGCCGAGCAGGCGCGACAAATCGCCGCGTGCGACATTGGCGTCGCCGACGACCACCGTCTGCTCCGGTGCGGCAGGCGCGCGCACCAACAGACGCAGGCCCCAGAACACCACGGTGGCGGCGACCAAGGCCCAGATAACGAACGCTGACAGACGTGCGAACATGATTGATTATCATGCCACGACAGCACGGCGCCATTCGCCGAGTCGCAGGATCCCCGAAATGAACTTCACCCTCCCCAAAATCGTGCGCCGCGCACGCTCGCGCACCCGCTCCACGCGCGGTTTCACCCTGATCGAACTGATGGTCGTGCTCGTCATCATCGGCGTGCTCGCGGCACTGATCGTGCCGAACGTGCTCGACCGCCTCGGCCAGTCCCGCGTCACCGCCGCCCGCACCGACGTCGCCAGCCTGATCGGCCAGCTCAAACTTTACAAGTTAGACAACGGCCAGTTCCCTACCGCCGAGCAAGGTCTCCAGGCGCTGGCGAGCAAGCCGTCGACCGGCCCGGCGCCGCTGAACTGGAAGCCGTATGTCGACAAGCTGCCGATGGACCCCTGGGGCCACCCGTATCAGTACGCCAACCCCGGCCTGAAGGGCGAGATCGATGTCTACAGCTTCGGCGCCGACGGCGTCGTCGGCGGCGAAGGCGACAACGCGGACATCGGCTCCTGGCAGTAGGCGACGCACGAACGACGCACGACGATGAAGGCCCAGGGCGCCACCGGTGCCGCCCCGCGCGGGGCAACGCGCCGCGCGGCCGGCTTCACGATGATCGAGCTGATGATCGTGATCACGATGATCGCGGTCGCGAGCGCGGTCGTCAGCCTGGCGCTGCGCGACCCGGCCGCGACCCGGCTGGACCAGGAGGGCGCGCGCCTGGTCGCGCTGCTCGAGGCGGCCCGCAGCGAGGCGCGCGCCGACGGCCTGCACGCCACGTGGCAGCCCCGCACCGGCGAGGAAACCGGCCTCGGCTTTCGCTTCGACGGGCTGCCGCGCTCGGTCACGTTCCAGACCAACTGGCTCACCCCCGGCGTGACGGCCCAGGTCCTCGGGGCACCGGCGGTGCTGCTCGGGCCCGAGCCGATGATCGGGGCGCAGACGATCGTGCTGAGGTTGGACGACAAGATGCTGAGCCTGTCGACCGATGGTCTCGGGCCTTTCGTCGTCAGCGGCGACGTGCAAACGCGATGATGAAGTCGCGCGGCTTCACGCTGATCGAGGTGCTGGTCGCGTTGACGATCGTCGCGATCACGCTGGGCGCCGGCATCAAGGCCGCCGGCATGCTGACCGGCAACACCCAGCGGCTGGCCGACATGACCGCCGCGCAGTGGTGCGCCGAGAACCAACTCAGCGGCCTGCGCCTGAGCGGCCTGACGCCGCCGACCGGCGACTCCGATTTCAGCTGCGTCGAGCTGGGCCAGACCTACCCCGGCACGCTCGCGGTGCGGCCGACGCCGAACCCGAACTTCCGCAACGTCGAGGTCCGCATGTCCGACCCGTCCGGCGCGCCGATCCTGCAACTCGCCACGGTGATGCGCCGATGAGGCGGCAGCGCCCGCGCCGAGGCGGCGCTCATCTGCACGGTGGCTTCACGCTGGTCGAGGTGCTGGTCGCCCTCGTCGTGATGGCGATCATGGCGGTGATGGCCTGGCAGGGCGTGGACGGCATCGTGCGCACCCGCAACGCGAGCCAGGCGCGGCTCGAGTCCGCCTTGCGCCTGAACACCGTGATCGCCCAGTGGGACCAGGACCTCGCGTCGCTGCAGGACAACCTGGGCGTGCCGGATGCGATCGACTGCAACGGCGCCAGCGTGCGCATCCTGCGGCGCACGCCGGACGGCCTGCAACTGGTCGTCTGGACCTTGCGCCCGGCCGACGACAACACCTCGAACTGGGAGCGCTGGGCCAGCCCGGCCGTGACGAACGGCGGCGAGCTCAAGGAATTCTGGCTGCTCAGCCAGCAACTGCAAGGCAGCGAGCCCGCCAGCCTGCGCGCGCTGACCGGGTTGAGCAGCTGGAAGGTCTATTTCTATCAAAGCGGCGCATGGGCGAATTGCCAATCGACCAGCGACCAGGGAAGCACGCCGGCGAACGGGACGACACCGTCACGTCCGCTGCCGCCCGACGGCGTGCGGATCGTGCTGAGCTTCGCACCCGGCAGCGGCACGAACGGCGACCTGACGCGCGACACGCTGCTCAAGCGCTGAGACCGGAACCCGCATGCACACCCCTCGCCACGCTCACCCGGGCCGCCAACGCGGCGCCGCCCTGCTGACCGCGATGATCATCGTGACGCTCGTCGCCACGCTCGCCTCGGCGATGGTCTGGCAGCAGTGGCGCGCGGTCCAGATCGAAGCGTCCGAGCGTTCGCGCGCGCAGGCCGCGTGGATCCTCTCCGGCGCGCTCGATTTCGCCAAGCTGATCCTGTTCGAGCAGAAGGCCGGCGTGACGGCCCTGACCGACCCCTGGGCCACGCCGCTCGAAGAGGCCAGGATCTCGACCTTTCTCGCGGTCGACAAGTCCAACCCCGACGACGGGCCCGAGGCGTTTCTGTCCGGCAACATCGATGACGCCCAGGCCCTGTACAACCTGGGCAACCTGGTGACGAACGGCACCGTCGATCCGGTCCAGTTGCAGGTGCTGCAGCGACTGTGCGAGGCGGTCGGCATCGAGAGCAGCGTCGCGCAGCGCATCGCCACCGGGATGGTCTCGGCCAGCACGACCACCAGCGCGGCCGCGCCGCTGATGCCGTCCAACGTCGCCCAGCTGACCTGGTTCGGGATCGACCCGGCATCGGTCCAGGCACTGACACCCTACATCATCCTGATCCAGCAGCTCGGCGCGATCGTGGCCACGCCGGTCAACGTCAACACCGCCTCGGCCCAGGTGCTGACCGCGGTCGCGAACCTGGACCCCGCGACGGCCGCGCACCTGGTGCAGGTTCGCCAGAGCAAACCGTTCGTCAGCGTGGCGGATTTTCTGAGCCAGGCCGCGCTGACCGCGACCCCGCCGCCGGTCACCGCACTCGACATCCACTCCAACTATTTCATGGTGCACGGCCGGCTGCGGCTGGCCGATCACGTGCTGCTGGAGACGTCGTTGCTGACCCGCGGCCAGCGGGGCCAGTTCGTCGTGCTCACGCGCGAACGCGTGGCCAGCATCGAGTGATCGCGGCCGGGCTCCGACAGCGGTTCTCGCAACCGCCCCTAAGTCTTTGATTCGTTTCAGTTTGTACACCCTCGTGCCTACAATGCACGGAGCCCAGGAACCCGCCCAGCATGTCCACCCTCGTCGTTCAGATCCCCCATCGCCAGCGCCTGCGCGGCAACGTGGGCAGCGCTGAGCCCCAGGCCAGCGGGCTGAGCACCGAATACAACTACGTGCTGAGCCCGGACGGCCTCGCGGTCGAGACGCAGGGCCACTGCGTCGCGTCGCTGCTGCCCAAGGCGACGACCGTGATCGCGGTGCTGAGCGACACCGACCTCAGCTGGCACCGCATCACCTGCCCGAAGGCGCCCGCCGCACGGCTGCGCGCCGCGCTCGGCGGCGTGCTCGAGGAGGCGCTGCTCGAAGACGCCGACGACGTCCATCTCGCGCTCGCACCGGCCGCGACGCCGGGCCAGCCGACCTGGGTCGCCGCGACCTCGCACCGCTGGCTGCGCGGCGAGCTCGCGGCGCTCGAACGCGCCGAGGTCTTCGTCGACCGGGTCGTGCCGATCGCGTGGCCCGATGACCCGCCGATCGGCCACTTCGCCGAGACCGCGGCCGTGCCCGGCGCGCTGCACGGCATCGCGCTGAACTGGGCCCACGCCGACGGCGTCGCCAGCGTGCGGCTGCAAGGCGGCCTCGCGCGTGCGCTGGTGCCGCAGCCCGCCCCGGAAGGCACGCGCTGGAGTGCCACGCCCGGCGCCGTCGCGGCCGCCGAGCAATGGCTGAACGGCGCGGTGCGCGTGCTGCAGCCCGAGCAGCGGCTGCTGCAGGCCGCGCGCAGCCTGTGGAACCTGCGCCAGTTCGAGCTCGCGCGCCGCAACCGCGGCATGCGTGCGCTGCGCGACTCGACGCGCCGCTTCTTCAGCGACGAATGGCGCCCGGTGCGCTGGGGCCTGGTGGCGCTGCTGGTCGCGCAGGTCCTCGGGCTGAACCTGTGGGCCTGGCACCTGCGCAGCGCGATGGAAGCGCGCCAGGGCACGATGCAGGCGCTCGTCGCGAAGGCCTTTCCGAACGTCAATGTGCAGGACGTCCAGCGCGACGCCGGCGCGGTGATGCAGCGCGAGATCCAGTCGCTGCGCACGCTCGCCGGCAAGCCCGGCGACAACGACCTCGAAACGATGCTGCAGGCCGCCGCCTCGGCCTGGCCGACCGACCGTCCGCCGGTCGACAACCTGCGGTTCGAACCCGGCAAGCTGACCTTGTCGGCGCCGAGCTGGACGAACGGCCAGATCGCGCAATTCCGCGGGCTGCTGGCCCCGGCCGGCTGGGCCGTCGATTCCAGCGAAGGCCGGCTGACGATGCGGCGCGACGCCGCCGGAGGGCGGTCATGAGCGGCGCGGTGCGCAGCACGGAGCTTTCGTCATGAATGCCGAGACCATGAGCGCATCCGGCGCCCAATCCAACCTGCGCCAGCAGGCCGGAATCTGGTGGCGCGCCCGCACGCCGCGCGAACGGCAGGCCGTGGTCGTCGTCGTGCTGGTGCTGGTGCTGTTCCTGCTCTGGAGCCTGTTCGTGCAGCCGGCGCTGCGCACGATCCGCGAGGCCCCGGCGCAGCTCGACCGCCTCGAGGCGCAAACCCAGCAGGTCCAGCGCGCGACGAACGAGGTCGACGTGCTGCGCGGCGCCACCCGGGTTTCGCCGGCCCAGGCCGGGGCCGCGCTGAAGGCGGCGACCGACCGGCTCGGCGCGAACGCGAAGCTGAACCTGCAAGGCGACCGCGCAACGCTCACGATCGCCGGCACCGGCGTCGACGCGACGGCGCTGCGCGGCTGGCTCACGGAGGCCCGCAGCGGTGCCCGCGCGCGCCCGATCGATGCGCAGCTGCAGCGGAGCTCGGCCGGCTACACCGGCACGCTCGGCGTCGTGCTCGGGAGCGCGCCATGATCGGTCCGCGCCGCAAGCGCACGCGCCGGCCATGGTCCCCGACGCTGGCCGCGACCGGCTGGGGCGAATCGACGTTTGCCGAGCTCGACTGGAGCAAGTCGCGCCGCGCGGTGCTGCGCTGGGCCGTCTTCGGCGTCGTCGTCGGCGCGATCGCGGCGCTGCTGGCGGGTGCGCCGGCCGCCTGGCTGGTCGACTCGGTCGCCAGCGCCAGCAAGCAGCGCCTGCTGCTGGCCGACGCGCGCGGCACGGTCTGGTCGGGCAGCGCCGTCGTGGTGCTGACCGGCGGCGAAGGCAGCCGCGACGCGAGCGCGCTGCCCGGGCGCCTGAGCTGGACGCTGCACTGGCGCGGCCTCGGCTTCGAGCTCCGCTTCGAGCAAGCCTGCTGCCTGAACGGCGTCGTGGCGCTGCAGGTGCGGCCCGGCTTCGGCCACACGACCTACACGCTCGTGCCGCCCGCCGGCTGGGTCGCCCAATGGCCGACCGCGCTGCTCGGCGGCCTGGGCACGCCCTGGAACACGATGCAGCTCGGCGGAACCGTGCGGCTCGTCTCGCCGGGCCTGAAGATCGACGCCGTGCAGGGCCGCGCGGTGATCGACGGCCGGGTCGACTTCGAGCTCGTCGGCGTGTCGTCGCGCCTGTCCACGCTGGACACTCTGGGCAGCTACCGCATGAGCGTGGTCGGCGACAACGCCAACCCGGGCCTGTCCAACCTGCAGCTGACGACCCAGCAGGGCGCGCTGCAGATCACCGGCGACGGCACCCTCGGGCCGGCCGGCGTGCACTTTCGCGGCGAGGCGCGCGCGAGCGCACTCGAAGAATCCGCACTCAGCAACCTGCTGAACATCATCGGGCGGCGCACCGGCGCGCGCTCCGTCATTTCGATCGGATGAGCATGAAGTCAAGCCCGACCTTTACTCCACGGCCGCGAGCGCTGCCCGCCGCCGTGGCCGCGGCCATGTTGTGCGCCTCGATGCTGCCGCCGGGCCTGGCCTTCGCGCAGAGCGCGCCGGCGCGCGTGCCGGCGAGGGCCTCGGCCAACAGCGGCGAGGCCGTGACGCTGAACTTCGTCAACGCCGAGATCGAAGGCGTGGCGCGCGCGATGTCGGCGATCCTGAAGCAGCAGTTCATCGTCGACCCGCGCGTCAAGGGCTCGATGACGCTGTACAGCGAGACGCCGCTGTCGCCGCGCGACGCCTACGCGAACTTCCTGGCCGCGCTGCGCGGGCTGGGCTTCACGGTCGTCGAGGTCGGCGGGCTGTACAAGATCGTTCCGGAGGCCGACGCCAAGCTGCAGACCGGCGTCGTCTCGATCGGCGACCGCACCTCGCGCGGCGGCGACCAGGTGATCACGCAGGTCTTTCGCCTGACCAACGAGAGCGCGAACAACCTGGTGCCGGTGCTGCGCCCGCTGATCAGCCCGAACAACACGATCAACGCGAACCCCGGCAACAACACGCTGGTGATCACCGACTACGCCGACAACCTCGCGCGCATCGGCAAGATCATCGCGGCGATGGACACGCCGTCGTCGGGCGACGTCGAGGTCATTCCGATCAAGTACGCGGTCGCGGCCGACATCGCCACGCTGGTGCAGCGCCTCACCGACAGCGCCGGCGCGACCGGCACGGCGGGTGCTCCGACCCCTGTCGCGGCCGGCGCGGCGGGCGCCGGCGGCGCCACGACCGCGGCCTCCGTGATGGTCGACCCGCGCAGCAACTCGCTGCTGGTGCGGGCGCCGAACCCGGCGCGCATGGCCTCGATCAAATCGCTGATCGACAAACTCGACCGGCCGGTCCAGTCGGCCGGCGCGGCCGGCAATGTCTGGGTCGTGTACCTGAAGAACGCCGACGCGGTGAAACTCGCGCAGGTGCTGCGCGCCGCGTACAGCACCGCCGCCGGCGGCGCCGGCAGCAGCAGTGGCAGCGGCACCAGCGGCGGTACGGGAGGCAGCCCCAGCTCGACGTCGTCGCCGCTGCAGTCGACCAGCAGCACGACGGGCTCGTCGTCGACCGGCGGCACCTCGGGGCAATCGACGACGCCGCTGAGCGCGTCGGCCGGCCCGTCGACCGGCGGCTTCGTGCAGGCGGATCCCACCAACAACGCGCTGATCATCACCGCGCCCGAACCGATGTACCGCCAGCTGCGCGCCGTGATCGACCAGCTCGATTCGCGCCGCGCGCAGGTCTACATCGAATCGCTGATCGTCGAGGTCGACCCGAGCCTGTCGGCCAACTTCGGCATCCAGTGGCAAGGCTTGCTCGGCAGCAAGGGGGACAGCAACATCGTCGGCCTCGGCACGAACTACGGCATGGGCCTGAACAACATCCTGCAGGGGTCTGCGGCACTCTCGACCGGCACCGCCGGCGTGGTCGCCGCGGCCACCGCGTCGGGCCTGCCGAACGCCGGCTTGAACATCGGCATCGCGCACAACATCGGTTCGTTCTACACGCTCGGCGCGCTGGCGCAGGCGCTGGCCTCGACCGCGGGCACCAACATCCTGTCGACGCCGAACCTGGTCACGCTGGACAACGAAGAGGCGCGCATCGTCGTCGGCCAGAACGTGCCGTTCGTGACCGGCTCGTTCACCAGCACCGGCACCGGCACGACCAGCCCGTTCCAGACCATCGACCGCCAGGACGTCGGCACGACGCTGAAGATCAAGCCGCAGATCGGCGAGAACGGCACCGTGCGCATGACGATCTACCAGGAATCGTCGTCGATCGCGTCGACGGTCGCGGTCGGCACCGACAACGCCGGCCCGACGACCAACAAGCGCTCGATCGAAACGACCATCACCGTCGACGACGGCCAGACCATCGTGCTCGGCGGCCTGATCGAGGACAACTTCACCGTCAACCGCTCGAAGGTGCCGATCCTGGGCGACATCCCGTACCTCGGCGCGCTGTTCCGCAGCGAGAGCCGCACGCGCAACCGCACCAACCTGATGGTGTTCCTGCGCCCGGTCGTGATGCGCGACCAGGCGACCAGCAACCGGATCTCGCTCGACCGCTACGACTACATCCGCGCCCAACAGATCGAGGGGCAGCCGGAGCCGAGCAAGATCCTGGGCATCAACGAGTCGCCGGTGCTGCCGCCGATCCGCCCGGGCGACACCGACCGGCCGCTCGGCGACACCGCGCCGCGGCCGCCGATGCCGCTGGCACCGTCGATGCCGGCGTCGGCACCGGCCCCGTCGGAGCCGGCATCGGCACCGAAGCCGAACTGAGGAGGCCTGACGATGGGCGCTCGCCACCCCTTGCCCTACGCCTACGCGAAGGCGCACACGCTGCTGCTCGAGGACGACGGCGAACGCCTCGTGCTGTGGGCACCCGAGTCGGTCCGCCTGCCGGCGCTCAGCGAGGTGCTGCGCCTGTACGAGGTCGACTCGCTCGAGCGCGAGGCCGGGCCCTCGCTCGCGAACCGCATCGCGGTCGCGTACGCGGGCAGCGAGTCGAGTGCGGCGACCGTGATCGGCGAGGTCGAGAGCGCCGTCGACCTGAGCCGCATGATGCAGGAGCTGCCGGCGATCGAGGATTTGCTCGAAGCCTCGAACGACGCGCCGATCATCCGGATGCTCAACGCGCTCTTGACGCAGGCTGCGAAGGACGGCGCCTCCGACATCCACATCGAGCCCTATGAACGCAGCAGCTCGGTGCGCTTTCGCGTCGACGGCACCTTGCGCGAGGTCGTGCAGCCGAACAAGGCGCTGCACGCGGCGCTGATCTCGCGCCTGAAGATCATGGCCGAGCTGGACATCGCCGAGCGCCGGCTGCCGCAGGACGGCCGGATCTCGCTGCGCATCGGCGGCCGCGCGGTCGACGTGCGCGTCTCCACGTTGCCGTCCGCGCACGGCGAACGCGCGGTGCTGCGGCTGCTCGACAAGGGCGAATCCAAGTTCACGCTCGAAGGCCTGGGCATGAGCGGCGACACGCTCGCGAAGTTCGACAAGCTGGTGCAGCAGCCGCACGGCATCGTGCTCGTGACCGGCCCGACCGGCTCGGGCAAGACGACGACGCTGTACGCCTCGCTCGGCCGCGTCGACACCGCCGGCACCAACATCCTGACGGTCGAGGACCCGGTCGAATACGAGCTGCCCGGCATCGGGCAGACGCAGGTCAACGCGAAGATCGACCTGACCTTCGCGAAGGCGCTGCGCGCGATCCTGCGCCAGGACCCGGACGTCATCATGATCGGCGAGATCCGCGACTACGAGACCGCGCAGATCGCGATCCAGGCGTCTCTGACCGGCCACCTGGTGCTCGCCACCGTCCACACCAACGACGCGCCCAGCACCGTGACGCGGATGATCGACATGGGCGTCGAGCCCTTCCTGCTGAGTTCCAGCCTGATCGGCGTGCTCGCGCAGCGCCTGGTGCGCAAGCTGTGCCCGGTCTGCAAGAAGGCCGACGCGCGCGGCCGCTACCACCCGGTCGGCTGCCTCGAGTGCGGCAGCACCGGCTACAAGGGCCGCACCGGCGTCTACGAGCTGATGATGGTCGACGACCAGATCCGCGCGCTGATCCATGGCCGCGCGGCCGAATCGCAGATCTTCGTCGCAGCCGAAGCGAGCGGGCTGCGCTCGATGCGCGAAGACGGCGAGCGGCTGGTCGCCGAAGGCATCACCTCCGCCGAAGAAGTGATGCGCGTGACCCGGGAATGAGCTGAAACATGCCGGCCTACAAATTCGAAGCGCTGGATGCGGGCGGCAAGTCCAGCACCGGGCTGCTGGACGCCGAGAACGCGAAGGCCGCGCGCGCGCAGCTGCGCGCGCAGGCCCTGGTGCCGCTGGCGGTCACCCAGGTCGCCTCGGCCGGCACCGCGGGCCAGGGCCTGCAGTTCATCAAGCGCGGCGTCTTCAGCTCGACCAGCCTGGCCGTCTGGACGCGCCAGCTCGCCGGCCTGGTCGGCGCCGGGCTGCCGCTGGAACGCGCGCTGACCGCACTCGGCGAAGAGGCCGAAGACCCGCGCCAGCGCGAGCTGATCGCGCATCTGAAAAGCGAGGTCAACGGCGGCTCGCCGTTCGCCCGCGCGCTCGCCGGTGCGCCGCGCGAGTTCGACGAGGTCTACCGCGGCGTGGTCGCCGCGGGCGAGCAGAGCGGCGCGCTCGGCCGGGTGCTGGAGCGCCTGGCCGACGACCTCGAGGAGCGCCAGGAGCTCAAGGGCAAGCTGATCGGCGCGACGCTCTACCCGGCGATCGTCTCGATGATCGCGGTCGTGATCGTGATCTTCCTCGTCACCTACGTCGTGCCGCAGGTCGCCTCGGTCTTCGTCAGCTCCAAGCACGCGCTGCCGGCGCTGACGGTGATGATGCTCGCGCTCAGCGGCTTCCTGCGCAGCTGGGGCTGGGCGCTGCTGATCGTGATCGCGGCCGGCGTCGGCCTGCTGATGACGATGCTGCGCAACGACGCGTTCCGGCTCAGCTTCGACGCCGGCTGGCTCAAGCTGCCGCTGGTCGGCAAGCTCTCGCGCGGCTACAACGCGGCGCGCTTCGCCGGCACGCTGGCGATGCTCGCGGGCGCCGGGGTGCCGATCCTGAAGGCGCTGCAGGCCGCCGCCGAAACGCTCTCGAACCGCGCGATGCGCGCCGACGCGATGGACGCGCTGGTGCAGGTGCGCGAAGGCGCGCCGCTCGCCTCCGCGCTCGCCGGCAAGCAGCGCTTCCCGGGCCTGCTGGCGATGTTCTCGCGCCTCGGCGAACAAACCGGCCAGCTGCCGCTGATGCTCGACCGCGCCGCCCGCCAGCTCGGCACCGAAGTGCAGCGCCGGGCGCTGCAGATGGCGACGATCCTGGAGCCGCTGCTGATCGTCGCGATGGGCGCGGTGGTGATGCTGATCGTGTTGGCCGTCCTGCTGCCGATCATCCAGCTCAATACCTGGGTGAAGTGATTCGCGGGAGTCCTTCGCTGGCATGCAATCTGCAACATCCGACTGAGGTTGCCCCCCAGTTCGGTGATACCCCCAGGCCCGAACTGTGCTTGAATGATTGCAGCGCAAGTTGAAGGAGGATCGCTCGATGCCCACTTCCAACGATCTGGTCACGCTCTCGAATCGGCAGAGCAGCATCCCGATCGCCCGCATGCGCAGCCTCTACCGGGTCGACGAGGTCGGCCGCAAGCTCGACAAGCTGCCGCCCAAGGAGCACGAAGGTTTGCGCTCCACCTACGAGCGCATGCTCGAAAAAGGCCCCGAACGCTTTCAGGTCAAGCCCTCGGGCTTGCCGGTGATGGAGCACCTCTACGACGAGCTGCCCAATTTTTCCGACGTGCTGGACGACATCAAGCGGCAGCTCGCGCTGTGCGAAGACAGCCGCGACGCGCTCGAGATCACCCCGCTGCTGCTGCTCGGGCCGCCCGGCGTCGGCAAGACGCATTTCGCGCGCGAATTGTCACTGCTGCTCGGCACCGGGATGGGCTTCCTGTCGATGAGTTCGCTGACGGCCGGCTGGGTGCTGTCGGGCGCGTCGAGCCAGTGGAAGGGCGCGCGGCCGGGCAAGGTCTTCGAGACGCTGGTGGACGGCCAGTACGCGAACCCGGTGATGGTCGTCGACGAGATCGACAAGGCCGGCGGCGAGCACGCCTACGACCCGCTCGGCGCGCTCTACAGCCTGCTCGAGCACGACACCGCCGGCAACTTCACCGACGAGTTCGCCGAAGTGCCGATCGACGCGAGCCAGGTGATCTGGGTCGCGACCGCGAACGACGGCCGCGCGATCCCCGATCCGATCCTGAACCGGATGAACGTCTACGAGGTGCAGGCGCCGGACCGCGACGCCGCGCGCCGCATCGCCGCGAAGCTGTACCGCGGCATCCGCGCCGAGCACGCCTGGGGCGAGCGCTTCGAGCCCGAGCCGCGCGCCGACGTGCTCGACGCGATGAGCGAGATGGCGCCGCGCGAGATGCGCCGCGCCTGGATGACCGGCTTCGGCAACGCCAAGCTCGACCACCGCGACCACGTGCAGACGCGCGACCTGCCCGACGCGCGGGCCAAGCGCGGGTCGATGGGCTTCGTCCAGTAGCACGCCCCGCGTCGCGCGCCGGGCCGAGCGCCGGGCAAGGGCCCCATGGGGCCTCTTCGTGGCCCTGCCAAGCCGGCCCGGACCCCCTCGGGGGTCGATCGCCGTACCCGGCGATCGGGGGCTCCATCTATCATCGAGCGCATGCCCATCTCCCTGGACGGTCAACTCGTCGTCGCGATCTCCTCGCGCGCGCTGTTCGACTTCGAAGAAGAAAACCAGCACTTCGAGGCGACCAACGACCGCGCCTACATGCGGCTGCAGCTCGACCGGCTCGCCACCGCCGCCAAACCCGGTGTCGCGTTCTCGCTCGTCAACAAGCTGCTCGCATTCAACGAAGGCGCGCCGCGCGTCGAGGTCGTGATCCTGTCGCGCAACGACCCGGTCTCGGGCATGCGGGTGTTCCGCTCGGCGCAGCACTACGGGCTGCCGATCCAGCGCGGCGTGTTCACGCGCGGCGAGTCGCCGTGGCGCTACCTGCGGCCGCTGAACGCGCACCTGTTCCTGTCGACCAACGAGGCCGACGTGCGTTCGGCGCTCGGCGCCGGCGTGCCGGCGGCGCGCGTGTTCCCGCATTCGGCACGGGCCTCGAGCGCCCATCCGACGGAAGTGCGAATTGCGTTCGACGGCGATGCGGTGCTGTTCTCCGACGAAGCCGAGCGCGTGTTCCAGGCGCGCGGCCTCGACGCCTTTCAGGTGCACGAGCGCGACCAGGCCGAGACGCCGCTGGCCGCCGGCCCGTTCAAGCCGCTGCTGGAGGCCCTGCAACGCCTGCAGCACCATCCGGCGAAGGGCATGCGCATCCGCACCGCGCTGGTGACCGCGCGCAGCTCGCCGGCGCACGAGCGCGCGATCCGCACGCTGATGGACTGGAACATCGAGGTCGACGAGGCGATGTTCCTCGGCGGCCTGCCCAAGGGCGAGTTCCTGCGCGAGTTCGAACCCGATTTCTTCTTCGACGACCAGACCGGCCACGTCGACTCGGCCGCCGCCCACGTGCCGGCCGGGCACGTCGCCTCGGGGATCAGCAACGGCTGAGCCACCGGGCCGCTAGGGCGGGCCCAGGCGCGCGAGCACGGTCGCACGCCCGAAGTTCTCGCCGGCCGCGACACAGAGCTCGACGATGCGGCCGGCGACCGGCGCCACCACCGGCACGCTGGCCTTGACGAGCTCGGCCAGGCCGATCTCCTGGCCGGCCGCCACCGCGTCGCCGACGGCGGCGTCCCATTGCGCGAGCAGCGCCTCGGCGTCGTCCTCCAGGCCCTCCCACGCCGGCGCGTCCAGGTGCAGCTCGATCGGCGGCTCAGCCATGCGCTGCCTTGCGCCGCTCGAAGTCGCCGGCCAGCGTCGCCTGCGCCGCCGCGACGATGTGCCCGGCCTGCGGAATCGCCGCCTGCTCGAGCGGCCGGCTGAACGGGATCGGCACATCCGGTACCGCGAGACGGCGCACCGGCGCGCGCAGGGTCACGCGGTCGAGCGACTCGGCGACGAGCGCGGCGATCTCGCCGCTCAGGCCGTAGCTCAGGTAGTCCTCGTCGGCGACCAGCAAACGCCCGGTCTTCGCGACCGAGGCCAGCACGGTCTCGCGGTCCAGCGGAACCAGCGTGCGCAGGTCGACGATCTCGGTGTCGATGCCCGACACGGCCAGTTGCTCGGCGGCGAGCTGCGCCTTGTGCACCATCTGGCTCAGCGTCACCAGCGTCAGGTCGCGTCCCTCGCGCACGATGCGCGCCTGGCCGAACGGGATGCGGTAGGGCGCCTCGGGCACCGCGACCGTCGCGCCCTCGAAGTACGACATCCACGGCAGCCCCATCAAGCCCTTGTGGAACATGAAGACGACCGGGTTGTCGTCGGCGATCGCCTGCGCCATCAGGCCCTTCGCGTCATACGCGTTGCTGGGCACGACGACCTTCAGCCCCGGCACGTGCGCGAAGCTCGCGTACAGGCATTGCGAATGCTGGGCCGCGTCGTTGTAGCCGCCGCCGATGGCGGTCGCGAGCACGACCGGCAGCCGCACCGCGCCGCCCGACATGTAGTGGTTCTTCGCCAGGTGGTTGTAGATCTGGTCGAAGCAGACGCCGAAGAAGTCGGCGAACATCAGCTCGACGATCGGGCGCCGGCCCTCGGCCGCGGCGCCGATCGCCGCGCCGATGAACGCGGTCTCCGAAATCGGCGTGTCGAGCACGCGCGCGCCGCCGAAGCGCTCGTGCAGCCCGCCGGTGGCGCCGAAGATGCCGCCGTAGCGGCCGACGTCCTCGCCCATCACGAAGACCCGTTCATCTTGCGCCATCGCCTGGGCGATCGCTTCCGAAATGGCCGCGGCCATCGTCAAGCGGCGTTCGCTCATGATGCGAGCTCCTCGGTGCTGAACACCTGCATCAAGGCCTCGGCGGCCTCGGGATAGGGGCTGTTGCGCGCGAACTCGAAGGCGTGCGCGACACGCGCGCTGACGACCGAGCGCAATGCAGCCTCGGCCACGTCGTCCAGCAGCCCGCCGTCGCGCAGCGTAGCACGCAAGATTGGGATCGGGTCCTGGCGCCGCAGCGCGTCGACCTCGCCGGCCGGCCGGTACGTTTCCGGGTCGCCTTGAAAGTGACCGTAGTAGCGGTCGGTCACGACCTCGATCAAGGTCGGCCCGTCGCCGCGCCGCGCACGCGCGACGGCCGCGCCGGCGGCCTCGAAGACCGCGACCGCGTCGTTGCGCTCGACCAGCACGCCCGGCATGCCGTAGCCGGCCGCGCGCACGTGGTTGCTCGGCACCGAGGTCGAATCGGCCTTCGCGACCGAGATGCCCCAGCGGTTGTCCTCGCAGACGAAGACGACCGGCAGCCGCCACAGCGCAGCCAGGTTCAGCGCCTCGTGGAACGCGCCCTGGTTCGCGGCACCCTCGCCGAAGAAGCTGACCGCGATGCGGTCGCTGCCGCGCTGCTTCGCCGCGAGCGCGGCGCCGCAGGCCTGCGGCGCGCCCGCCGCGACGATGCCCGAGCAGCTGAAGCGCCGCGCCGGATCGAACAGGTGCATGTGGCCGCCCTTGCCGCGCGCCAGGCCCGTCACCTTGCCGAACATCTCGGCCGTCATCGCGTCCAGCGGCACGCCCTTGGCGATCGCGAAGTGGTGCGGCCGGTGCGCGCCGACGACCGCGTCGCCGTCGTCCAGGTGCACGCAGACGCCGACCGCGACCGGCTCCTGGCCCGCGGCGAGGTGCATCTCGCCGGGCACCGGGCCGCTGCCGATGTCGAAGGCCAGGCCCTTCTGGATCTTCGGCGGCAGCTTGCCTTCGAGGTAGACGCGCGCCATCGTCTCCTCGTACTCGCGGATCTCGATCATCTTCTCGAACATCCAGCGCAGCTGCGCGGGTGTGGGTGCTTGGGTGGGTGTCATCGCAACCCCCTCAGGCGCGGTCGGCGAAGAACTTCCAGTCGAGGATCATCTTCACGCCCTCGCCCTGCTCGTCGGTGAACACGACCGGGCCGTGGTTGGTGAAGAGCATCTCGGTGTCCTCGACGAACGAGGTCAGCTCGTGGAAGGCGCCGAGCGGCTCGTAGCCGTAGTCGCCGGCGACGGCCTCGCCCATGCGGTATTCCATCCTGCCCTTGGTCATCAGGTACTCGCCGGCGCCGTGGTGCACGTGCGGCGGGAAGGCCGAGCCCGCCGCGCAGCGGAACAGCACGGTCCAGACGCCGGTCTCGGCGCTGGTGCGCAGCGTCTTGAATTCGATCCCCGGGGCGAATTCGACCCAGGGTTTGGCGCCTGCGTGCAGCAGGACTTCGGCGTTGGGCTCGTGGATCGCGGCGGCGGTGTTCATGCGCTTGTCTCCGTTCGTTGTGGCAAGAGTGCGCATGCTGCGGCGGCGGCGCGCCGCCCGCTTGTCAACCCGGGACCGTGTGCTGGTCATCCTCCGGCCGCTGCCGCAGCGCCTGCGCGCGTGCCCGGCACTCGCGCGCCGGCATCCCGTAGGCGGCGCGAAAGGCCTTGCTGAACTGGCTCGGATCGTCGAAGCCCCAATGCCCGGCGATCTCGGTGATCTGGCGCGCCGCGAAGGTGCTGCCTTCGAGATCGCGCCGGCACATCGCGAGGCGACGCCGGCGGATCAACGCACTCACCGAGGTCTCGCCGGCCTCGAACAGCCGGTGCACGTTGCGCTCGGTCATGCGCAGGTGGCGCGCGATCGAGGCGACGCCGAGCGTCGCCTCGTTCAAGTGCGCCTCGATGTAGCGCAGCGCCTCGGCGTGCAGCAGCTGGCGCAGGCGCGGCGCCGGCAGCGCAGGCTGTTCGCACAGGCACAGGCCGAGCAGGTCGAGCGCGGCCTCGAGCACGCCACCGCGCGCGGCCTGCGGCAGCTCGCCGAAGCGCTGGACCAGCGCGCCGAAGTGGTCGACGAACAGGCCGCCCAGGCCGCTGCGCCCGTCCATCGCGACGCCGATCAGGTCGCGCACGCGCGGCACGCGGCGCAGCAGCTCGGCCTCGGGCACGATCAACGAAATCTGGCGCAGCCCCGCGTCGGTCGTGAAGGCCATCGGGCGGGTGCTGTCCCAGAGCGTGAACATGCCGGCGTCCAGCCGCACGCGATGCCGGTCGTCGTGGCCGAACGCGAGCGCCTCGCTGCCCTCGGCGATCAGCACCAGGTTCAGGTAGGCGTCGTCGTCATGGGCGAGTTGCGTGCGGGTGCGCCGCCCGCTGACGCGCGCCGCGGCGCTGCAGTCGGTCAGCCGCATCGCGCCGACGCGGTGTTGGCGCATGTAGGCGGGAAAGCGCTCGCAGCCGATGTCCGGAATGTCCCAGCTCAGGTG
The DNA here is from genome assembly GCA_036500445.1 of Burkholderiaceae bacterium. GTDB lineage: Bacteria > Pseudomonadota > Gammaproteobacteria > Burkholderiales > Burkholderiaceae_C > LMDS01. Next base: position 13,840 of record DASYCA010000355.1, on the reverse strand, counting down.
GGCGTCGACGATCACGTCGCGCCAGGCCGTGAACTGGCGCGGAGCGGGCAACGCGTCGGTGGTCCAGAACTCCGCGGCGGGCGCGTTCACGGTGGCCATGCTTGTCTCCGGCAGCGGCTTGTTCGAGCTTGTCGCGCGAAGCTAGCACCAACCCGCCCCGCCGCGCCATCCGGACTTGTCGCCAAGCGACCGCCGCCTGGTCAATCCGCGCGCGGCCCGTGGCGCTGCAGCCCGGCCAGGTCGAGCACGCGCACGCCGCCGTACTCGATCCGGATCAGCCCGCGCTGCTGCAGCGCCGCCAGCGCCTCGTTGACGCGCTGGCGGGACAAGCCGATCAGGTAGCCGAGCTCCTGCTGCGTGATCCGCAACAGCCCGCCGACGCCCGGGTACAGCACCGGATGGAACAGCGCACCCAGGCTGCGGGCGACGCGTGCATCGGCATCGCTCATCCGGTCGATCTCGCGCGCGGCGATGAACTGGCCGAGCCGCTCGTTGAGCTGCTGCGTGATGAAGCGGTTGAACGAGATGCTGCGGTCCAGCAGCCAGTGAAAGGTCTCGACGCCCAGACCGGCGACGACGCTTTTTCGCAGGGCCTGGATGTTGTAGCGGTACACCTCGCGCTTGATCACCGTGCCCTCGCCGAACCAGCCGCCCGGCGGCAGCCCGGCGAACGTGATCGGCATGCCGAGCTCGGACTCGCTGCTCATTTTCAGAAGGCCGTCGATCACGCCGAACCAGTAGGTCACCGGGCGGCCGACGCGGCACAGCAGCTCGCCGGTCGCGACCTGCACGACCTTGACGTCGGCGACGGCCACCGCGCGCTCCTGCGCGCTCAGCGCCTGCAGCCAGGGGATGTCCGCGAGCTCGTCGGCGCTCGCCGCGCGGGCGCGCTGGCGCAGCGCTTGTGACGTGGTCGTGACGGTTTTCATCGAGGGAAACACCCGAGGGGAGTGTCCCTAGGATTGTCGTCAGAACGACAGATGGGCGTCAAACTTGTTTCTACATTCAGGCGTGCCCACGACCTTCCCCCGCCTGCTGCTGCGCCACGCCACCGAGCGCCCGGAGGCCGCGGCCTTGCGCGAGAAGGAGTTCGGCATCTGGCAGACGCTCAGCTGGCGCGCGCTCGCGACGCTGGTGCGCAAGCTCGCCGCCGGGCTCGCGCAGGCCGGCTTGCAACGCGGCCAGCACCTGGTCGTGATCGGCGAGAACCGGCCGCGCCTGTATGCCTCGATGCTCGCCGCGCAGACGCTCGGTGCGATCCCGGTGCCGCTGTACCAGGACGCGGTCGCGGCCGAATTCGTGTTTCCGCTCTCGAACGCCGAGGTCGCGTTCGCGATCGTCGAGGACCAGGAGCAGGTCGACAAACTGATCGAGGCGCGCGCGCAGTGCCCGGCATTGAAACGCATCTGGTTCGACGACCCGCGCGGGCTGCGCAACTACGCCGAGCCCGGCCTCGCGCCGCTCGATGCGTTGATCGAAGCCGGCCGCGCGTCCGACGCCCAGCACCCGGCGCGCTTCGACGAGGCGGTCGCCCGGATCGCGCCGAGCGACGTCGCCGCGATGTTCTTCACCTCGGGCACGACCGGCCATCCGAAGGGCGTCGTCCACACCCACGCGAGCCTGATCGACCGCGCGCAGGCCGGCGCCGCATTCGACAAGCTGAGCAGCGCCGAGGAGGTGCTCGCCTACCTGCCCCCAGCGTGGATCGGGCAAAACATTTTTTCGTACGCACAGTGGCTGTCCTGCGGCTATGTCGTGAACTGCCCCGAATCGGCGAGCACCGTCAGCATCGACCTGAACGAGATCGGGCCGACGTACTACTTCGCGCCGCCGCGCATCTTCGAAGGCCTGCTGACGACGGTGATGATCCGGATGGAGGACGCCGGGCGACTGAAGCGCGCGCTGTTCCACCGCTGCATGGCGCTGGCGCGGCGCGTCGGGCCGCGGCTGATGGACGGGCAGCCGGTCTCGGCGATCGACCGCGCGCGTTACGCGCTCGGCGACCTCATGATCTTCGGCCCGCTGCGCAACACGCTCGGCCTCTCGCGCGTGCGCGTCGCCTACACCGCCGGCGAGGCGATCGGCCCGGACCTCTTCAGCTTCTACCGCTCGATCGGCATCAACCTGAAGCAGCTCTACGGTTCGACCGAGACGGCGGTGTTCGTCTGCCTGCAACCCGACCACGAGGCGCGCGCCGACACCGTCGGCGTGCCGATCGACGGCGTCGAGATCCGCTTGAGTGACGCCGGCGAGGTGCTCGTCAAATCGAAGGGCCTGCTGCGCGAGTACTACAAGAACCCGGGCGCGACCGCCGAGGTGCTGACGCCCGAGGGCTGGTACCACACCGGCGACGCCGGCTTCCTGGACGCCGGCGGCCATCTGAAGATCATCGACCGCGCGAAGGACGTCGGGCGCATTCAGGGCGGCGCGTTCGACCGCGCGCTGTTCGCGCCGAAGTACGTCGAAAACAAGCTGAAGTTCTTTGCGTTCATCAAGGAGGCGGTGGCCTTCGGCGATGGGCGCGAGATCGTCTGTGCGTTCATCAACATCGATTTCGAGGCGGTCGGCAACTGGGCCGAGAAGCGCAACCTGCCCTACGCCGGCTACCCCGACCTGGCGCAAAAGCCCGAGGTCGCCGGGCTGATCCGCGACTGCGTCGAGAAGGTCAACGCCGACCTCGCGCTCGATGCGGCGCTCGCGGGCTCGCAGATCAGCCGCTTCCTGATCCTGCACAAGGAACTCGACGCCGACGACGGCGAGCTCACGCGCACGCGCAAGGTGCGGCGCGGGTTCATCGCGGAACGCTACCAGGTCCTCGTCGATGCGCTGTACGGCGGCAAGACCCGCCAGTACATCGAGACGACCGTGAAATTCGAGGACGGCCGCAGCGGCACGGTCTCGGCCGATCTGAAGATCGGCGAGGCGAAGACCTTCGCGCCGCTCGCGGCATCGAGGTCCGCGGCATGAGAAAGACCGGCGAGACCATCCTCGATGTGCGCAACATCTCGCTCGCGTTCGGCGGCGTGAAGGCACTGAGCGACATCAGCTTCGAGGTGCGCGAGCACGAGATCCGCGCGATCATCGGCCCGAACGGCGCCGGCAAGAGTTCGATGCTCAACTGCATCAACGGCGTCTACCAGCCGCAACAAGGAACGATCGCGCTGCGCGGGCAAACCTTCAAGCACATGAACTCGCGCCAGGTCGCCGAGATGGGTGTCGCGCGCACCTTCCAGAACCTCGCGTTGTTCAAGGGCATGAGCGTGCTCGACAACATCATGACCGGGCGCAACCTGAAGATGAAGAGCAACCTCTTCATGCAGGCGCTGCGCATCGGCCCGGCGCTGCGCGAGGAGGTCGAGCAGCGCCTCGTCGTCGAGCGCATCATCGACTTCCTCGAGATCCAGCCCTACCGCAAGACGCCGGTCGGGCGCATGCCCTACGGGCTGCAAAAGCGCGTCGACCTGGGCCGCGCGCTCGCGATGGAGCCGCAGGTGCTGCTGCTGGACGAGCCGATGGCCGGCATGAACGTCGAGGAAAAGCAGGACATGAGCCGCTTCATCCTCGACGTCAACGACGAGTTCGGCACCACCATCGTGCTGATCGAGCACGACATGGGCGTCGTGATGGACCTCTGCGACCGCGTCGTCGTGCTCGACTACGGCCGCAAGATCGGCGATGGCACGCCGCAAGAGGTGCGCGCCAATCCCGACGTGATCAGCGCCTATCTCGGGACGACCCACTGATGGGTTTTTTCCTCGAAACCCTGTTCGGCGGCCTGATGGTCGGGATGCTGTATTCGCTCGTCGCGCTCGGCTTCGTGCTGATCTTCAAGGCCTCGGGCGTCTTCAATTTCGCGCAGGGCGCGATGGTGCTGTTCGCGGCGCTCGCGATGGCACGTTTTTCCGAATGGTTCCCGCGCTGGTTCGGCTTCGACAGCGCCTGGCTCGCGAACGGCCTCGCGTTCGTCGCCGCGTCGGGCTGCATGGTCGTGGTCGCCTGGATGGTGGAGCGCTTCGCGCTGCGCCGGCTCGTGAACCAGGAGGGCATCACGCTGCTGATGGCCACGCTCGGGATCTCCAACGTGCTCGACGGCGCCGGCCAGCTGCTGTTCGGCAGCGCGACCTACAAGATCGACATCGGCATGCCGAAGGATCCGTTGATCGTGCTGGAGAACGTCTTCGACGGCGGCGTGCTGCTGAGCCAGGAAGACCTGATCGCCGCGGCCGCCTCCGCGACGCTGGTCGCGCTGCTGACGCTGTTCTTCCAGAAGACGCGCACCGGCCGCGCGCTGCGCGCCGTCGCCGACGACCACCAGGCAGCTCAATCGATCGGCATTCCGCTCGCGCGCATCTGGGTCATCGTCTGGTCGATCGGCGGCATCGTGGCACTCGTCGCCGGCGTGATCTGGGGCAGCAAGCTCGGCGTGCAGTTCTCTATTTCACTCGTCGCGCTGAAGGCGTTCCCGGTCGTGATCCTCGGCGGCCTGACCTCGGTTCCCGGCGCGATCGCCGGCGGGCTGATCATCGGCGTCGGCGAGAAGCTCGTGGAGATCTATCTCGGCCCGTACTTCGGCGGCGGGATCGAGAACTGGTTCGCCTACGTGCTCGCGCTTGGCGTGTTGCTGATCCGCCCGCAAGGGCTGTTCGGCGACAAGATCATCGACCGCGTCTAGGAAAGCAGCACGACGATGTTCTATCGCGAAAACGGCCAGTTCAAGCGCAGCTACCGCGCCGACCTCGCGCTGTTCCCGGTCGCACAGGACCGCTGGGCGATGCTGGCATTCGCCGCGATCGCGTTCGTCGCCGTGCCGCTGATGGTCAGCGACTACACCTTCCGCGCCGTATTGATCCCGTTCCTGATCCTGTCGCTCGCCGCGATCGGGCTGAACGTGCTGGTCGGCTACTGCGGCCAGATCTCGCTCGGCACCGGCGCGTTCATGGCGATCGGCGCGTACGCGGCCTACAACCTGCAGGCGCGCGTCGAGGGCATGCCGCTGCTGGTCGCGATCCTCGGCGGCGGCGTCGCATCCACGTTGCTCGGCGTGCTGTTCGGCATCCCCAGCCTGCGCATCCGCGGGCTGTATCTGGCGGTCGCCACGCTCGCCGCGCAGTTCTTCGTCGACTGGTTCGCGAACCGCGTGCACTGGGTGACGAACGACTCGTCCTCCGGCTCGGTCAGCGTGCGCACGCTGAAGATGCTGGGCGTCGAGTTCGACACGCCGGCGCAGAAGTACCTGCTGTGCCTGGGCTTCGCGCTCGTGTTCGGGCTGCTCGCGAAGAACCTGGTGCGCGGCGCGATCGGGCGCGAGTGGATGGCGATGCGCGACATGGACGTCGCCGCCGCGGTGATCGGGATCCGCCCGGTCTACGCGAAGCTGACCGCGTTCGCGGTCAGCAGCTTCATCGTCGGCGTCGCCGGCGCGCTGTGGGGCTTCGTGCACCTGGGCGCGTGGGAGCCGGCCGCGTTCGGCATCGACAAGTCGTTCCAGCTCCTCTTCATGATCATCATCGGCGGGCTCGGCTCGATCGCCGGCAGCTTCTTCGGCGCCGCGTTCATCGTGCTGCTGCCGCTGCTCCTGAACTACGTGCCGCACTGGCTCGGGCTGCCGATCTCGACCGCGACCGCCTCGCAACTCGAGCACATGATCTTCGGCGCGCTGATCGTGTTCTTCCTGATCGTCGAACCGCACGGCCTCGCCCGCCTGTGGTCGACCGCGCGCCAGAAGCTCCGGCTCTGGCCTTTTCCTCATTAGTCAATTCACCGACCCCACAAGGAGACACGCATGAAATTGATGACGCTTGTACGCACCTCGGCACGCGCCTCGGCCCTCGCCGTCGCGGGGCTTTCCACCCTGGTCGGCAGCACGCTCGCGCAAGCGCAAGCCGCCGAGCAGTTCATCCCGCTGCTGGTCTACCGCACCGGCCAGTTCGCGCCGCTGGGCATCCCCTGGGCCGACGGCAAGCAGGACTACCTGAAACTCGTCAACGCGCGCGACGGCGGCGTGGGCGGCGTCAAGCTGACGTTCGAGGAGTGCGAGACGGCCTACGACGCGGCCAAGGGCGTCGAGTGCTACGAACGCCTGAAGACCAAGGGGACGGGCGCCTCCGGCTTCGACCCGCAATCGACCGGCATCACCTTCGCGCTGACCGACAAGGCCTATGTCGACAAGATGTCGATCGAGACGCCGGGGTACGGCCTGTCGCAGTCGGTCGACGGCACCGTCTTCGAATGGAATTTCCCGCTGCTCGGCACCTACTGGACCGCCGCCGACGTGATGATCCAGGACATCCTGAAGAAGGAAAAAGGCAGCCTCAAGGGCAAGAAGATCGCGCTGGTCTATCACGACTCGCCGTACGGCAAGGAGCCGATCCCGCTGCTGCAGGCGCGCGCCGCGGCCGATGGCTTCGAGCTGTCGCTGTTTCCGGTCACGCCGCCCGGGGTCGAGCAGAAGTCGACCTGGCTGCAGATCCGCCAGCAAAAGCCCGACTACGTGTTGTTCTGGTCCGCCGGCGTGATGACGCCGGCCGGCATCCGCGAGGCGCAGGCGAGCGGCTACCCGCGCGAGAAGATCTACGCGATCTGGTGGGCCGGTTCGGACCACGACGTGAAGGACATCGGCGCCGGCGCGAAGGGCTACAACGCGATCACGATCCACAACAGCGCCGCGCACGACAAGGTCCAGGACGACCTGAAGAAGTTCGTCTACGACAAGGGCCAGGGCACCGGCCCGGCCGACGGCGTCGGCACGATCGCGCACACGCGCGGCATGATGATCTCGATGCTGCAGGTCGAGGCGATCCGCGCCGCGCAGGAGAAGTACGGCAAGGGCAAGACGCTGACGCCCGAGCAGGTGCGCTGGGGCTTCGAGAACCTCGACCTGAGCGCCGACAAGTTGAAGGCGCTGGGCTTCGGCGAGATCATGCGGCCGGTCAAGACCTCGTGCGGCAACCACATGGGCACCGACTGGGCCCGCATCGTGCAGTGGGACGGAGCCAAGTGGGAGCTCAAGTCCGACTGGTACCAGGCGGACAAGACGCACATCGACCCGCTCGTGAAGGAGTTCGCCGCGAAGTATGCGAAGGACAAGAACGTCAAGCCGCGCAGCTGCGGTTGAGCGGACCTGGCGAGGCGCGCATGAATCCGTCCGCCAACGCAGCGGCGCCGGCTCATCCGGTGCTGCTGGACGTCAACGGCATCGAGGTGATCTACAACCACGTGATCCTCGTGCTGAAGGGCGTCTCGCTGCAGGTGCCCGAAGGCCGCATCGTCGCGTTGATGGGCGGCAACGGCGCCGGCAAGACGACGACCCTGCGGGCCGTCAGCAACCTGCTCGCCGGCGAGCGCGGCGCGGTCACCAAGGGCCGCATCGAGTTGCGCGGCGAACGCATCGAGGGCCTGAGCACCTCGGACATGGTCGAGCGCGGCGTCGTCCAGGTGATGGAGGGCCGGCACTGCTTCGCGCACCTGACGATCGAGGACAACCTGATGACGGGCGCCTACACGCGCCGCGACGGCAAGGCCGCGGTCGCCGCGACGCTGGAGAAGGTCTACGCCTACTTCCCGCGCCTGAAGGTGCGGCGCGGCTCGCAGGCCGCCTACACCTCGGGCGGCGAGCAGCAGATGTGCGCGATCGGGCGCGCGCTGATGTCCAACCCGAAGATGGTGCTGCTGGACGAGCCGTCGATGGGCCTGGCGCCGCAGATCGTCGAGGAGGTGTTCGAGATCGTGCGCGACCTGAACGCGCGCGAGCGCGTGACCTTCCTGATCGCCGAGCAGAACACCCACATGGCGCTGCGCCACGCCGACCACGGCTACATCCTCGAAAACGGCCGCGTCGTGATGGATGGCGCGGCGGCCACGCTGCGCGAGAACGAGGACGTGAAAGAGTTCTATTTAGGCGTCGGCGGCGGCGATCGAAAGAGCTTTCGCGATGTCAAGAGTTACCGGCGCCGCAAGCGCTGGCTCGCCTGAGGAGATCCACGATGGCACACGCCGATGAAGCCGCGCTGAAACAACTGCTGCCGCTGCTGCGCCAGCTGCGCGAGATCAAGGGGCTGAAGGAAATGAGGCCCGGCACCTTCCATCAGAAGGGCAGCCTGCTCCTGCAGTTCCATGAAGAGGCCGGGGCGCTGTTCGGCGACCTGAAGCGTTCGCGCGGCGGCGTCGACCGCTACCCGGTCGACACGCCGGTCGGCCAGCGCAAGCTGCTCGACGACGCGAAGCGGCGCGTCGATCGCGGGGACGACGAATGAGCGCCGCCGGCGGCGTCGGCTACGACGCGCTCGAGACGCGTTCGCCGCCAGTGCGCGAGCAGGCCTTGATGGCCGCGCTGGCCGCGCAGGTCGCGCACGCGCAGTCGCAGACGAGCGCGTTCGCGGCCAGCCTCGCCGGCATCGATGCGACGCGGGTCACGAGCCGCGCCGCGCTCGCGCGCTTGCCGGTGATCCGCAAGCACGAGCTGCTCGAGCGCCAGCGCGCCGCCGGCGCGCCCGACGTGTTCGGCGGCTTCTCGGCGCTCGGCTGGGGCCATGGTCCGGCGAGCCGCCGCGCGCTGCGCGTCTTCGCCTCACCCGGCCCGATTTACGAGCCCGAGGGCGCCGGCGTCGACCACTGGCGCATGGCCCGCGCGCTGTTCGCCGCCGGCCTGCGCGCCGGCGAGCTCGCGCACAACAGTTTCAGTTATCACTTCACGCCGGCCGGCGCGATGATGGAAAGCGGCGCGTTCGCGCTCGGCTGCACCGTCTTCCCGGCCGGCACCGGCCAGACCGAGCTGCAGGTTCAGACCATCGCCGCGCTGAAGCCCGGGGCCTACATCGGCACGCCGAGCTTCCTGAAGATCATCCTGGAGAAGGCCGACGAACTCGGCGCGGCACTGCCCTCGCTGACCAAGGCCTCGGTCGGCGGTGAGGCCTTCCCGCCCTCGCTGCGCGACTGGCTGCTCGCGCGCGGCATCGACGCGTACCAGAGCTACGGCACGGCCGATCTGGGCCTGATCGCCTACGAGACCGCGGCGCGCGAGGGCCTGGTGCTCGACGAAGGCGTGATCGTCGAGATCGTGCGCCCCGGCACCGGCGACCCGCTGCCCGACGGCGAGGTCGGTGAGCTCGTCGTGACGACCTTGAGCCCGGGCTACCCGTTGATTCGCTTCGGCACCGGGGACCTGTCGGCGGTGCTCGCAGGCGCCTGCCCGACCGGGCGCACGAACACCCGCATCAAGGGCTGGATGGGCCGTGCCGACCAGACCGTGAAGGTGCGCGGAATGTTCGTGCAGCCGGCCCAGGTCGCCGAGGTCGTGCGCCGCCATCCCGAGGTGCACAAGGCGCGCCTGGTCGTCAGCGGCGAGATGGCCGCCGACAGGATGGCCTTGCACATCGAGGTGGAAGAGACTCCGGAAGGCCTGGCAGCACGCGTCGCCGACAGCGTGCGCGAGCTGACCAAGCTGCGCGCCGAGGTCGTCCTCTGCGCGCCCGGCAGCCTGGCGAACGACGGCAAGGTGATTGCCGACGAGCGCAGCTACCGGTAGGCCGACGTCAACGAGATCGGATCAGTCCTTGGACTGCAGCAGGTTGCGATAGATCAGGCCGCCGAGCAGCGCACCGGCGATCGGCGCAACCCAGAACACCCACAGCTGCTCGATCGCCCAGCCGCCGACGAAGATCGCGACGCCGGTGCTGCGCGCCGGGTTCACCGAGGTGTTGGTGACCGGGATGCTGATCAGGTGGATCAAGGTCAGGCACAGCCCGATCGCGATCGGCGCGAAGCCGGCCGGCGCGCGCTTGTCGGTCGCGCCGAGGATCACGATCAGGAACATCATCGTCATCACGACCTCGGTGACGACCGCCGCGAGCATCGAGTAGTGGCCCGGCGAATGCTCGCCGAAACCGTTCGACGCAAAACCGCCGGCGGTGCTGAAGTCGGCCTGGCCGCTGGCGATCACGTACAGCACCCCGCCGGCGACGATGCCGCCCAGCACCTGCGCGACGATGTAGGGCACCAGCTTGCTGGCCTCGAAGCGCCCGCCCATCCACAGGCCGATCGAGACGGCCGGGTTCAGGTGGCACCCCGAGATGTGGCCGATCGCGAAGGCCATCGTCAGCACCGTCAACCCGAAGGCGAACGAGACACCGAGCAGGCCGATGCCGACATGAGGAAAGGCCGCCGCGAGCACGGCGCTGCCGCAGCCGCCGAGAACGAGCCAGAAGGTCCCGAAAAATTCCGCCGTATAAGCTTTCATTGTGATTTCCTTTTGAGCCTGGAGACGGCGCACTGTGTCAGCGTTGCGACGCACCGGCCAGTGCAAAACTTCACGTTCGGTGAAGCTATCACGACGTTGCGGCAGCATTGCGACAGCCGAGAACACAAATGCACGCGCGAGTTAATGGTCGATTGCAAATGGGATCGTAACCGGGCCGTCGTTGACGAGGCTGACCCGCATGTCGGCGCCGAACTCGCCGCTCGCAACGATCGGGTGCTGCGCGCGCGCCGTCGCGAGCACGCGCTCGTACAGCGCGCGGCCGAGCGCCGGTGGCGCGGCACCGGTGAAGCTCGGCCGGTTGCCGCCCGAGACATCGGCGGCGAGCGTGAACTGGCTGACGACCAGCAGGCCGCCCTGCACGTCGACGACGCTGCGATTCATCTTGCCGGCGTCGTCCGCGAAGATGCGCAGCTTCAGCAGCTTCGCGACGAGCTTGTCGGCGATCGCCTCGGTGTCCTGCGGCTGCGCGCAGACGAACACCAGCAGCCCGCGCTCGATCGCGCCGATCGCGACGCCGGCGACGCCGACCTCGGCGCGCAGGACGCGTTGGACCAGCGCGATCACGACGGAAGCGCCTCGTCTTCGCTGAACTGCGCCTCGACGTCCGACGGCAGCAGCTGGATCGAGGCGCGCAGCCCCGGCACCTCGCTCATCAGCGCCTGCTCGACGTCGGTGCGCAGCGCGGCCGCGCGGCCAAGCGTCCAGGTCGCCGGCATGTGCATGTGCAGGTCGAGAAAGCGGCGCTGGCCGGCGCGCCGCGTCACGAGGTGGTCGAAGCGGATCGTCGGGTGCGCGAACTGCGCCAGCGTGCGGTCGATCTGCGCCTGCACCTCGGGCTCGACCGCGCTGTCCATCAGGCCCTGGACCGAGCGCCACGCGAGGTGCACGCCTTCGCGCAGGATGTTCAGCGCGACGCCGATCGCCAGCAGCGGGTCGAGCCAGGTCCAGCCGGTCAGGCGCACCGCGACCAGCCCGACGACGACGCCGACGGAGGTCCAGACGTCGGTGTACAGGTGGCGCGCGTCGGCCTCGAGCGCGATCGAGCGGTGCTCGACCGACGCCGCCATCATCCGGTGCGCGAGCACGCCGTTCAGCACCGAGCTAGCGATCGCCAGCGTGAGGCCCCAGCCGAGCGCGCCGATCGGCTGCGGATGCGCGAAGCGATGCGCCGCGGCCCAGAAGATGCCGGCCGCCGCGCCGGCGATCAGCAGGCCCTCGAAGCCGCTCGAGAAGTACTCGGCCTTGCTGTGGCCGAACGGGTGGTCGGCGTCGGCCGGGCGCTGCGCGATCGTCACCATCGCGAGCGCGAACATCGCCGACGCGAGGTTGACGAACGACTCCATCGCGTCCGACAACAGCCCGACCGAATCGGTGATCCACCACGCGGCGGATTTCATCGCGATCGTCGCGACCGCCGCCGCGATCGACAGTTTCAGGAGCGTCTTGACCTGCACGCGACGCGCCCGCCGGCTAGCTCAGGGTCACGCGCGCGAACTTGCGTTTGCCGACCTGCACGACGTAGGTCCCGGCCGGCAGTTTCAGGCCGCGATCGCTGACGACCGCGCCATCGACGCGCACGCCGTTGCCGTCGACCAGGCGCAAGGCCTCGCCGGTCGACGCGGCCAGGTTGGCCTGCTTCAGCAGCGCGCCGATCCCGAGCGGCGCTCCGGCCATCGTGAGCTCCGGGATCTCGTCGGGCACCCCGCCGCGCGCGCGATGATCGAAATCGACCTCGGCCGCCTCGGCCGCCGCTGCATCGTGAAAACGCGTCGTGATCTCCTTCGCGAGCAGCACCTTGGCGTCCTTCGGGTTGCGCCCGGCCTCGACCTCGCGCCGCAGCGCCGCGATCTCGGCCTCGGGCCGAAAGCTCAGCAGGGTGAAATATTTCCACATCAGCGTGTCGTTGATCGACAGCAGCTTCGCGAACATGTCGTTCGGCGCCTCGGTGATCGCGATGGTGTTGCCCTTGCTCTTGGACATTTTTTCGACCCCGTCCAGCCCTTCGAGCAACGGCATCGTCAGGATGCACTGCGGCTCCTGGCCGTACTCGGACTGCAGCGCGCGCCCGACCAGCAGGTTGAACTTCTGGTCGGTGCCGCCGAGCTCGAGGTCGCTCTTCAAGGCGACCGAGTCGTAGCCCTGCATCAGCGGGTACAGGAACTCGTGCACGCTGATCGGCGTGCCGGCCTTGAAGCGGTCATGAAAATCGTTGCGCTCCATCATCCGCGCGACGGTGTAGCGCGACGCGAGCTGGATCATCCCGCGCGCGCCCAGCGGGTCGCTCCACTCGGAGTTGTGGCGGACCTCGGTCTTCGCCTCGTCCAGCACCAGCTTGGCCTGGTTGAAATACGTCGTCGCGTTGGCCTCGATCTGCTCGCGCGTGAGCGGCGGGCGCGTCGTGTTGCGGCCCGACGGGTCACCGATCATCGAGGTGAAATCGCCGACCAGGAAGATCACGACGTGGCCCAGGTCCTGGAGCTGGCGCAGCTTGTTCAGCACCACCGTGTGGCCCAGGTGCAGATCGGGCGCGGTCGGGTCCAGCCCCAGCTTGATCCGAAGTGGCACGCCGGTTGCTTCCGAACGGGCCAACTTGGCGAGCCATTCGGCCTGCGGCAGCAACTCATCGCAGCCGCGCAGCGAAACCGCCATCGCGTCGCGGACCCGATCGGACACCGGATGAACGCCGGGTAAAGCTTCTGGAGTTTGAGTAAAGGACTGGGACATACGGGTCTTTTTGTGAATTTCTGCGCGGCCGGCTCGGTATACTGCGCCACCGTTCGGAGCCGGCGCCGACACGAGTCAGGCGGCCGACGAATGCAACAACGCCAGGCCCGCAAGGTGCCGGGAATTCTAGTGGAGGCCTTCGGGCCTGAGAGAGGGCGGGCTGATTCGGCTCCCGAACGGAATTGATTTCATCGGACTCCATCGATCGCGCGCTGGCCGTGGCCGCCGCGCACACCGAGCGCTTCGTTTCCGCGCACCCGCGCAGCCTGTCTGCCGCGGTGATGCTGGCGCTGGCCGGCTTCGGCGCCACCGCCTTCGGCATCTCGCCGCTCGCACTCGAAGAAGCCGCCCGGGCGCAGCGCGTCGTGACCGAAGAGGTCACGCCCAACAGCGTCCAGGCCCAGCTCGATGCGCTCGCCGAGCACGAACTCCAGCTCTACCGCACCGACCTGACCCGCTCGACCGACAGCGCCGACAGCCTGCTGAAGCGGCTGAACGTCAGCGACGTCAACGCCGCCGTGTTCCTGCGCAGCAACCCGACCGCGCGCCAGCTGCTCAGCGGCCCGGGCGGCAAGATGGTGCGGGTGCAGACCGACGAGACCGGCCGGCTGACCGAGCTGGTGGCGCGCTACGCGCCGATCGACCCGCAACTGGCCGCGACCCAGTTCACGCGGCTGCGCGTCGCCCGCGTCGGCGGCCGGCTGACCGCGGCGATTTCGGTCGCGCCGCTGGCCGCTCAGGTCCGGATGGGCAGCGGCACGGTCAGCTCGTCGCTGTTCGCGGCGACCGACGAAGCCGGCATCCCGGACCCGGTGGCGACGCAGATCGCCGAGATCTTCGGCACCGACATCGATTTCCGGC
>DASYCA010000354.1:0-2096 GCA_036500445.1 Burkholderiaceae bacterium | reverse complement strand
CCTTCCTCGCCGCGCGCACGCAGCGCGTGCCGGTCTACTCGATGCCCTTCGTCGACGCGTTCGGCAACCCGGTCGTGCAGGTGCAAGTGCCGATGCTGGAGCGCGGCACCTTCGCCGGCGTGCTGATCGCCGAGTACTCGATCGAAGGGCTGATGCGCCGCCAGGTCCCGAAGGAGGTCTCGGCCCGCCACGCGATCTCGCTGATCGACGCGAACGACCACGTGCTCGCGAGCACCGTCGCGGTCGCGACGAACAACAAGGCGCCGCGGCCGTCGATCGTCTACCAGATCCCGCTGGCGCCGGCCAGCAACGGGCTGTTCCTGCGCGGCCAGGGCTACCGCACCTCGATCGGCCTGATCAGCAACACGCTGTTCTGGATGGTCGTCGCGCTGTCGGTGCTGACGGTCTGGATGCTGCTCGGCACCTGGCGCCACATGCGCCGGCGCGTGCAGATGCAGGGCGCGCTGGTCAGCGAGACGAATTTCCGGCGCGCGATGGAAAACTCGATGCTGACCGGCATGCGCGCGATGGACATGCACGGCCGCATCACCTACGTGAACCCGGCCTTCTGCGCGATGACCGGCTTCTCCGAGGGCGAGCTGGTCGGGCGCATGCCGCCGCTGCCGCACTGGCCGCCCGACCGCCTGGAGGAGAACGCCCGGCTGCTGCAGCAGGAGTTACAAGGGCGCAGCCCGGCCGGCGGCATCGAGGTGCGCGTGATGCGCAAGGACGGATCCCTCTTCGACTCGCGCATGTACGTCTCGCCGCTGATCGACCCAAAGGGCGTGCAGACCGGCTGGATGACCTCGATGACCAACATCACCGAGGCCAAGCGCATCCGCGATCAGCTCACCGCCTCGCACGAGCGTTTCACGACCGTGCTCGAGGGGCTGGACGCCGCGGTCTCGGTGCTGTCGGTCCAGCAGGGCGAGCTGCTGTTCGCGAACCGCTCGTACCGGCTCTGGTTCGGCGCCGAGTCGCAGGGCCACGCGCTGCTCGCCGGTGCCGAGGCCGGCGTGCCCTTCCTGGCCGAGATGGACGACACGGTCGACAACCTCGGCGGCCTGCCGACGCAGGAGCTGACCGAAGCCGGCTCGGATTCGCGCGAGGTCTTCATCGAGCCGCTGCAGAAGTGGTTCGACGTGCGCGCGCGCTACCTGCAATGGACCGACGGTCGCCTGGCCCAGATGCTGATCGCGCCCGACAACACCGCGCGCCGCGGCGCCGAGGCGCTCGCCGCGAGCCAGGCCGAGAAGGCGCAGGTCACGAGCCGGCTCGTGACGATGGGCGAAATGGCCTCCTCGGTCGCGCACGAGCTGAACCAGCCGCTGACGGCGATCACGAACTACTGCAACGGCATCATCACGCGCGTCAACAACAACGCGATCGCGAAGGAAGACCTGATCGCCGCGCTCGAGAAGACCTCGAAGCAGGCCCAGCGCGCCGGGCAGATCATCCACCGGATCCGCGCGTTCGTGAAGCGCAGCGAGCCGCAGCGGGTCGCCTCGCAGGCCAGCAGCATCGTCGAGGACGCGGTCGAGCTCGCCGGCATCGAGCTGCGCCGGCGCAACGTCTCGATCCACACCTACGTCGCGCAGCGCCTGCCGACCCTGATGGTCGACCCGATCCTGATCGAACAGGTCGTGCTGAACCTGCTGAAGAACTCGGCCGAGGCGATCGACAACGCGAAGCTGCCGCCCGGGCGCCGCAGCATCGAGCTGCGCGTCGCGCCGCGCCACAGCGACGAGGAAGGCGACGTGATCGAGTTCAGCGTCACCGACACCGGCCCGGGCCTGCAGCCCGAAATGCTGAACCGCCTGTACGAGGCCTTCTTCTCGACCAAGCCCGACGGCCTGGGCATCGGCCTGAGCCTGTGCCGCACCATCATCGAGAGCCACCGGGGCCGGATCCGGGCCCAGAACCTCTACAATGGCAGCACCGCGGTGGGCTGCCGTTTTTCGTTCACGCTGCCCGTCACGAGCGTGCAGACCTCGAGTTCCGGCGCGGCTTCCGGCGCACCGGCCGCATCCCTTCCCAACCCGAAAGCGACTGCCAGCACATGAGCCTCATTCCCAAAAAAGGCACGGTCTATGTTG
>DASYCA010000353.1:0-5714 GCA_036500445.1 Burkholderiaceae bacterium | reverse complement strand
AGGTCATGACCATCCACTTGGCGAAGCGCTCGCCCTGCACCTCGCGCTGCATCTTGCCGTCCGCACCCGGCGTGTTCCACCAGTCGGTGTTCCACCAGAACTGCTGCTTGATGTTCTCGGGCGAGGTGGTCAGGTCGGCGGCGTCCGCGGCCGACAGGAACTCGAACGCGCCGGCATTGCTGGGGCCATAGGGCACCTTCTTCGCGATCGCGGCCTGCAGCTTCGGATCGATCGCGGTGTTGATGAACTCCAGCGCGATCTTCTTGTTGCGCGCACCTTTCATCAGGCACCAGTTGTCCGACGCGAGCCGCCCCTGGCCGTACTGCACGTCGATCGGCGCGCCGGCGCGCTTCGCGGTGATGCCGCGCGGGCCGACCGTGTTGGCAATGCTGGCCTCGCCCGCACCGAGCAGCTGGATCGCCTGCGCGTGCGAGGTGTACCACTTGCTCACCAGCGGCCTGAGCTTGTCGAGCATGCGCCAGGCGCGCTCGACGTCCAGCGGGTAGAGCTTGTCGACCGGCACGCCGTCGGCCAGCAACGCACCCTCCAGAAACGGCGCGGTGCCGCCCTGGAAGTTGAAGGTGCGGCCGCCCGGATAGTTCTTGGCATCCCACACGTCGGCCCAGTTGCGCGGGCGCTTGGCCTTCGGCAGCAGATTGGTGTTGTAGACGATGTTGAACGAATAGATCCGCTGGCCGAGCGCGAAGGGCTGCTGCAGCTCGCGAGGGATGCGGGCGAGCTTGGCCTTGTCGACCGCGGCATAGTCCATCGGCTCCAGCAGGTTGTTGGAAACGAGGGCCTGCACGCCGGGGGTGTCGGTCATGATGACGTCCCAGCTGATGTCGCCGCTCTGCACCATCGCCTTGGCCTTGGCGAGCTCGGGCGGCGCGTCCAGCTTCACGGTGTAGCCGGTCGCCTTCTCGAACACCGGGAACACGAACTCGCGCATCGCGTCGTCGTAGTCGCCGCCCCAACTCACGACGACCAGCTCGCCCTTGTCGGCGCGCGCCTCGCGCACGTGCAGGAAAGGAGCCGCGACCGCGCCCGCCGCGACGAGCCCGCCGCGCCTGAGAATCTCACGTCTTTTCATCACCTGCTCCTGGGTTGGGGTTGTTCAACAAGACTCGCGCATCGCCGGGGTTCAGGAAGATCCGGACCTCGTCCCCCGGGCCGCCCGGCGCGGCGCTACGGTTGTTCTGCACCTTGACCATCACGCTCACGCCGCCCGGGATCGCGACGCGAAAACGCGTGAAGTCGCCGACGTACACGTGCTCGCTGATCCGGCCGGCGATGCCCGGGTCGGACGAGCCCTGCGGGGTCAGCGAGAATTTCTCGGGCCGAGCGACCAGCAAACCCGGATCGCCGGCGCGCAGCGGCCCGTCCGATGCGACCGGAAACCTGACGCCCCCATCGGTCATGAAGCAACCGTGTTCGAGCAGCCGGCCCTCGATCAGGTTGGATTCGCCGATGAATTCGGCCACGAACCGGTTCACCGGCTCCTCGTACAACGCGCGCGCGCTGCCGAGCTGCTCGATGACGCCCTTGTTCATCAAGGCGACGCGATCGGACATCGTCAGCGCTTCCTCCTGGTCGTGCGTGACGTAGACGACCGTCACGCCGAGGTCGTGGTGCAGGCGCTTCAACTCGAACTGCATCTGCCCGCGCAGGTTCTTGTCGAGCGCGCCGAGCGGCTCATCCATCAGCAACAGGCTCGGGTCGAACACCAGCGCGCGGGCGATCGCGACGCGCTGCTGCTGGCCGCCCGACAGCTGGCGCGGCAGCCGCTCGCCCAGGCCCTCCAGCCGCACCAGCTGCATCGCAACGCGGACCTTGTCCTCGATGACCGCGCGCGGCTGCCGGCGCATCTTCAGCGGAAAGGCGATGTTGTCGCGCACGCTCATGTGCGGAAACAACGCGTAGTTCTGGAACACGACGCCGATGTTGCGGCGCTCCGGCGCGAGGCTGGCGATCGACGCGCCGTCGAGCAGGATGTCTCCGCTCGTGGGCGTCGTGAAGCCGGCCACCATCATCAGCGTCGTCGTCTTGCCCGACCCGCTCGGGCCGAGCAGCGTCAGGAATTCGCCCGAAGCCACGCTCAGGTCCAGCGCATCGACCGCGAGGAAATTCGCGTGCCGCTTGGTCAGCTTGGAGAGTTCGAGCCGGCCCCCTCGCGCCGCACGTCGCGCTTCGGTCACCGCCGGAATGGGCCCAGGGTTCATCATGTCAATCCAGCCCCACCAAGGCTTTCAAGACGCGCCCGAGCGGTCGGCCGGGCACCTCGGCATCGGGCGCGCGCTTCATGATCGCGGGCGAGACACGGCGAAGGTAGCGGCCGGAGCCGCGTTCCGCGTTCAGTCGACCGTTTTCGACGACCACGCGGCCGCGGCTGACGACGACCTCGGGCCAGCCCGTCAGGGTGCGGCCTTCGTACGGCGTGTAGCCGACCTTGTCGTGCAGCGCGCCGGCCGTGACGACGGTCTGGCGCAGCGGGTTCCACAGCGCCAGGTCGGCGTCGGCGCCGAGCGCGATGGCCCCTTTGCGCGGCGCCAGGCCGTACAGATCGGCATGATTCGTTGCCGTCAGCGCGACGAACTGATGGATGTCGATCCGCCCTGTCACGACCCCTTCGCTGAACAGCAGCGGCATGCGCAGCTCCAGCCCCGGCACGCCGTTGGCCATGTCCTTGAAGGTCGTCGCGTCGCCCTTCGGCAGCTTGCCGCTGGCGTCGAATCGGTAGGGCGCGTGATCGGACGAGTAGGTCGCGAGCGTGCCGTCGATCAGGCCGCGCCAGACGGCCTCCTGCGACTCGCCGTCGCGCGGCGGCGGCGAACAGCAGAACTTGGCGCCCTCCAGCCCGGGCAAATCAAGATCGGCGGCGGTCAGGAAGAGGTACTGCGGGCAGCTCTCGGCCATCACCGGCGCGCCGAGCCGCTGGGCGGCGCGGATCACCTCCACGGTGTCGCGGCCCGCGACGTGGACGATCAGCACCGGCGTGTCGACGAGCCGGCTGAGCGCGATCGCGCGGTGCGTCGCCTCGGTCTCGGCCAGCGCGTCGTGCGCCAGCGCATGAAACTTCGGCGCCGTGTGGCCCCGATCCAGCAGCCGGTGCGCGAGCCAGCGGATCATGTCGTGGTTCTCGGCGTGGATCATCACCAGCGCGCCTTCGCGGCTCGCCACCGCCATCACGTCGAGCAACTGGCCGTCCTCCAGCTTCATGCGGTCATAGGTCATGTAGACCTTCAGCGAGGTGATGCCGTCGCGGATCGCGTGAGGCAGGTCGTGCTCGAGCGTACGCGTATCGGGGTTGGTCAGGATCAGGTGAAAACCGTAGTCGATGACCGCCTTCGAGGAAGCGCGCGCGGCGTAGTCGGCCAGCACGTCCGGAATCGCCATGTCCCGATGCTGGGCCGCGAACGGGATGATCGTGGTCGTGCCGCCGAAGGCCGCCGAGACGGTGCCCGAATAGAAATCGTCCGCGCCCATCACGCCCATGCCGGAGTACTGCTCGATGTGGCAGTGCGAATCGATGCCGCCGGGCAGCACCCATCGGCCGGCGGCGTCGATGTCGCGCAGACCCGCCGGCAAGCCGGGCCCGATCGCGGCGATGCAGCCCTCGCGCACGCCGACGTCGCCATCGACGACGCGGCCTTCCGTGACGATGCGGCCATTGCGAATGACGAGGTCGAAGCGCCGCTGCGGCGCCGATCCGGCGGGGGATGCGGTTGCGGTCATGGAGTCGGCGGAGTTCGGGTCATCGCTGCGAAGCCGCACCGGACCGGCCCGACGCCGCGGCGTCGCCGCCGGCGGCCATGTCCGCGCGCAACACCGCCAGTGCCGCGGCGGCGGCGCAGGGGTCGACCACCGGCACGCCGAGTGCCGCCTGCAGCGGCCCGCGCAGGTCGGCCATGCCGGCGCAGCCGAGCAACAGCACATCGGCGCGATCCCGGTCGCGCAGCGCCGTGCCGACCTCGCACATCCGCGCGAACGCGATGGCCGGGTCGCCCGACTGCTCGACCGACACGTCCAGTGCGCGCTCGGCGGCGACGCGGTGGTCCAGCCCGAGCTGGCGCCAGTAGCGCAGGTGGCGCGGGATGGCAGGATTCGCCACCGCGATGACCCCGACCGAGCGGCCCATCGCGAGCGCCGCGAGCAGGCCGGCTTCGCCCAGACCGATCACGGGTTTGCGGGTGCGCTCGCGCGCTGCGGCGATGCCGGGGTCGCTGAAGCAGGCGATCACGAAGGCCGACGCCTCCTGTTCGTGATCGGCGATCCATTGCGCCGTCAGCACTGCGGCGGCATCGGCATCCGCCTGCGTGACGACGCCGGCCGGGCCCGCGGCCATCGTGATGCAGCGAAAGCGCGCGCGCCGCGGATCGTTGCCGGTATTGACGGAGCGGTCGATCGCGGCCGTCACGACCGCGGACGAATTCGGGTTGATGACGGCGATCATCGGGCCACCGGCTCGCCGGCGCCGGTGCGCTCGACGATCAACCGATAGGACTCGGGCCGCCGGTGCTTCGCGAAGTTGAAGACGTGCTGGCGGAAGTTCTCGCCGATGCGCAGGTCGGCATCGACGGCGATGACCTCGTCCTCCTCGGTCAGGGTCTGCGCGACGATCTCGCCGGTCGGGGCCACGATGACCGAATTGCCGATCATGTGGAAGCCGTCCTCTGCGCCGCACTTGGCGGCCGCCGCCACCCACAGCGCGTTCTGGTAGGCATTGCCCTGCAGCGAGATCAGGTGCGTGAAGGTGCGCAGATGCGCCGGTTCGTTCCAGTGGATGTTGACCGACGGCGTGTTGTAGCCCAGCACCACCACTTCGGCGCTCTGCAGCGACATCACGCGGTAGGTCTCCGGCCAGCGGCGGTCGTTGCAGATGCACATGCCCAGGCGCGCACCGAGCGCGTCGAAGACCGGAAACCCGAGATCGCCGATCTCGAAGAATTTCTTCTCCAGGTGCTGGAACGGTGCCTCGGGCTTGTGCTCGGAGTGCCCCGGCAGGTGGATCTTGCGATAGCGGCCGACGATGGCCCCGCTTCGGTCCACGAAGATCGACGTGTTGAAGCGCCGGCCGTCGGGCGTCAGCTCCGCGTAGCCGAGGTAGAAGCCCACACCGAGCTTCTTGCCTTCGTCGAAGAGCGGCTGCAGCGGCGGGCTGGGCATCGTCTTCTCGAAGAAGCGCTGCTCGGCTTCGTCCTCGGACATCCAGTAACGCGGGAAGAAGGTGGTCAGCGCGAGCTCGGGAAACACCACCAGCTGCGCGCCGCGGCCCTTGGCCTCGCGCATCATCTCGATCAGGCGCGCGACGACCGCCTCGCGGGTGTCGCGCAAGTGGACCGGGCCCAGTTGGGCGACTGCGATACCGAGGCTGCGCTTCTGGGTCATGCTGGAGGACTCCGCGTCGAGACAGTGCGGCCATTATCAGAACGCCGCTGGCGTCGCCTCATCAGATTTCGTGGGCTCCCGATAAGCTGGGGTTATGCGCCCCTTGAGCTCGCCGCAGCGGTGGGCTCAGGGCAAGGCCGTCGGCGACTTGAAGTAGGCCGAACTCAAGGACTTGAACTGGCCGCCGTCGGTCGCAACGCTGGTCTGATGTCCCTCGCCCGTGCCGAACACCACCCCCAGACCACCGACGGCGGTGAGCTCGGAAGGATGCGTGAGGAAGTAGTGCGCGCGATTGTCCCGATAGGCGCCAGGGGTGCCCCCCGGGGAGG
>DASYCA010000352.1:0-2469 GCA_036500445.1 Burkholderiaceae bacterium | reverse complement strand
ATGCGGTCGTCCATGCCGGCGGCACGTTCGCGTTCGCCGGCGTCGACCATCACGTTCGCGGTCATCGCGATCACGGGCAGCCGAGCCCAGCGCGGATCGGCGCGGATCGCCCGCGTCGCCGCGTAGCCGTCCATCACCGGCATCTGGCAGTCCATCAGCACGCCGTCGAAGCGGTCGTCGCGGGCAAGCAAATCGAGCGCCTCGCGCCCGTTGCTCGCCAGCGCGAACGCGATCCCGGAGCGCTGCAGCAGCTCGCCGGCGAGCTCCTGGTTCATGTCGTTGTCCTCGACCAGCAGGACGCGCGCGCCGCGCAGCGCGAGCAAGGCGTCTTCGTAGTCGCGGCCCGGTTCGGCCACTGCCTCGTCGAGCGGTACGCCGCGCCCCAGCGCTTGGGCGATCGCACGCAGCAGGCCGGCGGCCGTCACCGGCTTGGTGAGCACCGATCCGAGCTGAACCCGGCGCTCCTCGGCAGCGGCAAGGGCCTCCTCGCGACCGAAGGCGGTGACCATGATGATCGATGGCATGTCGGGCTCCAGCCGGTCGTGCAGGCGGGCAGCCGTTTCGACGCCATCCATGACGGGCATCTTCCAGTCCATCAGCACCACTTGATAGGGCACGCCCCGCCGCTGTCCCGATTGCGCCATCTCCAACGCCTGTTCCCCATCGCGGGCGACGTCGGCCTCGAGGCCATGCTGTTTGGCCATGCCGGCAAGGATCTCGCGTGCGGCGGCGTTGTCGTCGACGACCAGGGCGCGCACGCCGAGCAGCACTTCGCGCAGCACCGCCTGGCGCGGCGCCGGACGGGCCTGGATGCCGAAGCGGGCCTGGAACTGGAAGGTGGACCCGACGCCCGGCGTGCTGTCGACCCAGATCCGGCCGTCCATCAGCGCGACCAGGTCCTTGCAGATCGCGAGGCCCAGGCCCGTGCCGCCGTAGCGGCGCGTGATCGAGCTGTCGGCCTGGTTGAAGGACTGGAACAGGCGGCCGCTCTGTTCGGCGTCGATGCCGATGCCGGTGTCGCGCACCGCGAAGTGCAGGTCGACCCTGTCGGCCTCGCGCGCGGCCAGGCGCACCGCGACGACCACTTCGCCGCGCTCGGTGAACTTGACGGCATTGCTGCCGAGGTTCAAGAGCACCTGGCCGAGCCGCAGCGGGTCGCCGACCAGCGCGGTCGGCACGTCCGGATCGATCGCGAACAGCAGCTCGAGCGCCTTGTCCTCGGCCTTCATGCCCACCATGCTGGCCAGGTTGTCCATCACGTCCTCGAGCCGGAAGTCGGTGCGTTCGAGACTGAGCTTGCCGGCCTCGATCTTCGAGAAGTCGAGGACGTCGTTGATGATGCCGAGCAGGTTCTCCGCGGCGCGGTGCACCTTCTCGACGTAGTTGCGCTGGCGCGGGTCCATCGCGGTCTGCAGCGCGAGGTGCGACATGCCGATGATCGCGTTCATCGGCGTGCGGATCTCGTGGCTCATGTTGGCGAGGAAGTCGCTCTTCGCCCGGGTCGCCTCTTCGGCGATCTCCTTGGCCTCACGCATCGCAGTCTCGGCGAGCTTGCGCTCGGTGATGTCGACCAGCCAGCCCATCGTGCCGTCCCGACCCTCGTGGGTCATGCGCACGAAGGTGGCGAGGTAGTCGCGCACCGCGCCACCCGCCGCGCGCAGGCGCAGCTCGACGTCGGGCACGAAGCCCTCCGCCGCGATGCGTGCGAGCAGCGCGTCGCGTTCGGCGTGGTCAGCGTAGAGGTCGCCGCCATCGCTGCCTTCGTCGAGGCCGAAGGCCTGCTTGAATTCCGGGTTCGCGTAGCCCAGCTCACCGGCGGTACTGAACGCGATCGCGACGGGGCTGCGTTCGAGGATGTTCTGCAGCGCTGCGCGTTGCTCGGCAAGCGCCGCTTCGGTGCGGCGCCGCTCGGTGATGTCGCGCACCGACGCGCAGACGAAGTCCAGCTGTTCCAGCGAGGGGGGCAGCAGCGCGAGGCTGATCTCGATCGCGAACTCGCTGCCGTCGGCACGGCGGCCGCGCAGTTCGACATCGGCAGCGCCCATCTGTCGCGGCCGCCCGTCGCGCAGGTAGCCGGCGCGCAGCCCGACATGGGCCGGCCGCGATGCCGCGGGCACCAGCACCTCGACCGGCTGGCCGACCAGCGAGCCGTCAGGGTAGCCGAACATGCGCGCGAGCTGCGCGTTCGCGATCGTGATGCGGCCGTCGGCGTCGATGACCAGCATGCCGTCGGGGGCGGACTCGATGATGCCGCGGTACCAGGCTTCGGTGGCCGCGATGCGGCGGCGCTGCGCGTCGAGTTCGGCAGCCTGCGCCTTGAGTTGCAGCGCCTGTTCGCTGGTCGCCTCGAGCAGGCGTCGCGTGCTGGCGCTGCGCTGCGCGATCTCCAGGTTCATGGCGAGCGTCGGCAGCGCCGCGTCGAGCAGCGCGAGGGCTTCCTTGTCGAAGGCGCCGAATCCGATGAACTCG
>DASYCA010000351.1:0-11339 GCA_036500445.1 Burkholderiaceae bacterium | reverse complement strand
GCGCTCGACGCGCCCGAATTCGGCCACCGGCACCGGGGCCGGCGCGTTCTGGTAGACGACTTGCTGGCGCGGCGGGGGGGCCACGACGCAGCCCGAGACGGCGGCGAGCACCGTCACGCAGACCAGGGTGGACAAGGGACGAGAAAACGACATGGTGGACTCCTTCGGTCTTTTCAAAGCGGGCCGGCTCGGCGGCTCCGGCTCAGTGCCAGCGGCGGCCGTTCCAGTAGCGGCCGTGGTACCAGCCCGCATGGTAATAGACCACCGGCGCAGCACGGTAGATCACGGGCGCCGGGCCGTAGCCATAGGCCGGTGCATACACCGGTGCCGGGGCGTACACCGGCGCGGGCGCGGCATAGACCGGCGCCGGCGCGACGAACACGGGCAACGGCAGCGGCAGGCCGATGCCGATCGACAAGTGGGCCGCTTGCGCCGCACCGGCGCTGAGCGTGACGGCGCCGGCCACCAGCGCGAGAACGATCGACTTTCTGATCATCACCTTCTCCTTCGTCGGGCCACCGCGGACCCGGTCCTTCTGAAAACGCGCCACACCCCCGCCCGGGTTGACGGAAAGCACGGTCACCAGAGGTAAAGAGAGGTTGCTGACGCGGTCAAAGTTCCGTTGGCGGGGCGCCAAGGGAGCTCGAAGGGGGTCGATAGAATCGGCCGATGACCTCTGCCACCGACCCGGGCGCCAAGCCCAGCAGCAATTTTCTGCGCCAGATCATCGAGCGCGACCTGGCCGAGGGCACGTACGCGCAGCGCCGCTTCGCCGGCACGCCGGGCGATGCCGCACACCACGCC
Source organism: Burkholderiaceae bacterium (assembly GCA_036500445.1). GTDB lineage: Bacteria > Pseudomonadota > Gammaproteobacteria > Burkholderiales > Burkholderiaceae_C > LMDS01. The sequence continues at coordinate 10,535 of DASYCA010000351.1, read as the reverse complement.
GAGGGCCAGCCCGACCCCGCGAAGATCCGCACCCGATTCCCGCCCGAGCCGAATGGGTATCTGCACATCGGCCACGCGAAAAGCATCACGCTGAATTTCGGGCTGGCCGCCGAATACGCCGGCGTCTGCCACCTGCGCTTCGACGACACCAACCCGGAGAAGGAGGAGCAGGAGTACGTCGACAGCATCGTCGATTCGGTGCGCTGGCTCGGCTACGACTGGAATGCGAACGGCGTCGAGCACCTGTACTACGCGAGCAACTATTTCGAGTTCATGTACCGCGCGGCCGAGGCGCTGATCGAGGCCGGACTGGCCTACGTCGACGAACAAACGGCGGAGGAAATGCGCCAGCACCGCGGCGATTTCGGCCATGCCGGCACCGACAGCCCGTTCCGCGGCCGCACGCCGGCGGAAAACCTCGCGCGCTTTCGCGCGATGCGCGCCGGCGAGCTGCCCGACGGCGCCGCGGTGCTGCGCGCCAAGCTCGACATGGCGAGCCCGAACATCAACCTGCGCGACCCGGCGCTGTACCGCATCAAGCATGCCGTGCACCACAACACCGGCAGCGTCTGGTGCATCTATCCGATGTACGCCTACGCGCACCCGATCGAGGACGCGCTCGAAGGCATCACGCACAGCATCTGCACGCTCGAGTTCGAAGACCAGCGGCCCTGGTACGACTGGCTGCTCGACACCCTCGCCAGGCTCGGCCTGCTCGCGCAACCGCGCCCGCACCAGTACGAGTTCGCGCGCCTGAACGTGACCTACGTGATCACCAGCAAGCGCAAGCTGCGCCAGCTCGTCGACGAGAAGATCGTCGACGGCTGGGACGACCCGCGCATGCCGACCCTCGTCGGGCTGCGCCGGCGCGGCTACACGCCCGAATCGATCCGGCAGATGTGCGAGCGCGCCGGCACCAGCAAGGCCGGCGGCTGGACCGACTACGCGAGCCTGGACTTCGCGCTGCGCGAAGACCTGGAGGCCAAGGCGCCGCGCGCGATGGCGGTGATCGACCCGGTCAAGCTGAAGCTGACGAACTGGGCCGCGCTGTTCGGCCGCGCGGATTTCCGCGAGCCCTGCCACGCCCCCGCGAACCCGCACCGGCCCGAACTTCCGGCGCGCGAGTTCGAGCTCGGCGCCGAGGTCTGGATCGAGCGCGACGATTTCGCCGAGGTGCCGGCGAAGGGCTTCTTCCGGCTGTTCCCGGGCAATAAAGTGCGATTGAAATACGGCATGGTGATCGAGTGCACCGGCTGCGAGAAGGATGAGAACGGCAGCGTCACCGCGGTGCTCGCCACCGTCGTTCCCGACACCAAGAGCGGCACCCCCGGCGCCGACGCGGTCAAGGTCAAGGGCACGATCACCTGGCTGGCCGTGCACGACGCGCTGCCGGCCGAGCTGCGGCTGTACGACCGCCTGTTCACCGAGGCCCAGCCCGACGCCGGCGGCAGGGACTTCAAGACCGCCCTGAACCCGGCCAGCAAGCGGATCGTCGCCGGCTACATCGAGCGCTCACTCGCCGACGCGAAGCCGGACGACAAGTTCCAGTTCGAGCGCCACGGCTACTTCGTCGCCGACCGGCATGACCACCGCGCCGGCCAACCCGTCATCAACCGGATCGCGCCGCTGAAGGACAGCTGGGGCAAGTAGCGCCGGCGTGGCCGGTTTCCCGACGGGCTACTTGCACAGGCCCAGGATGCGCTGCTGCTGCGGGCACGAGGGGGCGGCAGGCGCCGCCGCGGCGGGAGCGGCGCGCGCCCGCGTGGCCGGGCGCGACGCCCCCGCGATGCAGGCCCGGATCTCGCGCGACATCGGCGGGTAGTACGACCAGCCCTGGGGCAGCGCCGGCTGCGACATTTCGACCTCGCGCCATTTCGGGTGGCCCGAGGCCTGCAGCGTCGGGAAGTTCTCGCACAGCGAGCGGGCGAACTTGCGCATCGACGAGACCGTCGAGCCCAGCGCGTAGTCGTAGGTCACGAGGAAGGCCTTGACCGCGAGGCCCGGGACGTCTTCGGCCAGCAGCTTCGGGTAGCTGGACTGGCGCACGGTCACCGGGTAGTAGGTCTTCAGCGCCGCCTTGCTCTCCGGCCGGGTCGCGTCGAACTTCAGCAGCTTGATCAACTGGCGCGCGTCGGGCGACATGTCGGCCAGCAGCTTGGCCGGCTGGCCGGCGACCACGACGACGACGTCCACGCTCTTGTCGCCGGTCAGCTTGACGAGCGCGTCCTCGTTCGACAGGTAGCTCGTGTTGGCCTCGGCGAGCGGCGCGTCGAACATCTGGCGGTACAGGGTCGTCGCCGACATCGCGGTGCCGCTGAGCAGCGGGCCGATGTTGATCTTCGCGTTGCGGATGTCGTGCATGTACTGGAGCTCGGAATCGGCACGTGCGATGAAGTAGATCTCCTCGTTGTAGAGCGGCATCACGACGCGCAGCGGCCGGATCAGCGCGCCGGCTTCGCTGTTGCCGGCCTTGTCCTGGTCGAGAAAGGCCTGGTAGACATCGGACTGGACCAGCGCGAGTTTCACGCCCGGCTCGTAGCGCAGGCGCTGGACGTTTTCGGCGGAGCCGGCCGACGGCAGCACGCTCAGGTCGATGCCCGCGGAAGGCGCGACGAACTTCGCGATGTCGCGCCCGATCTCGATGTAGGTGCCGCGTTCCGACGCGGTCACGATCTTGTAGGGCGCTTGCGCCGATGCATTGAAACAGCACGCGGACGCCGCGGCGACCGCGAGGGCGCCGAGCAAGGTTCGAAGCATGTTCACTCCTTGGGTTGATTCGGGGACGCGCACAGCCCGAGCGCGGCGACGGTCGCGGTGCAGGGCCCGGCGGCCGGGCGCACGGCGGGGCCGGAATCGACCCGTTGCGCCGGCACGTCGCCCACCGAGGCCGGTGGCGCGCGCGTGCCCGTGGTGCGCGACCCGTTGCGCGTGCGGCCCTGCCGGGGGCCCGGCACGGTGGCCGCGGTGACGGCTCTGCCCCGGCTGGGCGATGCGTCGGGCGGCCTGACCGGGACGATCTCCGTCGAGGCGTCGTCCGGCGGCGTGCGCGTCAGCATCTCGGCGGTGCGCAAGGCTTCGTCGACATGCGACAGATCGCCCGGCGCATGGGTGACCGGCGCCGCCGGCAACCCGGCGTCCGGTGCGGCGGGAAGCGCGGCGTCGCGCGGCGCGCCGGCGAACGTCGGCTTCAGTGCCTCGGGCAGATTGGAGCGCAGCACCTCGTAGGCCCCGCCACCGGCGAACAGCAACGCAATGCCCACGATCGCGAACAAACCCCAGCGCGGGCGCGGCGGCTGCAGGAAGGCCCCGGCCATCGGCCCCTCGGAATGGCCCGGCACCAACGAGCCGGGGCTGACCGGCGTCGTCAGCACCGGCACCGAGGATCGCTTCGGGTCGCTCGCGTCCCACGCGGCCGAGCCCAGCAGCACCGCCATGTCGAGCTCCGCGCCCGCGGCGCCCGGCTGACCCGGCTCCGGCTCTTGCACCGCCCTCGCGGCGCCTGCAGGGCCCGCATCGGCGCCCGCGGCAATCAGCGGCACGAGGTTGGTCAGATCCGCCTCGCAGCTCCAGCACGCCACCACCGACCGGCCGTTCAGCGCGCCGCACTGCGGGCAGCGCAACAGGTGCCCGGCCGCGAGCTGCGCCTCGGACGCAGCGACCGGCGAGAGCGCGTCGCTCGAGGGGCTCACCACGTGCGACACCGCGTCACCGGCGACCATTCGTAGAACCGGACTCATCGGACAGCCCTTTGCAGAATTGAGAAACTCTCAGTGGGTTTGCACCCACGTCCGCAAATTACCCTGTTTCCAGAAGGTTCTCCATCCCCGGATCGGGAGGCCTCCAGAATAAGCTTCTCAGCTGTTGATCAGCTCTTTCATTGTCGATCGGATTGCCTCCATGCGCCACCACTGTCTCGGCCGAACCGGCCTTTTCGTCTCCGAACTCTGCCTCGGCACCATGACTTTCGGCGGGGGAGGCGGCATCTGGGACCAGATCGGTGCACTGCAGCAGGCCGAGGCCGAACAGCTGATCGGCTCGGCGCTGGACGCCGGCATCAATTTCATCGACACCGCCGACGTCTATTCGGGGGGGTTGTCGGAGCAGATCACCGGGCAGGCGCTGAAGAACCTGAAGATCCCGCGCGAAAACGTGATCGTCGCGACCAAGGTCCTCGGCGAGACCGGCCCCGGCCCGAACGCGCGCGGCGCATCGCGCGGCCACATCATGGACGGCGTCAAGGCGAGCCTGAAGCGGCTGCAGCTCGAGCACATCGACCTGTACCAGATCCACGGCTTCGACCCGGCCACGCCGATCGAGGAAACCGTGCGCGCGCTCGACAACCTGGTGCAGCACGGCCTGGTGCGCTACGTCGGCGTCTCGAACTGGGCCGCCTGGCAGATCGCGAAGGCGCAGGGCGTCTCGGAGCGCCTCGGCCTGGCGCGTTTCGAATCGCTGCAGGCCTATTACACGATCGCGGGACGCGACCTCGAGCGCGAGTTGATTCCGATGCTGGCGAGTGAAAACGTCGGCCTGATGGTCTGGAGCCCGCTCGCCGGCGGGCTGCTGAGCGGCAAGTTCGGGCGCGACCAGGCCGGCGAAGCCGGCAGCCGGCGCACCAGCTTCGACTTCCCGCCGGTGAACCGCGAACGCGCCTACGACTGCATCGACGCGATGCGGCCGATCGCGCAGGCGCACGGCGTCTCGGTCGCGCAGATCGCGCTGGCGTGGCTGCTGCACCAGAAGCAGGTCACGAGCGTGATCATCGGCGCGAAGCGGCCGGATCAGCTGGCCGACAACATCGCGGCGACGACCGTGCGGCTCAGCGCCGACGATCTCGCCAAGCTCGACGCGGTGAGCAAGCTGCCGGCCGAATACCCGGGCTGGATGTTCGAGCGCCAGGGCGCGGCGCGGCGCGAGCAACTGCGCGGGGACGCGCAGCGCGACTGAAGCGGTCGCGGTCGACACCGTACCGCTGAACAAACTGCGGCGCACCGCCGCGCCTGCGATTCCCAACCTGCACCGAGTCAAGGTGCGGCTTGCGCCTGCGCGCCGGCGCCGACCTCGGCGAAACCCTGATTGATTTAATTACTGATGTTATTAAATTCATCACATCAAACCCATCCGACTCCATGTCTTCTGCCCCCACCATCGCCGACATCGCCCGCCTCGCCGGCGTCGGCACCGCCACGGTCGACCGGGTCCTGAACCGGCGCCCCGGGGTCAACACCGACACCGTGCAGCGCGTGCTGCAGGTCGTCTCCGAGCTCGGCACCCCCAAGCAGCCCGGTCGCCCGCGGCGCGGCGAGAATTTCCGTTTCGCCTATGTGCTGCCGGCCGACGAGTCGCCCTTCCTGGACCTGCTCGAACGCCAGATCGCGCAGACCGCCGGCGACTTCCGCCACGCCCACATCACCGAAGTCACCCACCGCCTGGACGCCGCGGACCCGGCGCGCTTCGCGGCCGAGCTCGCGCAGGTCGGCGAGTGCGAGGGCATCGCGCTGCTCGCGCCCGACCTGCCGCCGGTCAAGCTCGCGATCAACGAGCTGGTGCGCGCCGGCGTGCACGTCGTGACGCTGTGTTCGGACGTCGCCGGCTCGATGCGCGAGACCTGCGTCGGCGCGGACAACCGCGCCGCCGGCCGCACCGCCGGTCTGCTGCTGGCGCGCATGGCGAACGCGGCCGGGCGCGACACGCTGCTGCTGTCGTCGCAGGCGACCCGGCTGTCGGCCGAGATCGAGCGCCGCATCGGCTTCGCGCAGGTGATCGAGGAACGCTTTCCGCGCCTGCGCCTGCTGCGCACGCCCGACCTGCCGGCCGACGACGACGGTGCCTGCGCGGCACTGCTGGGCGCGCTGCGGGCCGCCGAGGGCGGCGGCGGGATCGACGCGGAGCGCGTCGCCGGCATCTACAACGTCGGCTCCGGCAGCGCCGGCGTCGTGCGCGCGCTGGCCGAGGCCGGCCTGGCGGAAAGCGTCGGCGTGGTCGCGCACGACTTCACCGAGAAGCACCGCGCGCTGCTCGGCGCGGGCGGCCTGTCCTACGTCCTGCACCAGGACATCCACTACTGCGTGTTGACGGCGGCGCGGGTGCTGCGCGCGCTGTGCGAGAACGTCCGCGGAGCACTCAACGTGGTGCAGCCGCGCATCGAGATCCTGACCGCCGAAAACCTGCATTGACGGCAATGGCTGACGGCGAGCCGGTGTGTGCCCCTGAACCCCAAGAACCTGATGGAGACAGCCTCATGAAATCGATCTCGAAGATGCTGCCGGGGGTGATCGCCCTCGCCGCAGCCACGGCCCTCGGTCTGGCCGGCGCCCCGGCGCTCGCGCAGGACAAGACGATCACGCTGTGCTGGGCCGCCTGGGACCCGGCGAACGCGCTGGTCGAGTTGTCCAAGGACTTCACCGCCAAGAGCGGCGTGAAGATGAAGTTCGAGTTCGTGCCCTGGACGAACTTCGCCGACCGCATGCTCAACGAATTGAACTCCAAGGGCAAGCTGTGCGACCTGATCATCGGCGACAGCCAGTGGATCGGCGGCGCCGCCGAACAGGGTCATTACGTCAAGCTGAATGACTTCTTCGCCAAGGAAGGCATCAAGATGACGGACTTCATGCCCGCCACCGTGACCGGTTATGCCGAGTGGCCGAAGAACACGCCGAACTACTGGGCCCTGCCGGCGATGGCCGATGCGGTCGGCTGGACCTACCGCAAGGACTGGTTCGCCAAGCCCGAGATCCAGGCCGAGTTCAAGAAGAAGTACAGCCGCGATCTGGCACCGCCCAAGACCTGGACCGAGTTCCGCCAAGTCTCCGAGTTCTTCCAGGGCCGCATGATCGACGGCAAGAAGGTCTACGGCGCCTACCTCTTCACCGAGCGCGGCTCCGAGGGCATCACGATGGGCGTCACCAACGTGATGTACCCGATGGGCTTCAAATACGAAGACCCGAAGAAGCCGTACGCGATGGACGGCTTCGTGAACTCGGCCGACGCGGTCAAGGGGCTGGAGTTCTACAAGGCGCTCTACAAGGGCAGCACGCCGCCGGGCCTCACCAACGCCTACATGGGCGAAGGGCTGGATGCGTTCAAGTCCGGCCAGGTCGCGATGATGATGAACTGGTTCGCGTTCTTCCCCGGCCTCTATAAGGACCCGAACGTCGGCGGCGACAAGATCGGCTTCTTCACCAACCCCTCCGACAAGGGCAAGGGGGTGCAGCTCGGCGGCCAGGGCATCTCGGTCGTCTCGTACTCGGCGAACAAGAACGAATCGCTGCAGTACATCAAGTGGTTCGCCAGCCCCGAGGTGCAGAAGAAGTGGCAGGCGATCGGCGGCTCCTCGGCCGCCAAGGCGGTGCTGAACGACCCCGGCTATCCGAGCAGCTCGCCGTTCGCACAGAACTTCCTCGACTCGATGGGCATGGTCGTCGACTTCTGGGCCGAGCCCTCGTATGCGCAGCTGCTGCTGGCGATGCAAAAGCGCGTGCACGACTACGTCGTCGCCGACAAGGGCACCGCGAAGGAGGCGCTCGACGCGCTCGTCGTCGACTGGAAGAAGGTCTTCAAGGACGACGGCAAGAGCAAGTAGGCCGCAGTCTTCTCCGACGACGCCCATGGCCATCTCCTCCGATCTCGCCGGCCGCGCCGCGCGGGCCACACCGCCGGTGCTGGCCACACGCATGCGCGGCCTGTCGGACCGCGCGATCGCCTGGGTTTTCGTCGGCCCGACGATGCTGTTGCTGATGGCGATCAACATCTTCCCGCTGATCTGGACGATCAAGCTGTCGTTCACGAACTACCGTGCGAACCGCCCGAACGCGAACGTGCTGGACGTCGGCATCGACAACTACGTCTCGGTGCTGACTGACCCGGACATCTGGCTGGCGATGCAGGCCACCGCGCACTTTTTGTTCTGGACCATCCTGCTGCAGATGCTGATCGGCTTCTCGCTCGCCTACCTGATCGACCGCAAGTTCCGCGGCCACGGTTTCTGGACCACGCTGATCCTGATCCCGATGATGCTGTCGCCCGCGGTCGTCGGCAACTTCTGGGCCTTCCTGTACCAGCCGCAGACGGGCCTGTTCAACTACGCCGTGTCGTTCCTCAGCGGCGTGCCGCCCTCCTCGTTCGAGATGATCGGCTCGGTCCGGCTCGCGCCGTGGGCGATCATCATCGTCGACACCTGGATGTGGACGCCCTACGTGATGCTGATCTGCCTCGCGGGCCTGCGCTCGATCCCGGACTACATCTACGAGGCGGCCGAGGTCGACCGCGCCTCGGCCTGGCGCCAGTTCTGGTCGATCACGCTGCCGATGGTCCTGCCCTTCATCATGCTGGCGGTCCTGTTCCGCGGCATCGAGAACTTCAAGATGTTCGACATGGTCAACCTGCTGACCTCCGGCGGGCCGGGTTCGGCGACCGAGCTCGCCTCCATCACGCTGAAGCGCGAGGCCTTCGAGAAGTGGCGCACCGGCTATTCGTCGGCGTTCGCGATCATCCTGTTCGTCGCGGTGTTCGGCCTGGCCAACATCTACGTCAAGGCCTTGAACCACGTGAAAAGCCGATGAGCACGGGACTCAGCACCGCGCATTCCGTCGTCGAGCCGAGCGCGCGCTCGCGCTGGATCGCAGGCCTGCTCGTCGCGCTCTACGCGCTCATCACGATCGTGCCCTTGGTCTGGATCATCCTGACCGGATTCAAGACCCCACCGGATTCGATCAGCTACCCGCCGAAGATCCTGTTCTCGCCCTCGGTCGAAGGCTACTGCAACCTGTTCACGACGCGCTCGCGCCAGACGCCCGAGTACATCGCCGCGCTGCCGCCCGCGGCCGACACCTGCGACCAGGTCGCGCGCCACGCCAACATGGTCGTGGCCGGGCCGTCGAACTACATCCCGCGTTTCATCAACTCGCTGATCATCGCGTTCGGCTCGACCGTGCTGTCGGTCGGCTTCGGCGTGATGGCGGCCTACGCGTTCTCGCGCTTCAAGGTGCCGCTGAAGGACGATCTCCTGTTCTTCATCCTGTCCACGCGCATGATGCCGCCGATCGCGGTCGCGATCCCGATCTACCTGATGTACCGCGAGCTCGGGCTGTCGGACACGCGGCTCGGCATGATCCTGCTGTACAGCGCCGTCAACGTCTCGCTCGCGGTCTGGCTGCTGAAGGGCTTCATCGACGAGATCCCGCGCGAGTACGAAGAGGCCGCGATGGTCGACGGCTACACGCGGCTGCAGGCCTTCCGCAAGGTCGTGCTGCCGCAGGCCACGACGGGGATCGTCGCGACCGCGATCTTCTGCCTGATCTTCGCGTGGAACGAGTACGCGTTCGCGGTGTTGCTGACCTCGGGCACCGCGCAGACCGCGCCGCCCTTCATCCCGATCATCATCGGCGAGGGCGGCCAGGACTGGCCGGCGGTCGCGGCCGGCACGACGCTCTTTTTGATCCCGATCCTCGTGTTCACGATCCTGCTGCGCAAGCATTTGCTGCGCGGGATCACGTTCGGAGCCGTGCGCAAATGAGCCGGCTTTCCACGCACTGGCCCCGCTGGCTGCGGCGCGGTCCGATGGAGATCGCGGCGTGCATCGTGATCACGCTCGGCCTTTTGATGATGCTGCAGCCCCTGGCGATGATCCTGTTCACCTGGTCCTTCCTGACCACGCTGTTCGGCACGGTCATGTTCATGGTCGTCTCGAAGTTTCCGGAATAGCCATGGCCGAGATCCGCGTCCAGCAACTGCACAAGGCCTTCGCCGACTTCACCGCGGTGAAGGACTCGAGCTTCACCGTCCGCGACGGCGAGTTCTTCTGCCTGCTCGGTCCCTCGGGTTGCGGCAAGACGACGACCTTGCGCATGATCGCGGGCCTGGAGCTGCCGACCTCGGGCCAGATCCTGCTCGGCGGCGAGGACGTCAGCTTCAAGCGCGCGTCGGCGCGCGACATCGCCTTCGTGTTCCAGATGTTCGCGCTCTACCCGCACCTGAACGTGCGCCGCAATATCGCGTTCCCGCTGGTCTCGCAAGGCCTGCCGCGCGCGCAGATCGACGCGCAGGTCGAGGAGGCCGCGCGCATCCTGCGCATCACCGAGCTGCTGGACAAGCCGGTCTCGGGCCTGTCCAGCGGCGACCGCCAGCGCGTCGCACTCGGCCGCGCGATCGTGCGCCAGCCGCTCGCCTTCCTGATGGACGAGCCGCTGGGCGCGCTCGACTCCGAGTTCCGCGAGCTGATGTGCCGCGAGCTGCGCGCGCTGCACGACCGGCTGCACGCGACCACCGTCTACGTGACCCACGACCAGATGGAGGCGATGGCGATGGCCGACACGATCGCCATCATGAACCGTGGCGTGATCGAGCAGCTCGGCGCACCGCTGGAGGTCTACGAGCGCCCGGCCAGCGTGTTCGTCGCCGACTTCATCGGCGCGCCGGCGATGAACTTCTTACCTTTCGAGGCCGCCCTCGCGCGCGGTGCGGACGCGGTGCGGATCGGCGCCGCGCGCATCGCGGTGCCCGCCTTGCGCGAGGACGTCTCGACGCGCGCGCTGCTG
>DASYCA010000350.1:0-13055 GCA_036500445.1 Burkholderiaceae bacterium | reverse complement strand
CCGCCGACGCGATCAAGATCGGCGCCGTCGTCTCCAGCACCGGCGCCGCGTCGCTGCTCGGCGATCCGCAGCAGAAGACGCTGGAGATGGAGGTCAAGGCGATCAACGCCGCCGGCGGCGTGCTCGGGCGCAAGATCGAGCTGACCCTGTACGACGACGCGAGCGATGCGAACAAGGCCAACGCGTTCGCGCGCCGCCTGATCCTGCAGGACGAGGTCGACGCGATCATCGGGCCGTCGACGACCGGCTCGACGATGGCGATGGTGCCGCAGGTCGAGGCCGCGAAGCTGCCGATGATCTCGCTCGCCGCCGCGTCGGTGATCGTCGAACCGGTGAAGCCCTGGGTCTTCAAGATGCCGCACTCCGACCGCATGGCCGCGCAGAAGGTGCTCGCCGACATGAAGGCGCGCGGCTTCACGCAGTTCGCGCTGCTGTCGGACACCGGCGGCTTCGGCAAGTCGGGCCGCACCGAAACGCTGAAGGTCGCCGAGACCATGGGGCTGAAGGTGGCCGAGGACCAGGTCTACGGCGAGAAGGACACCGACATCACGCCGCAGTTGACCAAGATCAAGTCCTCGCCGGCGCAGGCGATCCTGGTCTTCGGCACCGGGCAGGCGCCTGCGATCGTCGCGCGCAACTACCAACAGTTGCAGATGAAGCAGCCGCTGTACACGACGCACGGCCAGGCCTCGATGGAGTTCGTGCGCATCGCCGGTAAATCGTCCGAGGGCGTGCGCATGCCGTCGCCGGCGCTGCTGGTCGCTCAGGCCTTGCCGGCCAGCGACCCGCAGCGGGGTGTCAGCGTCGGCTACGCGAAGGCCTACGAGGGCCTGTACAAGACCGACGTCTCGACCTTCGGCGGCTACGCGCACGACGGCCTGGGGCTGCTGATCGAGGCGATCAAGCGCGCCGGCGGCACCGACAAGGAAAAAGTCCGCGCCGAGATCGAGAAGACGAACGGCTTCGTCGGCGTCAGCGGCATCTACAAGATGAGCGCTACCGACCACATGGGGCTGGATGTCTCGGCATTCCGCATGATCGAGGTCAAGGACGGGGCGTTCAAGGAATTGCGCTGAGCGCCACGGGCCTTTGATGATGCATTGACATCGACGTCGACATCGACGCAGCGGAGGGCCGATGGCTGACTTCATGCAATTCGTCTTCGCCGGGCTGACGACCGGCGCGATCTACGCGCTCGCCGCGCTCGGCTTCTCGCTGATCTACAACGCCAGCGGCGTCATCAACTTCGCGCAGGGCGATTTCCTGATGCTGGGCGGCATGGTCGGCGCCGCGCTGCTCGCGATCAACCTGCCGTACGGCCTCGCGATCGCCGGCGCGATCGCCGCGACCGTGGTCGTCGGCCTGCTGCTGTACCGCTTCGCGATCAAGCCGGCCGGCGATGCCAGCGTCGTCTCGTTGATCATCATCACGATAGGCGCGTCCATCTTCATCCAGGGCGTCGTGCAGGTCACGCTGGGCAAGAACCAGCACGTGCTGCCGCCGTTCTCGGGCGATGCCGCGCTGCGCATCGCCGGCGCCTACGTGCTGCCGCAGAGCCTGTGGATGTTCGGCGTCGCGGCGCTGATGGTCGCGGCCTGCGCGCTGTTCTTCCGCTTCACCTTGCTGGGCAAGGCGATGCTCGCGGTCGCGGCCAATAAACTCGCGGCGCAGGCGGTGGGCATCCCGGCGACGCGCATCCTGCAGCTCTCGTTCGGGCTCTCGGCGCTGCTCGGCTCGATCGCCGGCGTGGTCGCCGCGCCGATCACGACGACGGTCTACGACATCGGCCTGATGCTCGGCATGAAGGGTTTCGTCGCCGCAACGCTGGGTGGATTGGGCAGCGGCACCGGCGCGGTCGTCGGCGGGCTGCTCGTCGGCCTGCTGGAGGCACTCTTTGCCGGCTACGTGTCGTCGGCCTACAAGGATGCCGCGCCCTTCGTATTGATCATCGTGATCCTGCTGGTGATGCCGCACGGCCTGTTCGGCGCCAAGGTGACGGACCGCGTATGAAGACCTTCATTCGTCCTTCGGTCCTCGCGACCATCGTCGTCCTCGTGCTGCTGCCGGCGCTGCTGCCCAATAACTTCATGATGGACATCGCGATCCGCGTCGCGCTGACCGCGATCGCGGTGATCGGGCTGAACCTGTTGATGGGCTTTGCCGGCCAGGTCAGCATCGGCCACGCCGCGTTCGTCGCGATCGGCGCCTACGGCAGCGGCATCATCAGCGCGCACTTCGGCTGGCCGCCGCTGCTCGCGATCGTCGCCGCGGCGTTCGGCTCGGCGGTGATCGCCTGGCTGGTCGCCAAGCCGGTCCTGCGCTTGAAAGGTCACTCGCTGACGATGGCCACACTCGGCCTGGGCGTGATCGTCAACATCGTCTTGATCAACGAGGTCGCCTGGACCGGCGGCCCCGACGGCATGGCGGTGCCGCCGCTGCAGGTCGGGAGCTTCGTGTTCGGCAAGCTGCTGCACTGGTACGCGCTCGCTGCGGTGCTGCTGGTGGTCGCGATCCAGCTCTCGCTGAACCTGTTCGAGTCGCCCGCCGGCCGCGCGCTGCGCGGCTTGCACGGCTCCGAGGTCGCGGCGCGCGTCGTCGGCGTCAACGTCGGCGCGTACAAGGTGCGCGTCTTCGTCGCGTCGGCGGTGTTCGCCACGGTCGCCGGCAGCCTGACCGGCCACTACCTCGGCTTCATCAGCCCGTCGATGTCGGCGTTCTCGCATTCGGTCGAACTCGCGACCATGGTCGTGCTCGGCGGCATGGCCTCGACCTTCGGCGCCGTGATCGGCGCGGCGCTGTTGACGGTGTTGCCGCAGCTGCTGGGGGGCTTGCACGGTTACGAGGCGATCGTGTTCGGGCTGATCCTGATGCTGACGATGATGTTCATGCCCAAGGGTCTGGTGCCGTCGATCGCGCAGAAGCTGCGCAAAAAGAGCTGACATGGGCGCCGACATGCTTGAAGTCCGTTCGCTGTCCAAGTCCTTCTGGGGTGTGGCGGCCGTCGACGACGTGAGTTTCTCGGTGCGTGCCGGGTCGGTGCACTCGGTGATCGGGCCGAACGGCGCGGGCAAGACGACGCTGTTCAACCTGATCAGCGGCGTCTACACGCCCACGAGTGGCCAGGTGCTGCTGGACGGCGCGAACGTCGCCGGCATCGAGCCCAACGAACTCGCGCGGCGCGGCGTCAGCCGCACCTTCCAAAACCTGCAGGTCTGCATGAACATGACGGCATGCGAGAACGTGATGCTGGGCGCCCACCTGCATACGCGCAAGGGCCTGCTCGCCGGCATGCTGGGCGCGACCCGCGGCACCGATCGCGCGCTGCGCCAGACCGCGCTGAAGCTGATGGAACAAGTGGGTGTCGGCGCGTATGCCGATGCGCATGCGACGCAGCTCTCGTTCGGCGTGCTCAAGCGCCTGGAGATCGCGCGTGCTCTCGCGAGCCAGCCGCGGCTGCTGCTGCTGGACGAGCCCGCGGCCGGCCTGAACGACAGCGAGACGCACGAGATCACCGCGCTGATCCGCGGCATCGCGGCCTCGGGCATCACGGTCGTGCTGGTCGAGCACGACATGAAGATGGTGATGACGATCTCCGACCACATCCTGGTGCTCGACCACGGCAAGAAGCTCGCCGAAGGCACCGCGCAGCAGGTGCGAGCCAATCCGCAGGTGATCGCCGCTTACCTCGGCACCGAAGACGACGCCGCGTCCGTGGAGGGTCAACCATGCGCATGACCGACCTCTCGCCGCAGGGCACCGCCGCCGCGGCGCGGCCCGACGACGCGGTTCTCGAAGTCCGCGGCCTGGTCGCCGGCTACGGCCGCATCGAGGCCTTGCACGGTATAGACCTGCGGCTGGCGCGTGGCGAGCTGGTCGCGCTGGTCGGCGCCAACGGCGCCGGCAAGACGACGCTGCTGCGCGCGATCTCGGGCCTGATCGGCACGAGCGCCGGCAGCGTCGCGCTGCTCGGCCGCGACATCACGCGCGAGGCGCCCGACCAACGCGTGCGCGCCGGCCTGGCGCAGGTGCTCGAAGGGCGCCAGGTGTTCGGCCCGCTGTCGGTCGAGGACAATCTGAAACTCGGCGCCTACACGCGCAGTGGCACGCCTGAAGCACGCATCGACGCAATGTACACGCTGTTCCCGGTGCTGAAGGAAAAGCGCCGCCGGCCGGCGGGCACCTTGTCCGGCGGCCAGCAGCAGATGCTCGCGATGGCGCGCGCGCTGATGAGCGAGCCCAAGGTGCTGCTCCTCGACGAGCCCTCGATGGGCCTGGCGCCGCTGCTGGTGCGCGAGATCTTCAAGGTGATCGAGGCGCTGAACGCGCGCGGCATCCCGATCTTGTTGGTCGAGCAGAACGCCCGCGCGGCGCTCGCGATCGCGCACCGGGGCTATGTGCTCGAGACCGGTTCGATCGTGCTGCACGGGTCGGCGGCCGATCTGTTGCGGGACGAGCGCGTGAAATCGGCCTACCTGGGGCTCTAAAAAAATGGAATTTTTTGTCAGGCGAACTGGCTGCTTGCGGCGCGTAGCGGACGGTCGGTGCTTCAACGGTGGAGCAAGGCGCGCCAGGCGGCACCCGACGGGGGCGATTTAAGGGTACTCCCGCTCATGAGCCCACGGCGGGCACCGCCTGCCGTGACGCACGCTTCACCGTTGAAGTACCGATCCTCCGCAACGATGGAGCAATCGAGATGAACAAGCTCACCGACCTCACGATCACCGCTGTACGCGCCCGCGCCGTCAACGTCCCGCTCGAATTCCCGGTCAGGACCAGCGTCGGCATCGTCGCGACCGCGCCGCTGGTGCTGATCGACCTGACCGCCAGCGACGGGACGATCGGTCGTGCCTATGTGTTCACCTACACGCCGCTGGCGCTGCGGGCCACACGCGAGATGGTCGCGGCGCTCGGTGCGGCGGTCGTGAATCGGCCGCTCGCGCCCTTCGACCTCGACCGCTTCTTCGCGCAGCGCCTGCGCCTGCTCGGGCGCAGCGGCATCGCGCTGATGGCTTGCGCCGGCATCGACATGGCCGCGTGGGACGCGCTCGCGGTCGCGCGCGGGCTGCCCCTGGTCGAGCTGCTCGGCGGCACGCGCCGTGCGATCCCGGCCTACGACAGCCACAGCATGGACGGGGAGGAACTCGGCGTGCGTCGCGCGGCGGTCGCGCGCGAGCAGGGCTACCGTGCGATCAAGACCAAGATCGGCTATGCGACGCTGGCCGAGGACCTGCGCATCGTGCGCGCGCTGCGCCGCGCGACCGGGCCCGACATCCAGATCATGGTCGACTACAACCAGGGCCTGACGGTGCCCGAGGCACTGCGCCGCATGCACGCGCTCGCCGATGAGGGCGTTGCCTGGGTCGAGGAGCCGACCTTGCAGGAGGACTACGCCGGCCATGCGGCGATCCGCGCGAAGACCCAGCTGCCGGTGCAGATGGGCGAGAACTGGTGCGGCGTCGAGGAGATGAGCAAGGCGTTCGCCGCCGGCGCCTGCGATCTCGCGATGCCCGACGTCATGAAGATCGGCGGGGTCACCGGCTGGCTGCGCGCGGCGACGCTGGCGCAAGCGCACAACGTGCCGATGTCCAGCCACATCTTCCAGGAAATCAGCGCCCACTTGCTGGCGGTCACGCCGACCGCCCACTGGCTGGAACACATGGACCTCGCCGGGCCCGTGCTCGAGCCTTCACTGCGCTTCGAAGGCGGTGTTGCTCATCTCGCCGACGCGCCTGGCGTCGGCCTGCGCTGGAACGAGCCGGCGATTGCCGGCTTCCTGATCAGCGCGTGAAGATCCCTTGGGCGCCGATCGCGTAGAGGTTTTGGCGGCCGGAATCGACCTGGCGCATGCGGCGCTCGAGGTCATAGATGTCCGCGGACTCGGCCAGGTATTGGTCGTCGCGGTCCTGCGCCGGGTTGGCCGACACATTGAACAGGTTCTTGAGGGACGCGAGGAGGGAGTTCATTTCAGTGCTCTTTCGTTTAACAAGGGTTTCATTCTAAGGGAAAACCCTTTGTCATGCTCGACACTAGGGCGTTTCCGGACGAGGAGGCGCCTTCAATGTGCAAAATTTCCCGATAATGCACCATAGTTGTGCATTTCCGGCCCGGCCGCGTATCGGCTAACCTTGCCGCCTTCGCCCCTGGAGCCCCTTGTGTTCGCCGCCTTCGAAAAGCTGCTCGACCCGTACCCGAACGAGCCCGTCGCGGCCCCCCCGCGCGGCTTCTTTCCGTTCGTTTGGGCCTGCACGCAGGGCGCGCGCGGCTCGATCGCGTGGATGACGCTGTTCACCGCCGGCACCGGCGTGTTCGAGGCGCTGCTGTTCAGCATGATGGGCCGCATCGTCGACTGGCTCGCGAAGGTCCAGCCGGCTCAACTCTGGACGCAGCAGCGCGGCAGCCTCTTGCTGCTCGGCGCGGTCGTCGTCGCGAGCCCGCTGCTGATCGCGTTGCAGACGACGTTCAAGCACCAGGCGCTGGCGGGCAACCTGCCGATGCGGCTGCGCTGGAATTTTCATCGCCTGATGCTCGGCCAGAGCATGGCCTTCTACCAGGATGAGTTCGCCGGCCGCATCGCCGCGAAGGTGATGCAGACGGCGCTGGCCGCGCGCGACGTCGTGATGATCCTGTGCGACATCCTGGTCTTCGTCGTGATCTATTTCGTCACGATGGCCGCCGTCGTCGGCGCCTTCGACGCCTGGCTGTTGCTGCCGTTCGCCGGCTGGCTCGCGCTCTATGGCGGCGCGCTGTGGTTCTTCGTGCCGCGACTGGGCCGCGTCTCGCAGCAGCAGGCCGATGCGCGTTCGCTGATGACGGGCCGCATCACCGACGCCTACACCAACATCCAGACCGTCAAGCTGTTCTCGCACGCGCACCGCGAGGCCGCGTTCGCGCGCTCGGCGATGCAGGAGTTCATGGTCACCGCCTACGGCCAGATGCGCCTCGTCAGCGCGTTCGAGATCACCAACCACGTGCTGTCGGTGCTGCTGATCCTGTCGACGACGGGCGCCACGCTGTGGCTGTGGTCGCAGGGCCAGATCGGCATCGGCGCCGTCGCCGCCTCGACCGCGATGGCGCTGCGGCTGAACGGCATCTCGCACTGGATCATGTGGGAGATGTCCTCGTTGTTCGAGAACATCGGCACGGTGCAGGACGGCATGAGCACCTTGTCGAAGCTGCACGCGGTCGTCGACGAGCCGAACGCCGAGGCGCTGAAGGTCACGCGCGGCGACATCCGCTTCGAGAACATCACGTTCGCGTACGGCGCCGACACGAGCACGGCCGACGCCGCGGGCGTGGTCGCGAAGCCGGTGATCGACCGCCTGTCGCTGCACATCCGCCCGGGCGAGAAGATCGGCCTGGTCGGCCGCTCCGGCGCCGGCAAATCGACGATCACGAACCTGCTGCTGCGCTTCTACGACGTCGCCGACGGCCGCGTGCTCGTCGACGGGCAGGACATCGCCCGCGTCACGCAGGACAGCCTGCGCGAGCAGGTCGGCATGGTCACGCAGGACACCTCGCTGCTGCACCGTTCCGTGCGCGACAACATCCTGTACGGCCGCCCCGGCGCCGACGACGCGCTGATGATCGCGGCCGCGCGCCGCTCCGAGGCGCACGAGTTCATCCTGCAGCTGAGCGACCCGAAGGGCCGGCGCGGCTACGACGCGCACGTCGGCGAGCGCGGCGTGAAGCTCTCGGGCGGCCAGCGCCAGCGCATCGCGATCGCGCGCGTGATGCTGAAGGACGCGCCGATCCTGCTGCTCGACGAGGCCACCAGCGCGCTCGACTCCGAGGTCGAGGCGGCGATCCAGGCGAGCCTGTACAAGCTGATGGAAGGCAAGACCGTCGTCGCGATCGCGCACCGCCTGTCGACGATCGCCGCGATGGACCGCCTGATCGTGCTCGACAAGGGCCGCATCGTCGAACAGGGCGACCACCGCAGCCTGCTAGCGCAGGGCGGCCTGTATGCGCGGCTGTGGGCGCACCAGAGCGGCGGTTTCCTGGGCGAGGAAGACGACGAGCCCGAACTCGCCGCCGCGGCCGGATGAGGCCTCGGCCTCAGAGCTGGTCGAGGACCGGTGCGACCTTCGCCTGGCGCCGGCTCCACAGGATCCAGACCAGGTAGGCGACCACGACGACGTTGAGCGTCAAGGTCCCGGCCTTGACCCAGCTCGGCTTGTGCAGCAGCTCGTAGACCTCGACCGGCACGTAGACCGCGCCGCCGAACGCGCCCAGCCATTCGGCCCAGCGCCGCTCGAACCACAGCCCGTAGCCCTCGCCCAGGCGCAGCGCGGAGTAGGCCGCCGCGAGGGCGGCGCCGAGCCATAGGCGCTTGTCGGTGACATGGTAGGCGGCGTCCAGGAACACGCCGGCGTAGTGCGCGTCGGGGTCGATGTGCAGCCGCGTTACCAGCGAGACCGCGATGCGCGCGACGTCGCGGTGCAGCAAGGTCAGCAGGCCGAAGCCCGCGCCGAGAACGATCACGCCCTTGACGGCTTCCATCAAGGCGACGGCCTGCATCGCGCGGCGGTGGGAATCGAAGTGCAAGCAGAAGTCCTCGGGTGGTGACGATCGGTAAGTTGTGCGGCTCGGGGCCGATGATTCCATACATGGGCCGTGCTGCGCGAGCCCACACCGCATCGCCCGCACCGGGACCCGCGTCCTCGCCATCACCCGCCACCAGCCGCTACGGCAATTTCGCTGGCGCCAGCCTCGGTGCGGGTGCCGAGGTCGTGCAGAGGAGCGGCCTCGTGGCCGCTTGACTCAAAGCAGCCGCACCTTCACCTTCTTGCCCTTGACCTTGGCCGCACCGAGTTTCTTGACGGCCTGCTCGGCGATCTGGCGGTCGACCGCGACATAGGTCGAGAACTCGTTGACGACGATCTTGCCGACTTGCGTGCCGGCGAACCCGGCCTCGCCGGTCAGCGCGCCCAGCACGTCGCCGGGGCGGATCTTCTCCTTGCGCCCGCCCATGATGTGCAGCGTCGCCATCGGCGGGCGCAGCGGCCCGCCAGGTGCCGGCGTCAGCTCGCTCAACGGGTGCCACGAGGTCTCGGCGCCTTGCACCTGCTCGATCTTGCCGACGCTGCCCATCTCGTCCAGGCTCGCCAGGCTCAGCGCGAGGCCTTGCGCGTCGGCCCGGCCGGTGCGGCCGATGCGGTGGATGTGGACCTGCGGGTCGGGCGTGATGTCGACGTTGATCACCGCCTCGAGCTGCGCGATGTCCAGCCCGCGCGCCGCGACGTCGGTCGCGACCAGCACCGAAACGCTGCGGTTCGCGAACTGGATCAGCACCTGGTCGCGCTCGCGCTGCTCGAGCTCGCCGTGCAGCGCGCTGGCCGAGAAGCCTTGCGCCGCGAGCACGTCGACGAGGTCGCGGCATTGCTGGCGCGTGTTGCAGAACGCGATCGTGCCCACCGGCCGGAAGTGCGCGAGCAGCAGCGAAACGGCGTGCAGGCGCTCGTCGTCGCGGACCTCGTAGAAGCGCTGCTCGATCTGGCTCGCCGCGTGCTGCGACGCGACCTTGATCTGCTTGGGCGTGCGCATGAACTGCTGGCTCAGCTGCACGATGCCGTCGGGGTAGGTGGCCGAGAACAGCAGCGTCTGGCGCTGCTTCGGGCACTGTTTGGCGATCGTCGCGATGTCCTCGACGAAGCCCATGTCGAGCATGCGATCGGCCTCGTCGAGCACCAGCGTCTTCAGGCCGTTCAGTTGAAGATAACCGCGCGTCAGGTGATCGATCACCCGTCCGGGGGTGCCGACGACGATGTGCGCGCCGTGCTCCAGGCTCGCGCGCTGCGCCGTGAGCGGCGCCCCGCCGCACAGCGTCAGCGCCTTGATGTTGTCCTCGCTGCGTGCGAGGCGCCGCACCTCGGCGGTGACCTGGTCGGCGAGCTCGCGCGTCGGGCACAGCACGAGCGCCTGCACCGCCGGGTTGGCCTGGTCGAGCGTGGCCAGCAGCGCGAGCGCGAACACGGCGGTCTTGCCGCTGCCGGTCTTGGCCTGCACGATCACGTCGGCGCCGGCCAGCGCATCGGGCAGCGCCGCGGCCTGCACCGGCGTCATCGACACGTAGCCGAGCCGCTCCAGGTTGGCGAGTTGGCTGGAAGGCAACGCCAAGGTGTCGAAATTGGCGCTGCGGGCGCTCTTTGTGGGGATCTCGGTCATCCCCGATTATCCGCAGCGCGTTGTAGATGACAGAGGCATCAGCAAATTACTTACACGCGGTCCCGCCCAGACCCGACATCAATCCGAAGCGATTGGGCCGATAGTTCAGGGACACGCTGGTCGTGTTGCAGGAGCGAATCAATCATGAATGCAGCTTACGAGATCCGGTTTCAGTCGCTGTTCCACGAGGGGCGCGCACTGTGCTTCCCTTGTGACGAGCAAGGGCATGTGGCGATGGATTCGCTCAGCGAGCGAGCCCGCGAGAACTACCTCTACGCCCGTGCGGTGATCGGCCGCGAGTACGCGTACCCGATGGTGCGGGCCACGCTGGCGCACTGATTCGGCGGGTTGCCACCCTCATCCCAGGGTATGGGTGTCGTCCGACACCCGAAGCGCCCCGGCACCGACTGCCAGCGCCCGTCAAGCCTCCTATCTTTGAGACAGGGCCGGAATGAACCGGCCCCCGTCAACGGAGGTACTGACCATGAACACGAGAACCTGGACCCTGACCGCCCTCGGCGCCGGCATCGTCGGCGCATCGCTGGCCCTGGCCGGCTGCGACAAGGGCGCGCAACCCTCTCCTCGCAGCACCGCGGATCAATCCGTCGCGCAGGCCGACACGATGACGCGCGCGAAACGCGACATGAGCGCGCTCGGCGACAAGGTCGACGACGCCGCGATCACCGCGAGCGTGAAGACCGCGCTGGCACGCGATTCGGACCTGAGCGCGCTGCAGATCAACGTCGACACCGACAACGGCCGCGTCGCGTTGCGTGGCACCGCGCCGACCGCGGGCGCGAAGGACCACGCGACCTCGCTGGCGTCCGGTGTCAAGGGCGTCTCGGGCGTCGACAACCAGTTGACCGTCGCCCCGAAGTAGCCGGTCGCGCGCGGGGCGCGACCTAGTGCTTCGCGATTTCCAGCAGTTCGACCTCGAACTGCAGCGTCGCGTCGGGCGGGATCACCCCGCCGGCGCCGCGCGATCCGTACGCGATCGCCGGTGGGCAGACGAGCTTGGCCTTGCCGCCCACCTTCATTTTCTGCACGCCTTCGGTCCAGCACGGGATCACGCCGCTGAGCGGGAACTGGGCCGGTTCGTTGCGCGCGTAGGAGCTGTCGAACTCCTTGCCGTTCGCGAGCGTGCCGCGGTAGTGGACCTTCACGACATCGCTGGCGACCGGGCTCGGGCCGGTGCCGGCGCGCAGCGGGACGTAGACGAGGCCGCTGGGCGAGACGATCGCGCCTTTTTCCTTGCTCGCCGCGGAGACGAGGTTGTTCTGGGCGAGGCTGGCGAACGAGGCGCTGCCGGCGATCAGCGCGAGCAGGAGAGGGCGGGCGAAACGTGGGGTCATGGTGTCGGTTCGGGAGTGATGAAGATCGGTCGGCGCGACTCTAACGCGGAATTTGCCGGCCTTCTTACACTAGCGGTCTCATGACGCTGTTGCTTGCCCCGATGGAAGGCCTGCTCGATTTCACGCTGCGCGACATCCTGACGCGCGCCGGCGGAGTCGATCGTTGCGTGGCCGAGTTCATCCGCGTCACCGGCAGCTTGCTGCCCGAGCGCGTGTTCCACCGCGTCGTGCCCGAGCTGCGGCACGGCGGCAAAACGCCGGCCGGCGTGCCGGTGCGGGCGCAGCTGATGGGCTCGGACCCGGTGTGCCTGGCCGAGAACGCGGCACGCCTCGCGGGCCTCGGCCCGGCCGGGATCGACCTGAATTTCGGCTGCCCGGCCAAGATCGTCAACCGCCACGGCGGCGGTGCGGCGCTGCTCGAGGATCCGGAACTGATCGGGCGCATCGTCGGTGCGGTGCGGCGCGCGGTGCCGGCCGCGATGCCGGTCTCGGCCAAGATGCGGCTCGGCTTCAACGACGCGAGCCGGACGCTGGAATGCGCTCACGCGGTCGCGGGGGCGGGCGCCGACGAGCTCGTCGTGCATGCGCGCACCCGCGCCGATGGTTATCGCCCGCCGGCGTATTGGGAGCGCATCGCCGCGGTGCGCACCGCGGTCGCGATCCCCGTGATCGCGAACGGCGAGATCTGGTGCGTGGCCGATGCGCTGCGCGCGCGCGAGCTGTCGGGCTGCGAGACGCTGATGCTGGGCCGCGGCATGGTCGCCGACCCGGGCCTGGCGCTGGCGATCGTCGCGCGCGACCGCGGTGGCGAAGCGGGCCTCACCTGGGCCGAGCTGCAGCCGCTGCTCGCGGCGTTCTGGGCGCTCGTCTGCGGCCACATCGAGCCGCGCCACTGCGCCGGGCGCCTGAAGCAGTGGCTGAACTACCTGCGCCGCCGCCATCCGGCCGCCGAGACGGCCTATGCGGCGGTGCGCACGCTCAACGACCCGCAACAGGTCGCCGCGCGGCTCGGGCTCGCGCCCGCGCCGCGCAATGACGACGAAAAAGACGAAAAAGAACCTCTGGAGGTGCTGGCGGGATGAAGACCTGGAACATCGAGATCCAACGCGTGAAGGCGATGAACAATGCCAATGGCCTGATCCGCGCCCAGATCGACGCGCTCGTTCAACCGGCGACGGGGCGCGACGACGGCGTGCCGACGACGACGCTGCAGTTCACCGAAGAGACAGCGCGCGTGCTGATGCTGCTGCTGAAGACGCAGCTCGCGGAGTTCGACGGCCGCAAAGCAAAAAGCCGCCGCTGAGCTAGCCCTTGCGGGCGCGTTGGATCAGGAAATCCGTCACCGCCAGCGCGCCCTGCGCGCCGCCGGCATCGGCCGGCGAGGTCCGGTAGCGGCCCTGCACCGTGAGCGTCGGCACGCTGTCGATCTTGTACGCGGCGAACAGCTTCTTCGCCCGCGTCACGCTGGTCGCGACCGAGAACGAGTTGAAGGTGTCGAGGAACTTCGCGCTGTCGACGCCGTTCTTGGCCATGAACGCG
>DASYCA010000349.1:0-7189 GCA_036500445.1 Burkholderiaceae bacterium | reverse complement strand
GCGACGAGCGACCAGACGTTCTCGACCAGCAGCGGCCGGCGCAGCCGCTCCTGCACCTGGATCAGCTGGCTCACGCGCCGCGCGAGCGCGGCTTCGGTGTAGGCGGGCAGTTGCGAGCCGCGCGCGAAGCCGGCCTGATCGGCGACGCGCGCCGGCTCGACGCGCTCGACCAGGCGCACGAGCCGGTCGAGATAGGCCGGATCGGGGCCAGCGACGGAGCCGAGCGCCAGCCCGGTTCCGAGCAGGCTGACCGGGTAATGCGCGCGCACGCGTTCCAGCACCGCCTGCGCATCGCCGCGAAGGGCGTTCGCATTCACGCCGGCGGCGTCGAAGAAATCCTCGGAGCGCAGCTGGATGAACCCGACCGCCGGCGGCGCCTCCAGCAGTTCGGCGTAGTGCGCCGGCCGCAGGCTGATGCCGACGTCGCCGCCGGCGCTGACGACTGCCTCGAAGGGGGCGCCGTGCGCCGCCCCCATCACGGCTTCGGCATCGCGGCCCGGGCTTCCTCCGCGCTCATGCCGCCCATCTTCGTGCAGGTGCCCTTGGGCACGTAGTTCCATTCGTCGACGCCGTTGGCGGCCTTCGCCTGGCCGGCGCACGAGTGCGAGCCCGACAGGTTCGCGCAGTCGTTCGAACCAGGCTTGGCGATGCCGTAGCACTTTTCCTTGCCTGCGCCCTGGGCCTGCGCGACCGACAGCAAGCCGGTGGCGAGCGCGGAGGCGAGTGCGGCAGAGGCGATGAGGCGGGTGTTCACGATGTGGTTCTCCTGAGGACAAGGGCAAGGCCGGCGCCCGGGCTCGATTTTCATCGCTCGGCCGATGGATGTCGAACCCGGTGATGCTTGCTTACACTGTCGAGCGCGAATTGGACCCCGTGCGCCGATGCGATGATCGGCCCCCGAACCAGAACCACTTCAGGACCTCATGATTCTTTCGAGCGAATTGAGCACGCGCGGCCGTTTGAGCCGCCCCGGATTCTGGCTTCGGCACCTGATTGCCGTTCCGATCGCGCTGTGGGTCGTCGTCGCGGCCGGCCATTCGCCCGGTGCGCCGTACGACGTGCCGCTCGCGCTGGTCCTCGTCGCGATGCTGGTGTCGATCTGGGGCCGGCGGCTGCACGACCGCGGGCATTCGGCGTGGTGGCTGCTCGCGGTCGTGGTCCCGGTGCTGGGCGCGCTCGCGCTGATCGTCGAAGCCGGGCTGCGCGGGACGGCGCCACGCGGCGACCGTTTTGGCCCGCCGACGGGGCTGCGGGCCCACTACCTGAGCGTCTCCGGCGCGCCCACCCAGGCCACTCAGCCATGAGCACGAACCACCACATCGTCAATGACGTCACCTCGCTGAACCCGGTGCGGGTGATGGCGATCGTCGCGCCGAACACGGTCGCCGAGGTGCAGGAGGCGCTGCGCCGCACCAGCGGGCCGGTCTCGATCGGCGGCGGGCGCTTCAGCATGGGCGGCCAGACCGCCAGCGCCGGCAGCCTGCACTTCGACATGCGGACGATGAACCGCGTCGTCTCGTTCTCGCCCGAGTCGCGCACGATCCGCGTGCAGGCCGGCATGCGCTGGTGCGACATCCAGCGCTTCATCGACCCGCACGGCCTGTCGGTGAAGATCATGCAGACCTACGCGAACTTCACCGTCGGCGGCGCGCTGAGCGTGAACTGCCACGGCCGCTACGTCGGCCTCGGGCCGCTGGTGCTGTCGGTGCGCGCGCTGAAGCTGGTCACGCACGCCGGCGACGCCATCGACGCGAGCCGCGAGCACCACGCCGAGATCTTCTTCGGCGCGATCGGCGGCTACGGCGCGCTCGGCGTCGTCGTCGAGGTCGAGCTCGACCTGGCGGAGAACAAGCGCGTCAAGCGCGTCGACAAGGTGATGCCGCTCGAGCAGTACTGGTCGTTCTTCAAGAGCACGGTGCGCGGCAACCCGAAGGCGGTGTTCCACAACGCCGACGTCTACGCGCCGCACTACCGCAGCGTGCGCTCGGTGACCTGGGTCGAGACCGAGGAGCGCGCGACCGCGCCCGAGCGGCTGCAGCCGCTGCGCAAGAGCTACCCGCTGCACCAGTATTTCCTGTGGGCCGTCTCCGAGACGCCGTTCGGCAAGGAGCGGCGCGAGAAGCTCGTCGACCCGTTGCTGTACCTGGGCAAGAAGGTCCACTGGCGCAACTACGAGGCCGGCTACGACGTCGCCGAGCTCGAGCCGCCGTCGCGCGAGCACCGCACCTATGTGCTGCAGGAGTACTTCGTGCCGGTCGAGCGCCTGCTGGAGTTCGTCCCGAGGATGGCCGCGGTGCTGAACCGCCACGGCGTCAACGCGCTGAACATCTCGATCCGCCACGCGATGCCGGACCCGAACACCGCGCTGAACTGGGCCCCGACCGAGACCTTCGCGTTCGTGCTGTACCACAAGCAGCGCACGCGCGAGAACGCGAAGAGCCGCGTCGGCGTCTGGACGCGCGAGCTGATCGACGCGGTGCTGTCGGTCGGCGGCACGTATTACCTGCCGTATCAGCCCCACGGCACCGTCGAGCAGTTTCATTTGGCGTACCCGAAGGCGGAACAATTCTTCGCGCTGAAGAAGGCGCTCGATCCGCAGTTCCGCTTCACCAACGTGCTCTGGGACAAGTACTACCGCGCGTGGCTGGACCGCAGCGCGCCCGCGCCGGCGCCGGCCGCGCCGCCGACCGAGTTCCACCAGATCTTCGGCGACGTGTACCTGTCCGACGCGTTCTACCGCTTCCTGCAGAGCGTGTTCAACACGCTGCCGGCCAACCGTTTTCATCACCTGATCAGCCAGGCGACCCGTCAGCACCGCGACGAGGAGAGCATCTACCGGCACCTCCAGCGCGAGCTCGGCCATGTGAAGCCGTTCGCGTCGGAGCTGCGCTACGCGCTGCCGGCGCTGTTCAAGCAGAAGGCCGAGATGGCGCAGCAGACGCTGCGCGTGCTCGGCGCGCGCCGGCATTTCAAGGGCTACGCCGAGATCGGCTCGAAGGGCCGCTACCACCGCAGCCTGGCCAAGGCGCTGACGCTGACGGGGCCGCTCTACTTCGTCGAGGACAAGCCGCCGACGATGTCGCCGGTCGACATCGTGGAGCGCGGCCGCCTCGCCCGCCCCGGCGTGTATTTGCCGCTGCACGACTACGCGCCCTTGTCCGAGAAGATCCAGACCGAGAGCCTGGACCTCGTCGCCTGCTACATCGGGCTGCACCACATGACGGTCGAAAAGCTCGAGGCCTTCCTGCCCTCGATCTACCGCGTGCTGCGCCCCGGCGGCGTGTTCGTCGTGCGCGACCACGACGTGCGCGACGACGACCTGCGCGCGATCGTCTCGCTCGCGCACACCGTCTTCAACGCCGGGCTGGGCGAGAGCTGGGAGACGAACCGCGCGGAGCTGCGCTTCTTCGAATCGGCCGCGACCTGGTCCGAGCGGCTGACGGCGATCGGCTTCGACGACACCGGCCACCGCGTGCTGCAGGACAACGACCCGACCGACAACGTGCTGTTCGCGTTCGTCAAGCGCGACGACGGCGCGCAGACGCGCCCGCTCGAAGACCTCTACGCGTGATGCGCCGCCCGTTCAGCGCGTGGCCCGCCGCGCTTTTCATTGGCCTTTGCCTGCTCGCCAGTGCCCGAAGCGATGCCGTGACCCCCGACCCGACCCTCACGCCGCCGGTGCACCGGCGCCCGCCGGACCAGACCTTCCTGACCTTTCCAGAGTGGTTCCTGGTCCACAGCCCGGCCGAATACGCGGCGTTCCTCGCGCGCACCGAGCACCCGAGCGCGTTCCCGTTCTTCGCCCACATCGGCCAGTTCTGGCAATCCTATGCCGCGGTGCGGCACGAGATCCAGCGCTTCCCGTTCAACGGCGGCTACCACGCGATGATCGTCGTGATCGGCACCAGCACGACGGTCGAATACGGGCTCAAGGGCCTGTACGAGCACACGATCGGCCGGCTCGCCGAGGCGACGAAGACGTCCGGCGCGCCGGTCGCCGAGGAGGCGTTCGCCGCGCGTTACGCACAAGCCTATGTCGACTTCATCCGCGTCGACCCCTGGTACCAATTCGACTTCTGGTCGCAGCTGCGCACGCTCTGGACGCAAGTGCCGCGCAGCGGGCCCGATGCGATCCGCAAGTGGGAGCGCCGCTTCGCGCTGACGAGCGAGCTGCTGGTGAAAGAGGGCTACGCCCGATTGATCAAGCTCGGCACGCAGTCGCTCTACGATGCGCCGAAGCCGGTCACGGCCGTCGTGCTGAACCGGGCGCCGGAAGACGGCGTGGCCGCACATCCGGAATACCAGGCGCTGGGCGCGCCGCGCGCCGACGGCCTCGTGCTCGCGACCGTGCCGCGCTACGAAGGCTTCACGACCTACGGCCGCTGGATCGCCGCGCAGGGCATCGATTTCGTCGAGATCGCGGGCAACCGCGGGGACGTCGTCGCGAGCGTGCTCGTCCCCGAGGGCTGGAGGCCGGCGTTCGGGCGCGTGCTGTTCGAGCAGCCGATCCTGACGCGGCCGGGCACGCGGCGCGTCGTGATCGCACTGCCGGTCGAGCGGCTCGCGGCCGAGCTGCGGCGCGAGGCCCTGATCGGCTCGCAGGTGGTGGTCGAGCACCTCTACGACTTCTGAGCCCGCGATGCCACGAACGCAGCGCGGAGTGATCGGCAAGACCTTGCGCGCGCTGGTGATCGGCGTCGCGATCCTGGCCGCGCTGGTCGTACTGGCCGCCGTCGAGTGGGTCGCGTATGCCGGCCACGCGCGCCTGCAACGAGAGGTGAAGACGCCCGAGCAGCTGGACGCCGGCCAGGGCCGCTGGATCACCGCGGCCGGCGCGCGGCTGCACCTGCGCGAGTGGGGGCCGGCAGGCGCGCCGACGCTGCTGCTGATCCACGGCACCGGCGGCTGGAGCGGCGCGTGGTTGACGCTGCCCGACGTGCTGAGCGAGGCCGGCTGGCGCGTGGTCGCGCTGGACCTGCCTCCGTTCGGCCTGTCGACGCTGCAGCAGAACGCCGCATCGGCCGCACCCGACTACACCCGGAATGCCCAGGCCGCGCGCATCCTCGCCGTCATCGACCAGCTCGGTGCGCCGGTCACGCTGGTCGCGCATTCATTCGGCTCCGGCCCGTCGCTGGAGGCGGCGCTGCACGCCGAGGGGCGCTTGCGGCAACTGGTGCTGGTCGATCCGGCGCTCGGCCTGGGGCCGAACGGCGAGGCGCCGGTGTGCGAGCCGCCTGGCGCTGAAGTCTCCTGGCTGCTCGCGAGACGGCCGCTGCGCAGCGCACTGATCGCCGCGACGGCGACCTGGCCCGGCTTCACGACCGCGCTGCTGCGCAGCTTCGTCTACAAGAAGGACACAATGACCGAGGCGACGGTCGCGCGCTTTCAGCGGCCGTTCGAGCGCGCCGGCTTCACGCCGCAGCTCGGCGACTACGTGGCGGGCTTCGTGCGCGGCAGCTGCGAGGCGGCCGACAGCCTGGATCTGGCGAAGGTCGCGGCATGGGCCGCGAACGGCCCCCCGGTCGCGCTCGTGTGGGGCCAGCGGGACAGCATCACGCCGATCGCGCAGGCGGCCGCGCTGAAGCGCCTGATGCCCGGCGCGACGCTGACCGTCCTGCCGGGCGTCGGGCACATCCCGCACGTCGAGAGCCCGGGCGAGTTCGCCACCGCTTTGCTGGGCGCGCTGCGGCGTTGAACCCCCCGCCGCCGGCTCAGCGGCCGAGTTCTTTCAGGTAGGCCGCGCGCGCCGCGACGCCGGTGTTGGCGAAGTCGGTGAAGACCCCGTCGATGCCGATCCTGAAGAAGGCCAGGAACTCGGCCTGCGGATCGCCCTTGTAGAGGCCGGCCAGGTACTTCGATTCGTTGCGGAAGGTGTAGCTGTGCACGAACAGGCCGGCCTTGTGGGCGTCGGCGATCAGGCTGGTCGGCGTCACGCTGTTCACGTCGGCGAGCGAACCGGTGTAGACGCTGCCGTCCGGGTTCGTCGCCTTGAAGGGCGTGACCTTGTGCAGCATCACCTGGGGCTTCCACGGGCCGATGCCGTCGGCATAGGTCTTGACCTGCGCGAGCCCGGCCGGCGTCAGCATCGCGCCGAAGTAGCGCGGATCGCCGGCGAGCGTCCAGCTGTACGGGCGGCCGTCGACGAAGTTGTAGACGTCCTTGGTCTGGTAGATCATCTCGCCCGTCTGGTAGTTGACGTCGTTGCCGTCGACGAGCTGCACGACGCGCGTGGCCAGGCCGATCGAGCGCATGTAGATCAGGCTCGCCGGATCGAAGCTCTGCACGAAGATCGGCGCGGTCTTGCTGTTCAGCTTGTTGTCGTTGATCATCTTGACGATCGCGTCCTCGAACGGGTGGGCGCCGGTGCCGCAGCCGTTGGCGATCGCCTGCGCGTTGTTCCAGACCGGGTTCTTGGCCTCGGGATAGATCGTGATCGCCCGGCCGGTGGCCGCGCTCTTGGCCTGCGCGATCGCGATGATCTCCTGCATCGTCAGGATCGGGTTCTTGCCGTTCAGCGCCGTCGGCCGTTCGGCCGCGTCGTCGTAGGTCGTGCCGCCCAGCCACTGCTTGAGCTCGGCGACGGTGAAGTCGGTGATCGACCAGTCGTTCGTGTGGTCCTCGCCGTCGACGACGAGGGACTTCAGCACCGACTTCGGGTCGTTCGGGTTGGTGCGGTCGCTCAGGTACTGGGCTGGGCCGCCATAGGTCGCGACCGGGTAGCCGACATTGACCAGCACGCCCGGCACCGTGCGCTTGCGCGCCGCGACGGTGGCGTTGGTCTGCGCGACCGCGGTGATGTTGGTGTTGTCGCTGAGCCAGGGGTTGTGGCGCGCGACGAGCACGCAGTCCTTGCTCAGGTGCAGGTCTTCTTCGAGGGAATCGGCCCCGACGTCGGCGGCGTTGGTGTACGAGGGTTCGGTTTCTTCGGGAAACAGCCCCGGCAGGCCGCGGTGGCCGATCACGAGCGGCTGATTGCCGTCGAGCGTCTGGAAGGCCGCGGAGTCGTCGCCCCCGCCGCCGCAGGCCGAGAGGAGCGCCGCGGCGCCCAGGAGTGACAATGAGATTCGAAAGGCCGGGTTCTTCATTTACATGCTTGCTCGTTTGTAAAGAGCCGCATGTTCTGCGTGGTCCGTGACGTCGCAGTGACGGGACCATGACGATCGCGAGATCAGTGGTGCGAGCGCGTTCG
>DASYCA010000348.1:0-11055 GCA_036500445.1 Burkholderiaceae bacterium | reverse complement strand
AACCGCACTCTCGCCCGCCGCATCATGCCCATGGTGCTGAGCGCGCTGTTCGCGCTGCCGCTGGCCGCGCAGGCGCAGAACCTCGCCATCGTCAATGGCAAACCGGTGCCGAAGGCGCGCGTGGACGCGCTGATCAAGCAGGTCCAGGCCCAGGCCGCGGCGCAGAACCAGTCCCTGCCGCCCGACCTCGAGGCGCGCGTGAAGGACAAGATCGTGATGGACGAGATCCTGACGCAGGAAGCCGAGAAGCGCGGCCTGGCGAGCTCGGCCGACTACCGGGCCCAGATGGAGGCGGCACGCAGCTCCATCCTGACCAAGATGCTGACCCAGGACTACGCGAAGAAGAACCCGGTGACCGACGCCGACGTCCAGGCCGACTACGACAAGTTCAAGGCCCAGTCCGCCGGCACCGAGTACCGCGCCAGCCACATCCTGGTCGACAAGGAAGAAGACGCGAAGGCGCTGATCGTCCAGATCAAGGGCGGCGCGAACTTCGAGGAACTGGCGAAGAAGAACTCGAAGGACCCGGGATCGGGCGCCAAGGGCGGCGACCTCGACTTCGCCGCGCCGAGCGCCTATGTGCCCGAGTTCTCGCAGGCGCTGGTCAAGCTGAAGAAGGGCGAGATGACGCAGGAGCCGGTCAAGACCCAGTTCGGCTACCACATCATCCGGCTGGACGACACGCGCGAGGCGCAGTTCCCGTCCTTCGACGACGTCAAGGGCCAGCTGAAGCAGCGCGCCGAACAGCAAAAGATCGGTGCGTTCGTCGAGGACATGCGCGCCAAGGCCAAGACCGACTACAAGTTCAGTCAATAAGGGAACAGGACGCTTCGCTACCGTGACAAGGGCGCCGAGGCGCCCTTGTTCGTTTACTGGACCAACCGTCCCGCCTCGATCCTCAACTGCCGGTCGCAGCGCGCCGCGATGCCGCGGTCGTGCGTGACCAGCACCAGGGTCGTGCCAGCCTCCCGGTTCAGCGCGAACATCAGCTCCATCACCGTCTCGCCGGTCGCGAAGTCGAGGCTGCCCGTCGGCTCGTCGGCGAGCAGCACGGCCGGGCGCATCACGAACGCCCGCGCGAGCGCGACGCGCTGCTGCTCGCCGCCCGACAGCAGCTTCGGATAGTGGCGCAGCCGCTCGCCCAGGCCGACGCGCTGAAGCATCTCGATGCCGAGCGCACGCGCGTCGCTGCGGCCCTGCAGCTCGAGCGGCAGCATCACGTTCTCGAGCGCGTTCAGGTTGCCGAGCAGCTGAAAGCTCTGGAACACGAAGCCCAGCTTCGCGGCCCGCACCGCCGCGCGGGCGTCCTCGCTGATCGAGAAGAGATCGGTGCCGGCCAGCGTCACCCGGCCGGCGCTCGGCGTGTCCAGCCCCGCGATGATCGCGAGCAAGGTGCTCTTGCCCGAACCCGAGGCGCCGACGATGGCGGCCGATTGCCGTGGCGCGAGCGTGAAGTCGATCTCGTGGAGTATCGTGAGCGTGCCGGTCGAGTCCTGGACCTGCTTCGTGACACCTTCGACCGCGATGATGGATTCCGACATGAGTACGACCCGACCTTTTTTTTCGTTGCCACGCGCCGTGTCCCGGCGGACGTGGCTTGCGCACTGTAGCGCGTCGATCGCCGCGGCGAGCCTCGCTTTTCCGTTGACCTCACGCGCCGCGACGCCGGCCAAGTCGGCGAAGCCGTCCAAGGCCGCCGCCGCAGGCCCGACCATCCTGGTCGTCGGCGACAGCCTCTCGGCCGAATACGGCCTGAAGCGCGGCAGCGGCTGGGTCGCGCTGCTCGCGGCGCGGCTCACGCTGAACAAGGCCGGCGCGAACGTCGTCAACGCCAGCATCAGCGGCGACACGACCTCCGGCGGCCGCACACGCCTGCCCACGCTGCTGGCGCAGCACAAGCCCGGCATCGTGATCCTCGAGCTCGGCGCGAACGACGCGCTGCGCGGGCTGCCGCTCGCGATGACGCGCGACAACCTGAGCGCGATGGCGCGCGCCGCGAAGGCCGCCGGCGCGAAGGTCCTGATCGTCGGCATGCAGCTGCCGCCGAACTACGGGCGGCAGTACGGCGAAGAGTTCGCCGGCATGTTCGCATCGGTCGCGCAGGCCGAAGGGACGGCGCTCGTGCCCTTCCTGCTGAAGGGCGTGGCCGACGGCCCGCGCGCCGAGACCGCGTTCCAGGCCGATCGGATCCACCCGCTCGCGACCGAGCACCCGATCATGCTGGACAACGTCTGGGCGGTGCTGAAGCCGATGCTGGCGACGAAGACCGGCTGAGCTGGGCCAGCGCGTCGCAGCGCTCAGCGCTGCTGCTCGCGCGGGTCCCCCCCGCGCCGTTGCTCGCCGCCTTGCTGCTGCGGCCCTTCGGGGCGGCGCTGGGTCTCGGGGGCCGGTGTCGGTCCGGGCGCGCGCACCGCCGGCGCGACGCGCGGCGGCTCCTGCCGCACGACCGGTGCGGGCGTCTGCACCGCCGGTGCGGCGGGGCGCTCGATGCGCGGCGCCTGCTGCATCGCAGGTGGCGATGGGCGCTCGAAGCGCGGCGCTTGCGGTGGCTGGGGCGCCTGGGGCTGCTGGATGGGCGGCTGTTGCGGCTGCGGTGGTGCGGCACGCCGCTCCTCGCCGCGCTGCACCGGTAGCGCGCGCATCATCGGGGCCTGTTGCGCCGGCGCCGGACCTTGCTGTACCGTCGTCGGGACTTGCGGGCGCCCGATCGCCGCCGGTGCCGGAGCGGCCGCGGCCGGGCCGCGTTCATCGCCGCGGCGGCGGTCGTCTCCGCGCCGGTCGTCGCGGCGGTCCGCGTTGTCGGCCGGCGTGGTCGGCCGCAGCCCTGCGCGTGGCGGCTGCACTTGGGGCTGCGGCTGTTGTATTTGTGACTGGATGGGCGACTGTGCTTGCGGCGCGACGACCGGCGGCGCCACCGTCACGGGCGGCTGCCGCCCGCCCCGCTGCATCGGTTGAACCGGCTGCATCGGCGGCCTGCCGGGCTGCTGCGGCGGCGGCCGCGGGCTCTCGGGCCGCGCGACATCGCGCCCGCGCCCATCGCGATCTCGCTCGGCGGGCCCCGGGCCGCCCAGGCCCGGCCGGGGGCCCGCGGGCCGCTCGGCGAAGCCCGGCGGCGGCCGCACGTCGCGCGGGTCCACATGCCGCATCGGTGGCGGCGCAGCGACGGGCGGCGCGATCAACGCGACGCCGCGCCCCGGCGGCTGGTTCGCGAGCTCGCGGCCCGCCGGGTTCTGGCGCATCCGGGCCCAGGCCGGCGCGACCGGCTGGCGCGAGGTCAGCACGCCGGCCGGGACGACCGTGACGGCCCCGGGCCAACGCCGGTAGCCGAAATCGCGCGGCGCCTGCGGGTTCTCGAACACCCTCGTGATCACGTCCGCGTTGCCGACGTAGCTGATGTTGATGTTCTGCGCATAGCGCGGGCTGACGCGGTAGCTCGGCACATAGACCTCGCGCGGCGCGAGCGGGAACCAGCCGACCGCCGGCCCGCCACCGACCGTGATGGCGATGTTGGCGCGCGGCCCGCCGACCCAGGCGACCAGCGCCGGCGCGTAGACCGGCCGCGCGACGCGCTGGCCCGGCGTCCAGCACCAGTTGTTGCGCACATGGACCCAGCGCCCGTAGTGGAACGGCGCGAAGCCCCAGGGCGCATCGTCGACCCAGGTCCAGCCCCAGGGCGCGACCCAGGCCCAGTGCCCCTCGCGATACGGCGCCCAGTCGGCGGCGACGGCCGTCGGCACCCAAAGCGGGCCGTAGTCGGGGCTTTGCTCCCAGCGGCCGTAGCGGTCGAGCTCCTCGGCACCGGTCATCTCGGGCGAGACGTAGCGGGCCGGCGCGCTCGCGGCGATCAGCCGGTCGCGCTCGCTGCTCCAGGCCGTGAACGCATCGTTGACCGGCGACGACAGGCCGTACTGCGCGACGCCGCCGGAGTCGATCCAGAACTCGGCGCGCTGGCCCGGGTTGACCGGCAACCCGCTGTTCGGGCCTTCGTAGCGGGCCTGCCCGCTGTAGACGCTCAAGCGGCTGGTGCTGCCGTCGCGGTCGACGCGGTAGCTGCCGTTGCGCAGCACCGGGAAGCGGCCCTCGTCGGTGTCGATTTCGAGCGCGCCGAGGCCGTCCAGGTCGGGCACGCGCGCCATCACGCTGCCGCTCGCCAGGTGCAGCGCGAGGCGGGAATCGTCCAGCGCGGAGACCTCGAGCTCGGTGCCGCCATCCAGGCGCACGCTGGTCGAGCCGAGTTGCAGCTCGGCGCGCGCGCCGGCGTCGGTCGCGAGGTGGTCGCCGGCGGTGATCGGGCGGTTGCGCACGGCCTCGACCCATTCGCCGGCATCCTGATCGAAGAACCAGACCTGGCCGCTGACTTCGGACAAGCGCGCGGCCCGGCCCGGCGGGTCGGCGTTCGGGTCGCCCTGCGCATGGGCCAGGCCCAGCGAGGCGATCAGCAGGGCGGCGGCGAGCAGTCGGGGCAAGGCGTTCATGGTTCGAGTCTCCGAATGCTCAACGCTCGGAGACAAGTTCCGGACGACGCGAGGCGGCGTAGGACAACGCCTGATTACATCCTTGCACCCGCGATGCCCGCCGTCGATCAATCGTCCGCGCTCGGGTCGAGCTCGGGGAACAGCACGCTGGTGAAGCCGAAGCGGGAGAAGTCGCGCACGCGCATCGGGTAGAGCTTGCCGATCAGGTGATCGCACTCGTGCTGGACCACGCGCGCATGAAAGCCCTCGGCGACGCGGTCGATCGGCGCGCCCTGCGGATCGAAGCCGGTGTAGCGGATGTGGGCGAAGCGCGGCACGACGCCGCGCAGCCCCGGGACCGACAGGCAGCCTTCCCAGCCTTCTTCCTCGACGGTGTCCAGCGGCGTGATCGTCGGGTTGATCAGGACCGTCTCCGGCACCGGCGGCGCATCCGGATAGCGCTGGTTCTGCGCGCTGAAGCCGAACACGACGAGCCGCAGGTCGACGCCGATCTGCGGTGCGGCCAGGCCCGCGCCGCTGACCGCGTGCATGGTCTCGAACAGGTCCTGGATCAACGCGTGCAGCTCGGGCGTGTCGAAGGCCGGCACCGGCTGCGCGATGCGCAGCAGGCGCGGGTCGCCCATCTTCAGGATCTCGCGAATGGTCATGGTGACGCAGGGAGTGAGGCGATGCCTCACTGTAGCGCGTGTGCGGCTCCGGCCGCGCCCTGCGCGTGTCACCACTGCCCGGTGGCCGCCAGCTGCGCCGCGGGCTGCGGCGCCGACCAGCGCAGCGGCAGTGCGTGCGCGGTCCACACGCTCGCATCGACCTCGAAGCGCACCAGGCGCTGCGCGCCGGTGAAGGCCTCGACCTCGGGGCCGCCGTCGATGATCTGCGCGCGGGCGCTGAGCTGCAGCATGTCGCCGGTCTCGTGGTCCACGAACAGCAGCCCGGCCTTCGGGTTCGCCGTCAGGTTGCCGAGCGTGTTGAAGAAGAAATTGCCGCGGAAATCGGGCATCGTCAGCACGCTGCGCTCGGCCTGCTGCTCGAGCCGGACAAAGCCCGGCTTGCCGCCGCGGTGCGAGACATCGGCGCCCTCGCCCGGCGCGGCGCTGGCGATGAACAAGGTGTCGACACGCGCCACCAGCGCCGCCGCCGGCGCGGCGAGCCGAGCCCCTTGCGAGACCGCCATCGGCGCGGGGCCGTCACCGTCGCCGACCCAGGTGGCAGACCGCGCCTGGATGTACTGCGGGCAGTTGCCGAAGCTCTGCTCGACCTCGACCTCGAAACCCTCCGCGCCGACCCGCACCACGCGGCCGTTGACGCGGTTGCGGCGCCGGGTGGCCGGCTCGAGCCCGAGCAGGCCGATGCGCGCACCGACCCGCAGCGCGTCATGCACCGGATCCCCGCGGCGCGGGAGCGCCTCGATGCGCAAATGCCGGTCGTCCGGCGTCTCGACGAAACCGGGCCAGCCGGTCAGCATCGAGGCCCAGGGCCGCGCCTGCGCGTCGACGCTGCCGACCAGCAGCGTCGGCAGTTGCTCGAAGAATTCGCGGTGCTGCTGCGGCATCCGCTCGCGGATCACGCGCGGTCCCAGTTCCTGCATCCGCTCGGCCACGCCGGCGGCGCGCTGCATCGCGACTTCGCCCGGATGAAACACCGTGATCGCCATGATCTGGATCTCCTTGGCGCGCTCAGGCGGTCGCCTCGGGCACGGGGCTGCGCACCAGCCCGACGAAGCGCGGCAGCGCCTCGATGCGCGCGAGCCAGCCGCGCAGGCGCGGGTAGCGCGCGAGGCTCACGCCGCCCTCCGGCGCATGCGCGGTGTAGGCGTAGAGCGCCAGATCGGCGATCGTCGGGTGCGGCGCGGCGATGAACTCCTGTGTCGCGAGCTGGCCCTCGATCAAGCCGAACAGCTGTGCGGACGCATCGCGCGGCGCCTGCTCCACCGGCCGCCCGAACACGACCGCGACGCGCGCCACCGCCGGCCCGTACGCGAGCGGGCCCGCCGCGACGCTGAGCCAGCGCTGGACCCGCGCCGCGCCGAGCGCATCGCGCGGCAGCCATCGCGTGCCGGCGTCGTAGGTCGTCGCGAGGTAGACCAGGATCGCGTTGCTGTCGGCGATCACGAGCTCCCCGTCTTCGATCACCGGCAGCTGCCCGAACGGGTTCAGCGCCAGGAACGCCGGGCCTTTTTGCTCGGCGCACGCCAGGTCGACGTGGACCTTCTCGAACGGCAGGCCGAGCAGCGACAGGAACAGCTCGACGCGGTGCACGTGTCCCGACAGCGGGTGGCTGTGAAGACGGATCGGGCGCAGCGGAGAATCGGGGGTCGAGGCGAGCGGCATGATGGCGGTTGAACGAGTGAATGAACGAGGACGCCAGCTTAGGGCGCCCGCCGCCGCAGGAGAATCCTCGTCGCCGACACTGGACTCTTGCATTTGATGACCAGAACACCCTGCCCGCCGCCATGGACCACCTGGATTCGCTGAAGGTCTTCGTCGCGGTCGCCGACGCCCAGGGCTTCGCGCCGGCCGCGCGCCGTTTGCAGCTCTCGGCGCCGGCCGTGACGCGCGCGGTCGCGGCGCTCGAGCAGCACCTGGGCGCGCAGCTGCTGCAGCGCAGCACACGCAGCCTGCGCCTGACGGAGGTCGGCGAGCGCTTCCTGAGCGACTGCCGGCGCATCCTGGCCGAGCTCGCCGAGGCCGAAGCCTCCGCCGGCGGCGCGCACACGGCGCCGCAGGGCATGCTGGCGATCACCGCGTCGGCGATGTTCGGGCGTCTGTTCGTCGCGCCGGTCGTGCTCGATTTTCTCGCGCGGCACCCGCAGGTCACGGTCCGCGGCGTGTTCGTCGACCGCGTCGTGCACCTGATGGACGAGGGCTTCGACGTCGCGGTGCGCATCGCCCACCTGCCCGATTCGGGGCTGACGGCCGTGCGCGTCGGTTCGATGCGTCGCGTCGTCGTCGCGTCGCCGGCCTACCTGGCCGAACGCGGCGTGCCGGCGAGCCCGACCGAGCTCGGCGAGCACGAGGCGATCGGCTTCTCGCAGTCCGACGGGGCCGCGCCGGCGCCCTGGTCGTTCAAGGGCGCGCGCGACGCCGCCCAGCCGAGGATGCGGCTGTCCACCAACGCCGGCGAGGTCGCGATCGACGCGGCGGTGCGCGGCCACGGGCTGGCGCGCGCGCTGCGCTACCAGGTCGACACCGAGCTCCAGGCCGGCCGGCTGCAGATCGTGCTCGCGGAATTCGAACCGGAGCCGCTGCCGGTGCACCTCGTCCACGTCGCCGGCCGGATGGCCTCGGCCAAGCTGCGCACGTTCATCGACTTCGCGGCCGAGCGGCTGCGCCGGGAACCGGTGCTGCGCTGAGTTCAGCCGAGCGCGGCCATCGCTTGGATCACCTCGGGCGGCGCCTGCACCAGCTCGATCAGCACGCCCTCGCCGCCGACCGGGAATTCGTCGTTGCTCTTCGGGTGCACGAAGCAGATGTCGAATCCGGCCGCGCCCTTGCGGATGCCGCCGGGCGCGAAACGCACGCCGTTCGCCGACAGCCATTCGACCGCGCGCGGTAAATCGTCGATCCACAGGCCGATGTGGTTCAGCGGGGTGGCGTGGACGGCGGGTTTGCCGTTCGGGTCGATCGGCTCCATCAGGTCGACCTCGACCTTGAACGGGCCCGCGCCCATCGCGCAGATGTCCTCGTCGACGTTCTCGCGCTCGCTGCGGAAGGTGCCCGTCATCTCGAGCCCGAACTTCTCGACCCACAAGGTCCGCAGTTTATTTTTGCTCGGCCCGCCGATCGCGACCTGCTGGATCCCGAGCACCTTGAAGGGCCGCGCGCCGCCGCTGGATGTCGCGCTCATGCCACCTCCGCCCGCTCGAACTCCATGATGACCTGATCGACCGCCAGGCTCTCGCCCTTGCTCGCCATCACCTTCGCGACGACGCCGTCGCGGACCGCGACCAGGATGTTCTCCATCTTCATCGCCTCGATCACCGCCAGGCGTTCGCCGGCGCGGATCGTCTGCCCCGGCTTGACCGCGACATCGACGAGCAGCCCCGGCATCGGCGACAGCAGGAACTTGGACAGGTCCGGCGGCGCCTTGAACGGCATCAGCGCGTTCAACTCGGCGGCGCGCGGCGACAGCACGCGGACCTCGATCTGCGCGCCGTCGTGCGTGACCCGGAAGGCCAGCGCCAGCCGCTCGATCTGCGCGCTGAAGGCCGCGCCGTTGACGCTGCCGTGGATCGCCACGTCGCGCAGGTGACCGTCGAAACGGATCGCGTAGCGCTTGCCGTCGATCACGACGTCGCACAGGCCGTCCTTCATCTGCACGGTCGCCGGCATCTGGCGGCGCACGCCCGTCGCGTCGGTCTGGACGCAGACGAACGCGCTGCCGATCTTCACCTCGTGCCCCGGCAGCTGGCCGGTGATGCCGGCCGAACGCGCGAGAATGCGCCGGTTCAGCGCGACCGCGAGCGCGAGCAGGAAGTTCGGGTCCTCGTGCCGGACCGATTCGAGCGTGAAGCCCTTCGGGTACTGCTCGGCGATGAAGCCGGTGTTGAAATCGCCCGAAACGAACTTCGGGTGCGCGAGCAGCGCGGCCTGGAACGGGATGTTGCTCGAGATGCCGCGGATCACGAACGAGTTCAGCGCCTCGCGCATCTTCGCGATCGCATCCATCCGGTCGCTGCCACAGACGATCAGCTTGCAGATCATCGAGTCGTAGAACATCGGGATCTCGCCGCCCTCGTAGACGCCGGTGTCCACGCGCACGCCGCCGTAGGCGGCGCCTTGTGGCCCTTCGCCGCCACTCGCCGGCACGGGCTCGCTCGCCTGCATCGTCGTCTTCGGCGGCTGGAACGCGACCAGCCGGCCGGTGCTCGGCAGGAAGCCGCGCAGCGGGTCTTCGGCGTTGATCCGGCATTCCATCGCCCAGCCCTTGCGCGGGATCTGCTCCTGCGTGAATGCCAGCGGCTCGCCCGCGGCAACAAGGATCATCTGCTCGACCAGGTCCAGCCCGGTGATGCACTCGGTGACCGGGTGCTCGACCTGCAGCCGGGTGTTCATCTCGAGGAAATAAAAACTCTTGTCCTTGCCGACGACGAACTCGACCGTGCCGGCCGACTGGTAGTTCACCGCCTTCGCGAGCGCGACCGCCTGCTCGCCCATCGCCTTGCGCGTCGCCTCGTCGAGGAACGGGCTCGGCGCTTCCTCGATCACCTTCTGATGCCGGCGCTGGATCGAGCATTCGCGCTCGTGCAGGTAGACGCAGTGGCCGTGCGCGTCGCCGAGCACCTGGATCTCGATGTGGCGCGGCTCCTCGACGAACTTCTCGATGAACACGCGATCGTCGCCGAAGCTGTTGCGCGCCTCGTTGCGGCAGGACGAGAAGCCCTCGAAGGCCTCCTTGTCGTTGTACGCGACGCGCAAGCCCTTGCCGCCGCCGCCGGCCGAGGCCTTGATCATCACCGGGTAGCCGACGCTCTTGGCGATCTCTACCGCCTGCTCGGGCGTGTCGATCGCCGCGTTGTAACCGGGAATCGTGTTGACCTTGGCCGCGCCGGCCAGCTTCTTAGACGCGATCTTGTCGCCCATCGCCGCGATCGACGCGTGTTTCGGGCCGATGAAGACGATGCCCTGTTCCTCGACCTTGCGCGCGAACTCCTCGTTCTCGCTCAGGAAGCCATAGCCGGGGTGCACGGCCTGCGCGCCGGTCTGCTTGCAGGCGTCGATGATCTTGTCCATCACGAGATAGGACTCGCGGCTGGGTGCCGGGCCGATGCAGACCGATTCGTCGGCGAGCTCGACGTGAAGCGCGTCGCGGTCCGCCTCCGAATAGACCGCGACGGTCGCGATGCCCATCTTCTTCGCCGTCTTGATGACGCGGCAGGCGATCTCGCCGCGGTTGGCGATCAGGATTTTCTTGAACATGTTCTGGTGCTCCTGGCCGATCACAACGGGATGTTGCCGTGCTTGCGCCACGGGTCGTCGACCTTCTTGTCGCGCAGCATCACCAGCGAACGGCAGATGCGCTTTCTGGTTTCATGCGGCTGGATCACGTCGTCGATGTAGCCGCGCGCACCGGCCACGAAGGGGTTCGCGAACTTGGCCTTGTATTCGGCCTCGCGCGCCGCGAGCTTCACCGGGTCGTTCTTCTCCTCGCGGAAGATGATCTCGACCGCGCCCTTCGCGCCCATCACCGCGATCTCGGCGTTCGGCCAGGCGAAGTTGACGTCGCCGCGCAGGTGCTTCGAGCTCATCACGTCGTAGGCGCCGCCATAGGCCTTGCGCGTGATCACGGTGATCTTCGGCACCGTGCATTCGGCGTACGCGAACAGCAGCTTCGCGCCGTGCTTGATGATGCCGCCGTACTCCTGCGCGGTGCCGGGCATGAAGCCGGGCACATCGACGAAGGTCACGAGCGGGATGTTGCCGTGCTTGCGCCACGGATCTTCGACCTTCTTGTCGCGCAGCATCACCAGCGAACGGCAGATGCGCTTGCGCGTCTCGTGCGGCTGGATCACGTCGTCGATGTAGCCGCGCGCGCCGGCCACGAACGGGTTCGCGAACTTGGCCTTGTACTCGGCCTCGCGCGC
>DASYCA010000347.1:0-22790 GCA_036500445.1 Burkholderiaceae bacterium | reverse complement strand
CAGGAAGCCCTGTGCCACGAGCGCGTCGGTCGCCGCGCCGAACTTCGTCGCGTAGTCGGCCCGCCCGGTGTACAGCGTCGACAACGCCGGACGCGGGTCGCTCACGCTTTTCGTCGCCGCGCTGACCGCGAATGGAATCGCCGAGCCGGTCGAGCTGCAGCCGTCGCCGACCGCGTGCCCGGTGCCGCGCAGGTTCCAGCCGGCGTAGGTCGCCAGCGGCACCTGCATTTCCGGCATCAGAATGCCGGCGGCGGCATTGCCGTTCGCGTCGATCTTCGGCACCAGGATGGTGTACTGCTTGGCCAGGTTCGCCACCGGCACCGCGGCCGAGTAGTCGGTCACGAAGATCTGGTTCGTCAGGCCCGTGTACGTCAGCGACATCGCCGTCGGCGTCGCAGCGGCACCGCTGGGGACGTTGATCGCGGCCAGGTTCGGGTAGCCGAACGAGGCCGGATCGGGCGGCACCAGCTTGCCCGAGGCGACGGTCGGGTACTGCGACGCCGGCGGCGTGGTGCCCTTGACGACCCAGTTCTCCAGCGCCGGGATCAGCGCCCGCTCGACCGGCGTCTCCGAGACCGGGCTGGCCGCGAACTGGCACATGCTGCCCGCGGGCGGCACCGTCACCACACCCGTCGAGACGCCGGCGCCGCCGCCGTGCTGGGTGCCCGCGACCAGGTAGTAGCGCACGTTGTCCGGCAGCGTGAGGTCATGCGCCTGGCCGTCGGTGACGACCAGCGACGCGCGCCCGCCCCACCACTCGAACTCGCCGTCGACCTGCATGATCTTCGGGCAGGTGCTGGAGGCCAGGCAGCTCTTCAGCAGGCCATCGCTCGCACCCGAAACCGGGTCGGTCGTGACGCCGTAGGTGAACGGGAACTGGTCGCCCGGCATCCAGTGGTCCTCGTGCTGCTTGGACCAGCGCCCGCCCTGCGCGAAGCGGGTGTTGGTCCAGGTGCGGCGGCCGGCCGGGATGATCGGCATCATCCCGTCGAAGACCGCGTGGCCGTTCGCGCCCTTGTTGAAGCCCTGGTACAGGAAGTCGCGCAGGTAGCGGCCCGATTGCGAGATGCCCTCACCCAGCGCGATGTCGAAGTTGGTGCTCGGGTTCGCCGCGCAGCCGGTGCCGGCCGCGCAGGCGGCGGTCTTCATGTCGTTGAGCGGATTGGCGGTGCCTTTCCCATCGGCCGCGGCGTTCTTCAGGAACGAGATCAGGTCGCGCAATGCCGCGAAGCCGATGCCGTTGACGGTCGGTTTGGAGGCGCGGTAGACGAAGCTGTAGATCGTGCCGGCGTCCGGCGCCACCATCGCGCCGTGCTGGTCGGGCACCGCAGCCGGCGGCGTGAAGTTGACCGTGTAGGTGCCGCCCGCGCCCGCGACGTAGCTCCAGGTCGTCACCGGCACCGACGCGGCGCCGTAGTCTTCCTTGCCGGCCGGATTGAGCCAGGATTGGCGCGCGGTGAAGGTGACCTCGGAGAGGTCGGTCAGCGACGCCGGCGGGTAGGTCAGCGGGATCGACGTGGCGACGCCGCCCGCGTAGTCGGGGATGAACTCCTCGCGGCTCAACCCGGTGATCGCGCTGCCGTCGGCATTGGAGGCGACCGGGAACGTGACGCCGACCGTGCCGGCCGCGCCGTTGCCGGTCTGCGCGATCCCGCTCTGCCAGCCGCTCCAGACGACCGTGTAGCCGCGCTGCAGCAGCGACGGGAAGGTCGCATCCGGCGCGGCGCCGCCGGCGAACGCGCCGCCGCCGACGAACGACGCCATGCCGAGCTTGTTGCCGCGGTTCACCACGTCATAGAACAGCACCCGGCGCGCGGTCGACGCGCTCTTGGGCCGCAGGATGACCACGTCGGTCGTGTAGGCCACCTGGCCGCCCGCGTCCAGCGGGGCGCCCTTGAGGTCGACGATGCCGGCGTTGTCGGCATTCTTCGGGTCCAGGCGCCCGTGCACGATGCCGGTGATCACGACGTAGGGCCCGGCCGCGCCGGCGGGCGTCGCGCCGCCGTAGGCGTCGGCGGTCGACACCACTTCGAACTGGTCGACGGTCCCGGCGGCCGTGGCGACCGCCGGGGTGTCGTCGTCGCTGCTGCCGCAGCCGGCCACGAAGGCGGCGGCCGCTATCGCGACCGCGAGCTGTAGATGTTTCATCGATGTC
This sequence comes from Burkholderiaceae bacterium, assembly GCA_036500445.1. Classification (GTDB taxonomy): domain Bacteria; phylum Pseudomonadota; class Gammaproteobacteria; order Burkholderiales; family Burkholderiaceae_C; genus LMDS01. Next base: position 20,635 of record DASYCA010000347.1, on the reverse strand, counting down.
TCCTGTTCCGGTTCAGTGCGCTTCGAGCGCTTGTAGGGGTTGAACGGGTCGGACCTTAGCCACGACCCGCCACCCTATCAATCAACCTGAACGGACGACATTTCCCGCGATTGAAACGATCGCGGGTTATCCCTTGAGCGCGAGCGGACTCGGCACGGGCTCGAAGTCCGCAGCGAAGGTGCGGCTGGCCGCGAGCAGCGACAGCAGATTCGGGTCTCGCTCGCGGGTTCTCAGGAAGCTCACCACGATCTTCTGGCGCATGTGATAGCGCGGCTGCATCGGGATCAGACGCACGCCGCGCGGCAGCACGTCGCGCACGCGGCCCGGCAGCAAGGTGCAGCCGATGCCGCCGCTCACGAGGTTCATCAGCGAGAAGATGTCGCCGGTCGTGATCACGACGTTGGGCGTGAGCCCCGCGACCCGGAAGGCCTCGACGAAGCGGCTGTAGGTGACGAAGCCTTCGCTGAGGCTCACGAAGCGTTCGTCGGTGCAGGTGCTCAGATCGACCTCGGACAGCGCCGCGTGGTGCGAGGTGGCCGGCGCCGCGAAGTAGATGTCGTCCTCGAACAGCAGCTGCGATTCGATCTCGGGCACCCCCTCGGGCGAGCCGATGAGCGCGGCGTCGATCACGCCGTCGCGCAGCTTGACGACCAGGTCGGCGTTCGACCCGAGCACGAGTTCGGTGTGGATGTCGGGCTTGCGCAGCTTCAGGCCCATGATCAGCCCCGGCACGACGCGGCTGGTCAGCGAATACAGCGAGCCGATGCGGATCCGGTCGGCCGCGTAGCCGGCCATCTGGCGCGTCGAGCGGATGCCCTCGGACATCGTGCGCAGCACCTCGAGGGCGACGTCGGCCAGCGTGTGGGCGGCGTCGTTGGGCAGCAGGTTGCGCCCCTCCAGACGGAACAGGCTGCAGCGCACGCCGCTCTCCAGCGAGTGCAGCGCGCGGTGCACGCTGACCGTGCTGACCCCCAGGCGATCGGCGGCACGCGCCAAGCTGCCGGTCTCCAGAAAGGCCAGCAGGATCTCGAGCTTGCGAAACGTGACCTCTTCGTCGATGCGGATCGAGCTGCTCATGCCGGTGGTCTCTTCAGCGGGCGGGGCCCAGCGCCCGAAGATACCGGAATCCGCTCGCCGAGGCGTCAGCCGGGCGCGCCGACCCTCCAGGCGGCGATGAACGCGCGCGCCTGCGCCGCCACCGCCGCGGCATCCTGCCCCGGCTTGTAGAGCGCCGAGCCGAGCCCGAAGCCGCTCGCACCGGCAGCGCGGAACGCGGCCATGGTGTCCGGCGTGATGCCGCCGACCGGCAGCAGCATGATGGCCGGCGCCAGCACCGCGCGCCAGGCCTTCACGACCGCCGGCGGCATCGCCTCGGCCGGGAACATCTTCAGCGCATGCGCGCCGGCCGCGAGCGCCGCGAAGGCCTCGCTGACCGTCGCGACGCCGGGCAGGCTGACGAGGCCGAGCTTCACGGCCGCGCGCACGACCTCCGGATCGAAGTTCGGCGAGACGATCAATCGGCCGCCGGCCGCGTGCACGTCGCGCACCTGGGCTGCGGTCAGCACCGTGCCGGCGCCCACCAGCGCGTCCGGCAGCGACGCGCTCATCGCCTCGATGCTCGCGAGCGGCTGCGGCGAGTTCAGGGGCACCTCGATCAGCGGCCAGTCGGCGTCGAGCAGCGCCCGGCCGATCCCGACCGCTTCGTCGGGCTTGATGCCGCGCAGGATCGCGACCAGCGGCCGCGCGTTGAAGAATTGCTGTGGGACGTCGGTCATGCCGCGATTCTCCGCGCAATGCTCCACAGCCCGCTCCAGCTCGCCGCCGCGCCGACGCTGCGCACGCGCATCCCGCGCGGCTGGAGCACGCGCTCGTAGCGGCGCGTCAGGGCCGGGTCGCCGATCACGATGACCGACTCGCCCTCGACCAAGTTGCGCGAACGCATCTCCTCGCCGATCACCAGCCCCGACAGGTAGCTCGGCCGCTCGGCCAGCGCCAGGCGCTCGAACAGCGACATCGTGCGCAGGCTGAACGCCGATTGCAGCAGCCCCGGGCTGCGCAGCGCCTGCGCGACGCCCAGATCGAAGGCCGATTCGACCGGCTCGCCGTCCTCCGCGGGCAAGGTCCGCGCGAGGATCGAATGCTTGCGCAGCAGCGCATAGAACTCGCCGGTCATCAAGGTCTCGAACCCCTCGATCCGCCCGCCCGCGACCCGCACCCACTTGCTGTGCGTGCCCGGCAAGACGAACAGGCCGTGGTCGATGCCGAGCAGCTGCAGCGCCCCGAAGACCTGCACCTCCTCGCCGCGCATCACGTCGGGCGCGCCGTCGTGCTCGCAGCTCATGCCGGGCACGATCGCGATGCGCCGGGGCTCGACCCAGGCGAGCTTGCCGGCGATGTCGTCCAGCGTCGCCGGGCACGCGAGGTACGGCGCCTCGACCCAGCCCTGCTGGCTGCCGGCCATGCCGCCGATCAGGCAGCGCGTGCCGATCGGCGCCATCCAGTCGCCGAAGCACTCGTCGAAGACCGCGCCGAAACCGCCCTTCGCGACCGTCAGGATGCCGCGCGCGAACGCGCGCTCCTCGAGCACTTTGCCGTGCTCATCGAAGCGCGCGCCGCGCAGCGACGACGTGCCCCAATCGAGGCCGATCCAGTTCATCAGTGGTTGTCTCGGGGCACGAACGCGCCGCGCTTGCCGACGAGAAAATCAAGATCGACGCCCTGATCCGCCTGCAGAACATGGTCGACATACAGCTTCCAGTAGCCGCTCGCGAGCGGCGGCGGCGGCGCCTTCCACTCGGCCAGGCGGGCCGCCAGCTCGGCGTCGCTGATGTGCAGCTGCAGCCGCCGCTCCGGCACGTTGAGCTCGATGATGTCGCCGTTCTTCACGACCGCCAGCGGCCCGCCGGCCGCGGCCTCGGGCGCGGTGTGCAGCACGACGGTGCCGTAAGCGGTGCCGCTCATGCGCGCGTCGCTGATGCGGACCATGTCGGTGATGCCCTTGCGCAGCACCTTCGGCGGCAGCGGCATGTTGCCGACCTCGGCCATGCCGGGGTAGCCCTTCGGGCCGCAGTTCTTCAGCACCATCACGCAGGTCTCGTCGATGTCGAGGTTCTCGTCGTCGATGCGCTTGTGAAAATCCTCGATGTCCTCGAACACGACGGCGCGGCCCTTGTGCACCATCAGCTCGGGCGTCGCCGCGCTCGGCTTGATCACCGCACCGCGCGGCGCGAGGTTGCCGCGCAGCACCGCGATGCCGGCCTTCTCCTTGAACGGCTTGCTCAGCGGCTGAATCACCTCGGTGTTGTAGTTCTCGGCATCGGCGATGTTCTCGCGCACGCTCAGGCCACTGGCGGTCACCGCATCGAGGTGCAGGTGCTGGGCGATCTCCTTCATCACGACCGGCAGGCCACCGGCATAGCAAAAGTCTTCCATCAGGTGCTTGCCGGAAGGCTGCAGGTTGACCAGGCACGGCAGCTCGCTCGCGAGGCGGTCGAAGTCTTCCATTTTGAGATCGACGCCGATGCGGCCGGCGATCGCGATCAGGTGGATCACCGCGTTGGTCGAGCCGCCGATCGCGGCCAGGGTCTTGATCGCGTTCTCGAACGCCTCGCGAGTCAGAATATCGGAAAGCTTCTGGTCGGTGTGGACCATCTCGACGATGCGCCGCCCGGCATTGCGCGCCAGCACGTTGCGCCGGCCGTCGACGGCCGGGTACGCAGCATTGCCCGGCAGCCCGAGGCCCAAGGCCTCGACCATGCTGGCCATCGTGCTGGCGGTGCCCATCGTCATGCAGTGGCCGTGGCTGCGGTGCATGCAGCTCTCGGCGTCGAAGAAGTCCTGCAGCTTCAAGGTGCCGGCACGCACCTGCTCGCTCATGCTCCAGACGCCGGTGCCCGAGCCGAGCTCCTGGCCGCGCCACTTGCCGTTGAGCATCGGCCCGCCGCTGACGCCGATCGTCGGCAGGTCGACGCTTGCCGCGCCCATCACCAGCGACGGCGTCGTCTTGTCGCAGCCCATCAGCAGCACGACGCCGTCGATCGGGTTGCCGCGGATGCTCTCCTCGACGTCCATCGACGCGAGGTTGCGGTACAGCATCGCGGTCGGGCGCAACAGCGTCTCGCCGAGCGACATCACCGGGAACTCGAGCGGGAAGCCGCCGGCCTCGTAGACGCCGATTTTCACTTGCTCGGCAAGGGTTCTGAAATGCGAGTTGCACGGGGTCAGCTCGCTGAAGGTGTTGCAGATGCCGATCACCGGCCGGCCGTCGAACTGGTCGTGCGGCACGCCCTTGCCCTTGACCCAGCTGCGGTAGGCGAAGCCGTCGCGGTCCTGGCGGCCGAACCACTGCTGGCTGCGAAGTTCTTCGGGTTTCTTGCGGGGCTTCTTGTCGGACGATTGCGTCATGGCGTGCTCGGTGTTCCGAGGTCCTTGGGTGAGAGGTTGGCAGTCATAATATGGTAAGACAATTGCCGTCGCCAACGCTGAAAACCCGGGAGTGCTCCTTGCCGAAATCCGACGTGAAACCTCAAGTCCTGTCCGTCGCCAACCTGTCGCCCATCTACATGGAGGCGATGCAGGCGCACTGCGACGTGCACCAGCGCCTGCATGAATCCGACCCGGCCGCGTTCGCACGCGTCGCGCCCCGGATCGTCGCGATCGCGGCGGGCGGCGAATCCAAGGTCGGCGCCGCGCTGATGGAGCAATTACCGGCGCTGAAGATCATCTCGGTGATGGGCGTCGGCTACGACGGCATCGACGTCGCCGCGGCGAAGGCGCGCGGCGTCGTCGTCACGCACACGCCGGGGGTGCTGGACGACGACGTCGCCGATCTGGCGATCGCGCTGATGCTCGCGGTGTCGCGCCAGATCGCGCGCGCCGACCGCTATGTGCGCGCCGGCGACTGGGCCGCCAAGGGGGCATTGGCGCTGGGCCGCAAGATGTCGGGCGCACGCCTGGGCATCGTCGGCATCGGCCGCATCGGCCAGGCGATCGCGACGCGCGCCGTGGCCTTCAACATGAGCGTCGCGTACACCGCGCGCAGCGCGCGCACCGCGCTGCCCTACGCCTTTCACCCGACGCCGGCCGCGCTCGCCGCCGCGAGCGACTACCTCGTCGTGATCACGCCCGGCGGCGCCGCCACGCGCAAGCTGATCGACGCCGAGGTGCTGAAGGCGCTCGGGCCCCAGGGCTGCCTCGTCAACGTCGCGCGCGGCTCGGTCGTCGACGAGGCGGCGCTGATCGAGGCGCTGCAGGACGGCACGATCGCCGGCGCCGGCCTGGACGTCTTCGAGGCCGAGCCGAACGTGCCGGCCGCGCTGCGCGCGATGGACAACGTCGTGCTGACGCCGCACATCGGCAGCGCGACCGCGCAGACGCGCCGCGCGATGGCCGAGCTCGCGTTCGCGAACCTGCATGCGCAACTCGAAGGCCGACCGCTCCTCACGCCGGTGCCGGAGTGCCAGTGAGGGCACCTCGAGGGGCCGGCGATGCGCAAATCGTCACGGTGATCCAGCGCCGCGCAACGGCGAAACCCGGCGACTCCGTGTATCTTGCGACCGATGCCGGCAACGCGCGCACGGTCGACCGCGCGAACGGCCAACGATCGGAAAGCTAAAACATGGCAGCAGCAGCACCTCTGGTGGTCGTGATGGGCGTCAGCGGCTCGGGCAAGACGACGGTCGGCAAGCTTCTCGCACGCCGCATGAAGGCCGAGTTCCTCGAGGGCGATGACCTGCACCCGGAGCGCAACGTCGAGCGCATGGCCGCCGGCATCGCGCTGACCGACGCCGATCGCCGCGCCTGGCTGCTCGCGATCGCGCAGCAGCTCGCCGACGCGCACGCGAGCCAGCACGCGCTCGTGGTCTCGTGCTCGGCGCTGAAGCGCAGCTACCGCGACACGCTGCGCGCCGCGTCCAACCGGCTGGTGTTCGTGCACCTGCATGGCGAACCCGCCGTGCTCGACGCGCGGCTGCACGCGCGCCACGGCCACCACATGCCGGCCTCGCTGCTGACCAGCCAGCTCGAGGCGCTCGAACCGCCGGGTGCCGACGAGCGCGCCGCGAGCTTCGACGGCGCGCTGCCGCCCGAGCAGCTCGCCGAGCAGGCGGCCGCGTGGTTGGCTACGCCGGCGCCACCGGCCAAGGGCAAGCGGTGACGAACGCGGGGCCGAGTTTTCGGCTCGACGGGCGGCTGGCGCTCGTCACCGGCTCGTCCATGGGCATCGGCCTGGCGCTCGCGCGCGGCCTGGCGCAGGCCGGCGCGGCGGTCGTGATCAACGGCCGCCGCGCCGACAAGGTCGACGAGGCCGTGCAGCGGCTGAGGGCCGAAGGGCTCGCGGCGGTGCATGCGCGCGCCTTCGACGTCACGGAGCGCGCGCAGGTCGACGCCGCGGTCGCCGCGATCGAGGCCGAGCTCGGGCCGATCGAGATCCTCGTCAACAACGCCGGCATCCAGCGCCGCGCGCCCTTCCACGAGTTCGCTGCCGCCGACTGGGCCGAGCTGATGCGCACCAACCTGGACAGCGTGTTTCACGTCGGCCAGTCGGTCGCGCGCCACATGATCCCGCGCCGGCGCGGCCGCATCATCAACGTCGCCTCGGTGCAAAGCGAACTCGGCCGGCCCGGCATCGCGCCCTACACCGCATCGAAGGGCGCGGTGAAGATGCTGACCAAGGGCATGGCGATCGACCTCGGGCCGCACGGCATCAACGTCAACGGCCTCGGGCCGGGCTACTTCAAGACCGAGCTGAACGCCAAGCTCCTCGCCGACGAGAGTTTCAACGCCTGGCTCGTCAACCACACGCCGAGCCGGCGCTGGGGCGAGGTCGAGGAGCTCGCCGGCGCGGCCGTGTTCCTCGCCAGCGACGCCTCGCGCTTCGTCAACGGCCACATCCTGTACGTCGACGGCGGCATCACCGCGACGCTTTGACCGCGGCCGCCGCGACGCGCACCGCTTCCTTCGAGACTCGAGTTCTCCATGACCACCTTCACGAAAATCATCCTGTTCACCGACACCGACGGCCGCGCGCGTTTTCGCGAGGAGCCGATCGCGCTGAACGAGGGCAACCCCAGCTCGATGCTGTCGGCGCTGATGCCCAGCGGCGGGCTGCAGCTGCGCCACAGCCCGGTCGGCTTTCGCAGCGACTTCCACATCACGATCACGCCGCAATGGGTCTTCATCCTCGGCGGGAAGATGGAGATCACGCTGCAGGACGGCACGTCGCGCGTGTTCGCCCCCGGCGAGCACTTCTTCTCTGACGACACCCTGCCGGCCGGCGCGAGTTTCGACCCGAAGCTGCACGGCCACTGGAGCCGCCAGGTCGGCAGCGACCCGCTCGTCACCGCGTTCGTGCGCGGATGCGTGTGAAGCGCGCACCGCGATGATCAAGAACGTCCACGGCGGCACCGTCGATCTGATCGGCGAGGCCATCGTGACCGGGCGTTATCCGGTCGGCAGCACGCTGCCGCCGGAGCCGGTGCTGTGCGAGGAGCTGGGCGTCAGCCGCACCGTGATCCGCGAGGCGGTCAAGTCGCTGATCGCGAAGGGCCTGCTGGTGACCGGGCCGAAGGTCGGCACGCGGGTGCTGACCGAAGACCAGTGGAACTGGTTCGACCCGGACGTCGTGGCCTGGCAATCGCGTGCCGGGCTGTCGCACGAGTTCCTGCGCGACCTGCAGGAGCTGCGCCGCCTCGTCGAGCCAGCCGCCGTGCGGCTCGCCGCGGTGCGCGCCACGCCCGAGGACATCGCCGACCTCGAGGCCGCCTTCGCCGGCATGAAACGCTCGATCGAGGAAGGCGGCGACTACGTCAGCAGCGACCTGCGTTTCCACCAGGGGCTGCTGCGTGCCTGCCACAACCGCATGGTCGGCCAGATGAGCAAGGCGCTGGGCGCGCTGCTGCGCACCAGCTTCGAGATCTCGACCTCGCGGCCCGATGGCCCTGCGCTCTCGCTGCCGCTGCACCGCGCGGTGCTCGACGCGGTGATCGCGCGCTCCCCGCAAAAGGCCGAGCGCGCGATCATGGTGCTGATCGACGGCGCGAACGAGGACATCCAGGAGGTCCTCGCGTCGCGCCGCCAGCTGCCGCACATCGGCTTGCCGGCCTCCAGGCTGAAGGCGCGGCCGGCCAAGGCGGCGCTGCGATGACGCCGCCGAGCTGGGACCTCTATCGCGCGCTGCGCGACCAGTGGACGCACGAGGACAACCTCGTGAACCACCGCCTGATGTGGCTGATCCTCTCCGAGGGATTGCTGTTCACCGCCTACGGCACCTTGTCGACCGCGAAGCTGCACTGGCTGGTGTTCGGTTTCCCGTTCTTCGGCATGACGGTCGCCGGCGTGATCGGCGTCAGCATCTTCGCCGCGATCGACGCGACCGAAGAGATCCGGCGCGAGTACGAGGCCGCCGGCTTGAGCGCGCTGTGCAGCCTGACGCCGAGCAGCCGCACCAGCGGGCGCGGCAAATGGGCCGCGCAGGCCTTGCCCTTCGTGTTCGGCGGCTTGTGGCTGCTGGCGATGGCGGGCGCGTTCGGCGGCGCGTAGCCACCGGCCTGCGCCACGCCCTTCTATTCCTTCACCGACCCCGTCATCCCCGACACGTAGTACTCGACGAAGAATGAATAGATGAACGCGACCGGCAGCGAGCCCAGCAGCGCGCCGGCCATCAATGGGCCCCATTGGTACACGTCGCCCTGGACCAACTCGGTGACGACGCCGACCGGCAGCGTCTTGATCTCGCTCGACGAAATGAACGTCAGCGCATAGATGAATTCGTTCCAGCTCAGCGTGAACGCGAAGATGCCGGCAGAGATCAGCCCCGGCACCGCCAGCGGCAGCACGATCTTGACCAGGATCTGCCAGCGCGTCGCACCGTCGATCAGCGCGCACTCCTCGAGCTCGAACGGGATCGAACGGAAGTAGCCCATCAGCAGCCAAGTGCAGAACGGGATCAGGAAGGTGGGGTAGGTCAGGATCAGCGCCCAGCGCGTGTCGAACAGCCCGAGTTGGAACACCACCGATGCGAGCGGGATGAACAGGATCGACGGCGGCACCAGGTAGGCCAGGAAGATCAGCAGCCCGACACGCTTCGCGCCCGAGAAGCGCAGTCGCTCGATCGCGTAGGCGGCGAGCACCGACGCGAACAGCGAGAACGCGGTCGAGACGACCGACACCACGACGGTGTTCCACATCCACTGCGGGAACGAGGTCTCGAACAGCAGCTTGTGGAAGTGCGCGAGTGTCGGCGCGATGACCCAGAACGGGTTACCCTCACGAGAAAGCAGCTCCGGGTCCGGCTTCACCGAGGTGATCGCCATCCAGTAGAACGGGAACAGCAGCACGATCACGATGATGACCAGCGGCAGGTAGACGGTGACGAGCTTGCGCGGCACCGAATCGAGAAAGCTCATGCCGACGGTGTCGACGCGAGCGTCGGCCTTGGCGGTCGTGGTGTTGCTGCTCATGTACTGCTGCTCATTTGTCTGCCCCGCCCTGCTGCCAGGCGCGCCGCTGCAAGCCGAAGAAACTGAACATGATGGCGGCGAGCAGGAACGGCACCATTGCGATCGAAATCGCCGCACCCTCGCCCAACGCACCGCCGGAAATCGCACGCTGGAACGACAGCGTCGCCATCAGGTGGGTCGCGTTCAGCGGCCCGCCGCGCGTGATCACGTAGATCAGCTGGAAGTCGGTGAAGGTGAACAGCACCGAGAAGGTCATCACGACCGCGATGATCGGCGTCAGCAGCGGCAGCGTGACGTGGCGGAATTGCTGGAAGCGCGTCGCGCCGTCGATCGCCGAGGCCTCGTAGTACGAGGGCGAGATCGTCTGCAGCCCGGCGAGCAGCGTGATCGCGACGAACGGCACACCGCGCCAGACGTTCGCGAAGATCACGGAGAAGCGCGCGTTCCACGGGTCGCCCAGGAAATCGATGTAATGGTCGATTAGCCCCATCTTCATCAGCAACCAGCTGACGATGGAAAACTGCGCGTCGTAGATCCACCAGAAGGCGATCGCCGACAGCGCGGTCGGCACGATGTACGGCAGCAGGATCACCGCACGGAAGAAGGTCGTGAAGCGGATGTTCTTGTTCAGCAGCAGTGCGAGCCACAACCCCAGGACGAACTTCAGAATGCTCGCGACGGTCGTGTAGAACAGCGTGTTGAACAGCGCGAGCCGCGTCACGCTGTCGCCCCACAGGTACTCGTAATTCTCCAGCCCGACCCACACGCCGGGGCGGCCGACCTTGGCGTCGGTGAAGCCGAGGTAGGTGCCCAGGCCGAGTGGGTAGCTGAGGAACAGGATCAGCAGCACCGCGGCCGGGAGCATGAACAGCAGCCCCAGCCCATTGCGGCTGTTCTGGAGACGAGCGAGCCAATTCATCGTGGGGGCTTTGCTCAGGTCTTGTAGTAACGCTCGGCGCGCTTCTGCGCGCGCTCGGCCGCTTCCTTCGGCGTCTTCGACCCGCTCGCCGATTCGGCCACCATGTTCGGGATGATGAAGTCGGCCGCGCAGCCCGCCGAGGCGTAGCCGAGCTTGCCGGCGTAGCCGGCCGGGCGCAGGTTCTTGACCGAATCTCGGTACGGCAGGTTCTTCGGGTCACTGCTCCAGATCGAGCTCGCCTCGTAGGCGCGCAGCGGCTGCGCGACGTAGCCGCCGCCGCCGACCAGCCACGGGTCGAACTGCTCCTTTTCCATCATGAAGCGCAGGAATTCCTTCGCCGCCTGCGGGTACTTGGTGTACTTCATGATCATCTGGTTGAGAACAGGTGCGACTCGGTCGGCACACCCACCGGCCCGATCGGGAAGACCGAGTGGTTGATGTCGGCGGCCAGATCATGGATCTTCGGATCGGTCGAGTTCTTCGCTGCGTAGTAGATCGAGATGCCGTTGTTCGTGACGCTCAGCTGGCCATCCAGGAAGGCCTTGTTGTTGTTCGGGTCCAGCCACGACAGCGTGCCGGGGATGAAGTTCGCGTACAGCTCCTTGCCGTATTCCAGCGCCTTGATGGTCTCGGGGCTGTCGATCACGACCTTGTTGTTCTTGTCGACGAGCTGGCCGCCGAAGGCCCAGACCAGCCAGTTGCACCAGGTGCTGTCGCCGGTGGCGTTGCCCAGCGCCATGCCGCCGGGCGTGCCTTTTTCCTTCAGCGCCTTGTACAGCTTCAGGAAGTCGTCGGTCGTCTTCGGGAAGGTGTCAAAACCGGCCGCCTTGACCATGCTCATGCGGTAGACGATCAGCGAGCCCGACGCGCCCAGCGGCAGGCCGATCCACTTCTTGCCGTCCGGGCGCATGAACAGCTCACCGGCCGGGTACCAGCCGCCGTACTTCTTGCCGAGGTACTCGGCCAGGTCGGTGACGTCGAGCAGCTTGTCCGGGTACAGGTTGGCATCGTCGTTGGTGGACAGGATGATGTCCGGGCCCGCGCCGGTGTTGGCGGCAACCGCCGCCTTCGGGCGCACGTCTTCCCAGCCCTCGTTGTCGACCCGCACCTCGATGCCGGTCTTCTCGGTGAACTTCTTCACGTTGGCCATGTAGGCGTCGATGTCGCCCTGCACGAAACGGCTCCAGCGCAGCACGCGCAGCTTCGCACCCTTCTCGGGCTTGAAGGTGATCGTCTGCGCCGAGGCGGACGGGACGTAGGCGGCGGTGCCCAGCGTGGCCACGGCGACAGCGGCGCCGGCCGAGCCTTCGATGAATTTGCGACGGTTGACGATGCTCATAGCGGTTGTCTCCTTGCTTGGAATGGGGGGCAATGAATCAAGCGACCAGACGCTGGCCGGTGCCGGCGTCGAACAAATGGGCGCGCGCCGGGTCGGGCGCGAGATGAATCGTGCTGCCAGGCGCGAAATCGTGGCGCTCGCGGAACACGGCCGAGAGCTCCACGCCTTCATGCCGACAGGCGACGAAGGTGTCCATCCCGGTCGGCTCCATCACGACGACGCGCGCCGGGATGCTGCCGCCGCCACCCGCACCGCTGTCGACCAGCGTCAGGTGTTCGGGCCGTGTGCCGAGCACGACCGGCTGGCCATCGACGCCGCCGGCCTGCGTGGGTGCAGTCAGGTGCGTGCCGTCGGCCAGCTCGACGCGCGCCGCGCCGGCCGCGCGGCGCAGCGTGCCGGGCAGGAAGTTCATCGACGGCGAGCCGATGAAGCCGGCGACGAACTGGTTCGCAGGGCGATCGTAGAGCTCCAGCGGGCTGCCGGTCTGCTCGATCCTGCCGTCGCGCATCACGACGATCTTGTCACCCATCGTCATCGCCTCGATCTGGTCGTGCGTGACGTAGACCGAGGTCGTCTTCAGGCGCTGGTGCAGCTCCTTGATCTCGCTGCGCATCGCGACGCGCAGCTTCGCGTCGAGGTTGGAGAGCGGCTCGTCGAACAGGAAGACCTGCGGGTCGCGCACGATCGCGCGCCCCATCGCGACGCGCTGGCGCTGGCCGCCGGAGAGCTGGCGCGGGTAGCGCTCGAGCAGCGGCGTCAACGCCAGGATCTCGGCCGCGCGGCCGACCTTGCTCGTGATCTCGGCCGCGTTCTGCTTGGCCAGCGCGAGCGAGAACGCCATGTTCTGGCGCACCGTCATGTGCGGGTAGAGCGCATAGTTCTGGAACACCATCGCGATGTCGCGCTCTTTCGGGGGCAGGTCGTTGACGACCTTGTCGCCGATCCGGATCTCGCCGCCGCTGATCTGCTCCAGCCCGGCGATCATGCGCAGCAGCGTGGACTTGCCGCAGCCGGACGGGCCGACCAGCACGGTGAAGGAGCCGTCGGGAATGTCGATGTCGACCCCGTGCAGGATCGCCACGTCGCCGAAGTTCTTCTTGACTGCCTGAATCGTGACGCTGGCCATCCGCTCGCTCATCCGTGGTGGGACGGCGCAGTATCAGCATTGCGGTGCCTTTTGCCATCAGGGCAAACCGGTAGTCGCGGGGGTCCTCAGATTTGTATGATGACCCGATCACCATGCTGCATGCTTCTCCTTCCGCGCCGGTCCGGCTCGTCGCCGAGCGCCTGTCGGACCGGCTCGCCGCGCTGCTGAGCGGCCAGATCGACGCCGGCACGCTGCGCCCGGGCGACCGGCTGCCGACCGAAGCGCGGCTCGCGCTCGATCACGGCGTCTCCCGCACCGTCGTGCGCGAGGCCGTGCACCAACTCAGGTCGCGCGGGCTGGTCGTCGCGCGCCAGGGTTCGGGCGTCTTCGTCTCCGACCCGCCGCAGCACCGGCCGCTCGCGTTCGACCCGAGCGTGCTCGGCTCGATGGACGCGGTCGTCCACGTCGTCGAAGTGCGGCGCGTGCTCGAGGGCGAGATGGCCGGCCTGGCGGCCGAGCGCGCCACCCGCGCGCAGGTCGCCGCGATGCGGCGCGCGCTGAAGGCGATCGACGACGCGACCAACGCCGGGCACGACGGCGTCGCCGAAGACCTGGCGTTCCACCGCGCGATCGGCGAGGCCACCGGCAATCCGCAGTTCCGGCTGCTGCTGACCTTCCTCGAGCAATACCTGCGCGAGGGCATGCGCATCACGCGCGGCAACGAGGCGCGCCACGGCGACTTCATGAACGCGGTGCGCGTCGAGCACCGCGCGATCGTCGAGGCGATCGCCGCCCACGACCCGGCCGCGGCGCGCAAGCGCGCACGCGAACACATGCTGCACAGCGAGCAGCGGCTGATCGACGGCGGCGTGATCGCCGCCCGCAAGCGCAGCACACCCAGGAGCAAGGCCGCATGAGCGCCAGCACGAGCACCGACACCGACACCAGCACCGACACCAGCAGCAGCAGCAGCACCAACGCCAGCACGAGCGACCCCGGCCCCAAGACGCTCGGCGTCATCGGCCTCGGGTCGATGGGCTTCGGCGCCGCGCTCACCGCGCACCGGCGCGGCGTCGCGACGATCGGGCTGGACACCAGCGCGGCCGCCGGCGCGCGCTTCGTCAACGAGGGCGGGCGCGTCGCCGAGTCGCTCGCGGCCTTGGGGCCGCAATGCGACGCCGTCGTCGTGCTCGTCGTCAACGCCGCGCAGACGGAACAGGTGCTGTTCGGGCCCGACGGGCTGGCCAGCACGCTGAAGCCGGGCTCGGTCGTGATCACGTCGGCCACCGTCGACCCGACGCTGCCGCCGCTCTGGCAGGACAAGCTCGCGCAGCGCGGCCTGCTGCTGATCGACGCACCGGTCTCGGGCGGCGCGGCCAAGGCCGTGGCCGGCCAGATGACGGTGATGGCGGCCGGCTCGCCCGAGGCCTTCGCGGCCGGCGGCGCGATGCTCGATGCGATCGCCGGCAGGGTCTATCGGCTCGGCGAGCGCGTGGGCATCGGCTCGACCGTCAAGATGGTCAACCAGCACCTGGCCGGCGTGCACATCGCGGCCGCGTGCGAGGCGATGGCGCTGGGCATGCGCGCCGGCGCCGACCCGGCCGCGCTGTACGAGGTGATCTGCAACTCGGCCGGCATGAGCTGGATGTTCCAGAACCGCGTGCCGCACATCCTCGAGGGCGACTACACGCCGCTGTCCAGCGTGAACATCTTCGTCAAGGACCTGGGCATCGTGCTCGACGCCGCGCGCAAGCTCGCGTTCCCGCTGCCGCTGGCCGCCGCCGCGCACCAGCTGTATCTCGCGACGGCCGCCGCCGGCCACGGCCAGGAGGATGATGCGGCGGTGATCAAGTTCTACGCCACGCTCGCCGGCCTGACCCTGCCGGAAAAATCCGGCCTCTGACGCGGCGCCCGAGATGCCGCGCTTCGCCGCCAACCTGTCGATGATGTACGCGGAGCATGCGTTCCTGGATCGCTTCGAGGCCGCGGCGCGCGATGGCTTCACGGCCGTCGAGTTCATGTTCCCGTACGAGCACCCGGCGCACGAGATCGCCGCGCGGCTGGATGGCCACGGCCTCACGCAGGTGCTGTTCAACGCGCCGCCGGGCGACGCCGCGGCCGGCGAGCGCGGCATCGCGGCGCTGCCGGCGCGGCGCGACGAGTTCCGCCGCGGCTTCATCGAGCAGGCGCTGCCCTACGCGGCCGCGCTGCGCTGCCCGCGCGTGCACGTGATGGCCGGGCTGATGGCGAGCGCCGCGGCACGCCCCGAGATGCGCGCCGCCTACGTCGACAACCTCGCCTGGGCCGCGCGCGAGGCGGCGGCGATCGGCGTGGACGTGCTGATCGAGCCGATCAACCGGCGCGACATCCCGAACTACCTGCTGAACCGCCAGGACGACGCGCATGAGATCATCGGCGACGTGAACGCCCCGAACCTGAAGGTGCAGATGGACCTGTACCACTGCCAGGTCGTCGAAGGCGACGTCGCGATGAAGCTGCGCAAGTACCTGATGGGCGGGCGCGTCGGCCACCTGCAGATCGCCGGCGTGCCCGACCGCCACGAGCCCGACCTCGGCGAGCTGCACCACCCCTACCTGTTCCGGCTGATCGACGAGCTCGGCTGGAGCGGCCACATCGGCTGCGAATACCGGCCTCGCGCCGGCACGAGCGCCGGCCTCGGCTGGCTGCGCGCCGCCCTCATCCCCACTCCCGGAGACACCCCCTCATGAAACTGCTCATCACCGGCGGCGGGGGCTTTCTCGGCGCCCGCCTCGCCCGCGCGCTGCTCGCGCGCGGCCAGCTGAACGGCCGCGAGATCACGCAAGTGGTGCTGACCGACCTCGCGCCGCCGCCCGCCGACCTGCTCGACGACCCCCGCGTCTCGGCCCGCACCGGCGCGCTGCTCGCGCAGACCGACGCGTTGCGCGAGGAGCCCTTCGACGGCGTGTTCCACCTCGCGTCGGCCGTCTCCGGCGAATGCGAGGCCGATTTCGATCTCGGGCTGCGCTCCAACATCGACAGCACCCGCGCGCTGCTGGACGCGCTGCGCGCGAACGTGAACGCCGGCGGCAAGGTGCCGCGCGTCGTGTTCTCGAGCTCGGTCGCGGTGTTCGGGCCGGACGCGATGGTGCCGCTGCCCGCGGTCGTCGCCGACACGACCCTGCCGGCGCCGCAGACGTCCTATGGCACCCACAAGCTGATCTGCGAGCACCTCGTCGCCGACTACACCCGCAAGGGCTACATCGACGGCCGCGCCGCGCGGCTGATGACGGTCACGGTGCGTCCGGGCAAACCGAACGGCGCGGCTTCGTCGTTCTTCAGCGGCATCATCCGCGAGCCGCTCGCCGGGGTCGAATCGCTGTGCCCGGTCGACGGCTCGGTCTCGCACCCGATGTCGTCGCCGACCCGCACCGTCGAGGGGCTGATTGCCGTCTTCGAGGCCAGCCGCGAGGCCTTCGGCGGCCGCACCGCGCTGAACCTGCCGGCCCTGAACGTGCGCGTCTCGGACATGCTGGACGCGCTCGCGCAGGTGGCCGGCGCGAAGGTGCGCGAGCACGTGCGCTTCGTGCGCGACGAGGGCGTTGCCGGCATCGTCGCGAATTGGCCGAGCGGCGCCAGCGCAGCGCGCGCCGCGCGTCTCGGCTTGTTGCCGCACACGAACTTCGCCGAAATCATCCGCCAGTACATCGCCGATTGCGAGGCCGGCCCGAACGCCGCACAAACACTGAAAGGCTTGCGCTGACATGAACCAGATCGACCTGAAAGACCGCGTCGCGGTGATCACCGGCGGCGCCCAAGGCATCGGCTACGCGACCGCCGAGCGCATGCTCGGATCGGGCGCGAGCGTCGTGCTGTGGGATCTCGACGCAGCCAAGCTGAACGCGGCCGAGACGGCGCTCGGCAAGCTCGGCAAGGTCACCGCATCGATCGTCGAACTGACGCTGCAGGCCGATGTGGAAGCCGCGACGCAGGCCGCGATCAAGGCCCACGGCCGGATCGACATCCTCGTCAACAACGCCGGCATCACCGGCGGCAACGGCGTGACCTGGGAGCTCGATCCTGCGATCTGGCGCCAGGTCGTCGAGGTCAACCTGATCGCGCCGTTCCTGACCTGCCGCGCGGTGGTGCCACAGATGCTGAAGCAGGGTTACGGCCGCATCGTCAACATCGCCTCGGTGGCCGGCAAGGAGGGCAACCCCAACGCCTCGCACTACAGCGCCTCGAAGGCCGCGCTGATCGCGCTGACCAAGTCGCTCGCGAAGGAGCTCGCGACGAAGGGCGTGCTCGTCAATGCCGTCACGCCGGCCGCCGCGAAGACCGGCATGTTCGAGACGATGACGCCGGAGCACATCGCGTTCATGCTCAGCAAGATCCCGATGGCGCGCTTCCTCGAGGTCGGCGAGGCGGCGGCGCTGATCGCCTGGCTGGCCTCGGCGGACTGTTCGTTCAGCACCGGCGCGGTGTTCGACCTGTCGGGCGGCCGCGCGACCTACTGAGCAGGCACGGCCGACGCGGCCGCGGCTTCGAGTCCGACAGACGGGCGCGGCGATTTGGGTGCAGACTTGCGATCTGCACCGTCAACCCAAGGAGCCCGCCATGAATGCAAAAACCATCGCCCTGCTGCGCCACTCGTTCCTCGCCGCCTCGCTCGCCGTCGCGGCCACCGTGCCGCTGGCCGCGTTCGCCGACAGCGTGAAGCTGAGCGCGACGCTGAACGGCGCTGCCGAGGTGCCGCCGAACACCGGCGTCGGCATGGGCACGATGGCCGCGACCTTCGACACCGCCACCAACCAGCTGAGCTGGACGCTGACCTACAGCGGCCTGACCGGCCCGGCCACGGCCGCGCACTTCCACGGCCCGGCGGCCGCCGGGGCGAACGCCGGCGTCGTGCTGCCGTTCGCCAATCCGGTCAGCCCGATCGAGGGCAAGGCCACGCTGACGCCGGCCCAGGCCGCCGACCTGATGGGCGGCAAGTGGTACACCAACGTGCACACGGCCGCGCACCCGGGCGGCGAGATCCGCGGGCAGGTTCAGCCGACGAAGTAACCCGGCGCAGGTCGGCGCGGTCCGCGGCGGATAATCCGCCGATGGATCCTGCGCTCGACAACGTCTTCTGGCACGCGCTCGTCGGCTCGCACGCGCAATTCGCGGTGGGCAGCGGCGGCGCGCGGCGCTATGCCCCGGGCCTCTCGCCGATCATCGCGTTCGAGGACGTCGAGCGGCCCGATTTCGCGTCGCTCGCGCCCCATTGCGAGGTCGGCGAGAAGCTCTATTGCAGCGGCTGGTTCGGCGCGGTGCCGGCCGGTTGGCAGCTCCACGTCGAGGCGCCGATGGACCGGATGGTCTGGGGCGCGGACGTCGAGCCACCCGATGCGCCGGTCGATGACGCGCTCCCGTTGCAAGCGCCGCGCGATGCCGACGCGACGGTCGAACTCGCGGAGCTGACCAAGCCCGGCCCGTTCGGCCCGCGCACCATCGAGCTCGGCGACTACCTCGGCTGCTTCGACGCCGAGCGGCGCCTCGTCGCAATGGCCGGCGAGCGGGTACAGGCCGGCCTGCTGCGCGAGATCAGCGGCGTCTGCACCCACCCGGAGTTCCAGGGGCGCGGCCTCGCGCGGCGGCTGATGGCGATGCTGATCCGCCGTCAGCTGCAACGCGGCGAGACCCCATTCCTGAACGTGCTGCCGAGCAACGCCGGCGCGCACGCGCTCTATCGGCGAATGGGGTTTCGCGTCCGCGTCGAGACCAACGTGCGCATCATCTCGCGCGGCTGAACCGCGTTCGCGTCCGCGCCCCCGCCGGGGCTCAATCCAGCTTCCACTTCCCGCCGTCGACCTTGACGATCACGCGGGCGCGCTGGTCCAGCCCAAGGTGGTCGTTCTTCGACATGTTCATCACGCCGTTGGAGACCGCGAGGTTCTGCGTCGCCTCGATCGCGTCGCGCAGCGCGGTGCGGAACTCCTTCGTGCCCGGCTGCCCTTTCTTCAGGGCCAGCGGGATCGCGTGGCTCAGCAGCAGGCCGGCGTCCCAGGTGTAGGCGCCGAACGCGGAAACGCTGCCGGGCCCGTACACGGCCTCGTAGCGCTTCACGTAGTCCATCGCCTGCGCCTTGGCCGGGTTGTCGGCCGGCAGCGCGGCCGCGACGACGACCGGGCTGGTCGGCACGAACATGCCCTCGATGTCCTTGCCGCCGACGCGCAGGAAGTCCGGGTTCGCGACGCCGTGGTTGAAGTAGACGCTGCCCTTGTAGCCGCGCTCGACCAGCGCGCGCGCCGGCAGCACCGCGGGCGTGCCGGAGGCGCCGATCACGACCATGTCGGGGTTCGCGGCCACCAGCTTGAGCACTTGCGAGGTCACGCTGGTGTCGCGCGGCGCGAAGCGCTCGTTCGCGACGATGCGGATGCCGCGCACCTCGGCAAACTTCTCGAACTCGGCGTAGAAGGCCTCGCCGAGCGCGTCGTTGAAGCCGATGTAGCCCATCGTCTTCATGCCACGCTTGGCGGCGTGCTCGAGGATCGCCAGCACCATCATCGTGTCGGTCTGCGGCGTCTTGAAGACCCAGGCCTTCTTCGGCGACATCGGCTCGATGATGCGGGCGCTGGAGGCGAGCGAGATCGTCGGCGTCGCGTTGTCGGCGACGATGTCGGTCATCGCGAGCGAGTTCGGCGTCGTCGTCGAGCCGATGATCGCGTCCACCTTGTCCTCCAGGGTCAGCCGGCGCGTGTTGACGACGGCCGCGCTCGAATCGCTGGCGTCGTCGAGCACGATGTACTCGACGCTCTTGCCGGCGATCGTCTTCGGCAGCAGCGCGACGGTGTTCTTCTCCGGGATGCCGAGCGAGACGGCCGGGCCGGTCGTCGACAAGGTGACGCCGATCTTGATCTGCGCGAAGGCCGCGGCGCTGGCCAGCGAGAGCAGCGCAAGCGCGATGAGTTTCTTCATGGGTCGAGTCTCCGTTTGAGTTTGAATTCGAATGGTGGATTCAGCCGAGCAGCCTGCACGGCAGGCTCAGGTGGCCGCGAAAGCGCACGCGGTGCGCGCGCACCGCCGGCCCGCTCGGCCGGTAGTTCGGGAAGCGCTCGAGAAACCGGCCGATCGCGATCCGCCCTTCGAGCCGGCCCAGGCCCATGCCGACGCACTGGTGGATGCCCGAGCCGAACGCGACATGGCGGTTCGGCAGGCGCGCGATGTCGAGCCGGTCGGGCTCCGAAAACTGCGCCGGGTCTCGGTTCGCCGCGGCGATGCACAGCGTGACCTGCGTGCGCGGCGCGAGCAGCACGCCGCCGATCGAGGTCTCGCAGGTCGTGATGCGGTTGCCGAGCTGGTTCGAACTCTCGAAGCGCAGGAATTCCTCGATCGCGGTCTTGATCAGCTCGGGCTCGGCCAGCAGCCGCTGCTTCTGGTCGGGCGCGTCGAGCAGGCATTTCAGGCCGTTGCCGATCAGGTTCGTCGTCGTCTCGTGGCCGGCGTTGAGCAGGAAGATGCAGTTGTGCAGCAGCTCCTTCGCGAGCAGTTTTTCGAACGCACCGTCGGCGGCGCGCTCCGGGGTCGTCACTTCGCCCTGGATCAGCCGCGTCAGCACGTCGGTCTCGGGGTCGCCCGGCACGCTGGTGCGGCGCGCAACGAGGCCTTCGAGGTAGGCCAGCATCTCGCGCACCGCGGTGTTGCCGCGCGTTTGCAAGGCCGCGTCGGGCGCCGGCTCGAGCGCGCCGAGGATCGCGAGCGACCAGTCGCGCATCGGCCCGCGCTCGCCGAACCGGCATGTCGCGTTCGGCTCCGGCATTCATCAATGCGTCGGCATGGGGCTGGGCCGGCTCGAGGGCCGCGTTGCG
>DASYCA010000346.1:0-3138 GCA_036500445.1 Burkholderiaceae bacterium | reverse complement strand
GACATGGACGACCGCATCGTGCTGGCCAACATGGCGGTCGAGGCGGGCGCGAAGGCCGGGCTGTTCACTTGCGACGATCGCACCCGCAGCTACCTCGCGGCGAGCCTCGGGAAGGAGGCGGCGGATGCCCTGACCGGTGTCGACGCGGACGAAGGCGCGCTCTACAGCCGCACCATAACCATCGACCTCGCGACGGTCGAGCCGATGGTGGCGCTGCCGCACCGGGTCGACAACGTGATGGCGCTCGCCGCGGCGCCGGCGACGGCGATCGGCATGGTCTACCTCGGCACCTGCACCGGGGGCAGGGTGAAGGACTACCGCGAAGCGCTCGCCGTGCTGCGCGAGGGCGGCGGCGTCGGCGCCGGGATTCGCCTCGTCGTGACACCCGCTTCCGAGCCAGTGCGCGCCGAGATGCAGGCCAGCGGCATGCTGCGCGAGTTCGAATCGCTCGGGGCCGAGATCCATCCGCCGGGGTGCGGCGCCTGCTGCGGCACCTGCGCCGGAACGCCGGTCGGCGACGTGCATGTCGCGTCGACCGCGAACCGCAATTTCAAGGGCCGCATGGGCAACGCGGCGGCGCAGATCTTTCTCGCGTCGCCGGCCGAATGCGCGCGCGCCGCGGTCACCGGCGTGCTCGGCGGCGGCCCGAAGGAGCGCGCGTGAGCGGGCTGCTGCCGCTGGCGGGGCGTGCGCGCGTGCTCGGCGACGACGTCAACACCGACTACATCATCTCGTCGCGCCGCAAACGCGAGACCATCGACCCCGCGCAGCTGCGCCACTACCTGCTCGAGGACGTCGATGCCGGCTTCGCCGCGAGCGTGCGCGCCGGCGACCTGATCGTGGCCGGCAGCAATTTCGGGTGTGGGTCGGCGATGGAGGTGGCGGTCACCGTCGTGCTCGGCGCGGGCATCCGCGCGGTCGTCGCGAAGAGCTTCTCGCGCACCTACCTGCGCAATGCGCTGAACAACGGGCTGCTGGCGATCGTCGCCGACACCGGCGGCGTCAAGGAAGGCGATGCGGTCGAATTGATGGGCAATGCCGATGGCAGCGTCGTGCTGCACGCGGCCGGTCGCCGCATCGCCTGCGAACCGCTGCCGCCCTTCATGCAGGCCATGCTCGAAGCGGGCGGCCTCGTGCCCTACCTGCGCGCGCACGGCGGCTTTGCCTGACCGCCCAGGCCTTCCTTCATCACCGAACCCGGACACCATGGACTTCATCGCATCGCGCATGCAGCGCATCAAGCCGTCGCCGACGTCGATGGCGACCGCCCGCGTCAAGGCGCTGCAGGCGCAGGGCCGCAACGTCCTGGGCCTGACCTCCGGCGAACCCGACTTCGACACCCCGCCGCACATCGTCGAAGCCGCCTACCAGGCGATGAAGGCGGGCCAGACGCGCTACACCGTCGTCGACGGGACCGCGGAGCTGAAGCGCGCGGTCGCCGACAAATTCAAGCGCGAGAACGGCCTGACCTACGCCCCCGACCAGATCAGCGTGGGCAACGGCGGCAAGCAGGTGATCTACAACGCGCTGACCGCGACGGTGGAGCGTGGTGACGAGGTCATCGTCCCGTCCCCGTACTGGGTCTCGTACCCGGACATGGTGCTGCTGAACGGCGGCACGCCGGTGGCGGTCGCCTGCCTGCCCGGCAACGGCTACAAGCTGCAGCCGGCCGACCTCGAAGCGGCGATCACGCCGCGCACCAAATGGCTGGTGCTCAACTCGCCCTGCAACCCGAGCGGCGCGGCCTACACGCGCAGCGAGCTGCGGGCGCTCGGCGAGGTGCTGCTGCGCCATCCGCAGGTCTGGGTGCTGACCGACGACGTCTACGAGCACCTGTTCTACGACGGCTTCGAGTTCGCGACGATGGCGCAGGCGGTGCCCGAGCTCGCGGCGCGCACGCTGACGGTCAACGGCGTCTCCAAGGCCTTCGCGATGACCGGTTGGCGCATCGGCTACGCCGGCGGCCCGAGCGAGCTGATCAAGGCGATGGCCAAGCTGCAGTCGCAAAGCACCAGCAACCCGTCGGCGGTGAGCCAGGCCGCGGCGCTGGCGGCACTGACCGGGCCGATGGAATTCCTCGAGGGCTGGCGCGCCGAATACACGAAGCGGCGCGACCTCGTCGTCGGCAAGCTCAACGCGATCGCCGGCCTGCGCTGCCCGACGCCGCAGGGCGCGTTCTACGTCTACCCGGACTGCTCGGGCCTGATCGGCAAGCGCACGCCGGACGGCCGCGTGATCGAAGACGACAATGCGCTGGTGTTGTATTTTCTCGATGCGCAGAGCGTGGGCACGGTGCAGGGTGCGGCGTTCGGCTTGTCGCCCGCATTCCGGATCTCGTTCGCGACCTCGACCGCCGAGCTGACCGAAGGCTGCGACCGCATCGCACGCGCCTGCGCCGAGCTGACCTGACGCCTGCCTTTTCCATGCCCCATCAGAATCACATCCACAGGAGTTCCCCGATGAAGACCTTGACCCGGCTCGCCGCCGCCGCGTTCGCCGGCCTGGCGTTGACCACGCTGTTCGCCGCGGGCGCGCAGGCGCAGGAGCTGACCGGCACGCTGAAGAAGATCAAGGATGCCGGCGTGATCGTCCTTGGCCACCGCGAAAGCTCGGTGCCGTACTCGTACATCGCGCAGGGCAACGAGGTCGTCGGTTATTCGCACGAGTTCGCGCTGAAGATCGTCGAGCAGGTGAAAAAGGCGATCAACGCGCCCAACCTCACGGTGCGGCTGCTGCCGGTCAACGCGCAGAACCGCATCACGCTGATGCAGAACGGCACGATCGATCTCGAATGCGGCGGCACCAGCAACACGGCCGAGCGGCGCCGCCAGGTCGAGTTCTCGAACAGCCTGTCGATCACGCAGGCGCGCCTGCTGACGCGCAAGGATTCGGGCGTGAAGGAGTGGGGCGATCTGGCCAACAAGACCGTCGTCGTGACCGCGGGCACGACCTCCGAACGCTTCCTGCGCGACTACCTCGACAAGAACAAGACCCCGATCACGATGGTCAGCGCAAAGGACCACGCGCAGGCCTTCATCCTGCAGCAGAGCAACCGTGCCGCGGCCTTCTTCATGGATTCGGACGTGCTGGCCGCGACGATGGCGCGCGCGAAGGATTCCGCCGACTACGTGATCACCG
>DASYCA010000345.1:0-2586 GCA_036500445.1 Burkholderiaceae bacterium | reverse complement strand
GGGCCGAGCTTGGGGCTCAGCCCGGTCAGCACGATCAACGCGTCGAGCGGCAGCGAGGGCGTCGAGCCGTCGGCCGCGGCGATCTTCAACGCGACCAGCCGGCCCGCGGCCTGCTCGATGCCGGTCGCCTGCGCGGCGACGAAGTTCAGCTGCCCGCTCGCGCGCTGCGCGCGGACACGAGCGATCGTCGCCGGCGCGGCGCGGAATTCGTCGCGCCGGTGCATCAGCGTGACCGGCGCGCGCTGCGCGGCCAGCGCGAGCGCGCACTCGAGCGCCGCCTCGTCGTCGCCGATCACGACGACGCGCTGCGCGGCGAGCGCGCTTGAATCGGGCGCGGTGTAGAACAGCTGCGTGCCTTCGAAGGATTGGAGGCCCTCGATCTTCAGGCGCCGCGGCTGGAACGAGCCGACCCCGCCGGCGATCACGATCGTCTTCGCGAGCAGCTCGGTGCCCTTGGACGTCACGACGCGAAAGCGCCCGTCGCCCTGGCGCTCGACGACGTCGACCTGCTGGTTCAAATGGAAATCCGGCTTGAACGGTGCGATCTGCGCCAGCAGCCGCGCGACCAGCTCGCGACCGGTGACGACCTGGGTCGCCGGGATGTCGTAGATCGGCTTGTCGGCGTAGAGCGTGATGCACTGGCCGCCCGGCTCGGGCAGCGAATCGATCACCTGCGCGTGCAGCCCGAGCAGGCCGAGTTCGAAGACCTGGAACAGCCCGACCGGGCCGGCCCCGATGACGAGTGCATCGGTGGCGATCACGGCGGCCCTACTTGATCAGCTCGCCGAGCTTGCCGGTGCGGTCTTTCCAGTCATCGGCGTCGGGCTGCGGTGCCTTGCGCTTGGTGATGCTGGGCCAGTTCCTCGCGAGCTCGGCGTTGAGCTTGATCATGTGCTGCTGGTCGCCGGGGACGTCTTCTTCGGGGACGATCGCATTGACCGGGCACTCGGGGATGCAGACGGCGCAGTCGATGCATTCGTCCGGGTCGATGGTCAGGAAGTTCGGGCCCTCGCGGAAGCAGTCGACCGGGCACACGTCCACGCAATCGGTGTATTTGCAGCGGATGCACGATTCGAGAACGACGTGGGTCATGGTGACGAAAGCTCTGGTTGGTGTGGTGCGGCGGCCCGGCAGGCCGGGTGCCGAACCGTTGATTTTAAGACGGGATGCCCGACGCGACGCGCGAGCGGGTTTGAACCGCCTGCGCCAGCGGCGCGGCACCGGCGCCGACGGTCACGATGGTCGGCCGGCCGGCGTGCAGCATGCTCGCGCGATCGAGCTCGCGCAGCAGGTGGTCGCTGTGCAACTGATCGGGCCAGCCGGCGCGCGAGACGACGCTGACGGGCGCGTCCTCGGCCCAGCCGGTCGCGATCAGGCGGCGGGCGAGGGCGGCGAGCTGTTTGCCGGCCATGTAGAAGACCTCGGTGTCGGCGCTGCGCGCGGCGTTCAGCTCGCGCTCGCGCGTCATCGCGGTCGTCAGGGCGACGCTGCGCCCGCTGCCGCGGCGCGTCAGCGGGCGCTTGGTCGCGGCCGCGGCGGCGATCGCGGCGGTCACGCCGGGGACGATCTCGCAGGCGATACCGGCTTGTGCGAGGGCTTCGAGCTCTTCCTCGAGGCGGCCGAACACGCTCGGGTCGCCGCCTTTCAGGCGCACGACGGTCGCGACCTCGTTCGCGTGTTTGACCAGCAGCGCATTGATCGTGGTCTGGCCGGTGCTGTCGCAAAAGCCGCGCTTGCCGACGTTGACCCACTTGGCCTTCGGCGCGAGCTCGCGCAGCGCGGGGTCGGTGAGGGCGTCGAACAGCACGACGTCGGCCTGCGCGAGCAGGCGCGCGCCGCGGACCGTGATCAGATCGGCCGCGCCGGGGCCGGCGCCGATGAAGATGACGCGACCGGTTTCCATCGCGTCAGGCCGCCTCGCGCACGAGCAGCGCGCCGCTCGTGCGATTGCTCGCCGGGTCGACGATGATCAGCGAGCCGCCGACGCGGCTCAATGCGTACGCCTCCACCGGCAGCGGCTGCTGCGTCTCGATCACCACGTGCCCGATCTCGTTGACCGCGAGCTCGTACGCATCGCCGGCTTCGAGCGTGTGGATGTCCAGCGCGCTCTCGATCGCCGCGATGCGGGCCTGGACCCAGCGGTTGCCGTGGCGCACCGAGTACTTGCGGCCGACCACGGCGGGTTCGGTGTCCAGCCACGCCAGCGTCGCGGAGAAGCGGTTCGTCTCCTTCACGGTGCCCGGCGTCGCGATCCAGTCGCCGCGCGAGACGTCCAATTGGCGGTCCAGGCTCAGGCCGGCGGATTGGCCGGCCTCGGCGAAGTCGACCAGCGCACCGGCGACGCGCACCTCGGCGACGATCGCCTTCTGGCGGCTCGGGAACAGCTGGACCTCGTCGCCGGCCTGCACCCGGCCGTGCGCGATGCGGCCCCACAAGGTGCGCGGCTGGTCGCCGACGCCGCTCTTGTCCGACCCCGCGTCGCGGGCGACGTACTGAACCGGGATCAACAGATCGCCGACGGTGCGCTCCTGCGCGGTCGGCAGGCTCTCCAGCAACTGCAGCAGCGACGGGCCGTCGTACCACGGC
>DASYCA010000344.1:0-3207 GCA_036500445.1 Burkholderiaceae bacterium | reverse complement strand
GCGCGGCGCCCTTCGTCAGCTCGCAGGCGCTGCTGGCGCGCGGCGACGACATGCGCGGCGTGATCGTGCGCGGCATCTCGCCGAACGAGGAGGCGAGCGTCACCGAGATCGCCGCGCGCCTGAAGGACACGGTGCTCGCCAAGCTGGTGCCGGGCCAATGGGGCATCGTGCTCGGCATCGAGCTCGCGCGCTCGCTCGGCGTGCACGAAGGCGACAAGGTCACGCTGGTGCTCCCCGGCGGCCAGCTCACGCCCGCCGGCGTGGTCCCGCGCATGCGCCAGATGACGGTCGTCGGCACCTTCGAGGCCGGCCACTACGAGTACGACAGCACGCTCGCGCTGGTCGCGCTCGAGGATGCGGGCAAGTTATTTCGCACCGAAGGCCCGACCGGCGTGCAGCTGCGGCTGAAGAACGTCAACGACGCGCGCGAGGTCGGCGGCGCGCTGCAGGCCGGGCTCGGCGCGCAATACGTCGTGCGCGACTGGACCCGCACCAACGAGAACTGGTTCGACGCGGTGCAGCTCGAGAAGCGCATGATGTTCATCATCCTCACGCTGATCGTCGCGGTCGCGGCGTTCAACCTCGTCTCGACGCTGGTGATGACGGTGACCGACAAGCAGGCCGACATCGCGATCCTGCGCACGCTCGGCGCGAGCCCGCGCTCGGTGATGGGGATCTTCATGGTGCAGGGCGCGCTGTCGGGCGTGATCGGCACGGTCTCGGGCGTGCTGTTCGGGCTCTTGATCGCCTACAACGTCGGCACGCTGGTCGGGCTGCTGGAGGCGCTGTTCCGCGTCAGCTTCCTGCCCGCGAGCGTTTACGTGATCAGCAGGATGCCGAGCGACCCGCAGCGCGCCGACATCGTCCCGATCGTTGTCATTTCCCTGCTGCTGTCCTTCGTCGCGACGATCTACCCGAGCTGGCGTGCGAGCCGCGTGCAACCGGCGGAGGCACTTCGTTATGAGTGAGCCCGGCGATGTCGTCATCAAAGTCAGCGGCCTGCACAAGCGCTTCACCGAGGGAGTCGGCAACGGCGCGCTGGACGTGCACGTGCTGCAGGGCGTGGACCTGACGGTCACGCGCGGCGAGACGCTCGCGATCGTCGGTGCGTCGGGTTCGGGCAAGAGCACGCTGCTGCACCTGATGGGCGGGCTGGAGGCACCGAGCCAGGGCAAGGTCGAGCTCGCGGGCCGGGATTTCGCGACGATGAACGCGGCGCAGCAAGGCGAGTGGCGCAACCGCCAGCTCGGCTTCATCTACCAGTTCCACCACCTGCTGCCGGAGTTCAGCGCGCTCGACAACGTCGCGATGCCGCTGCGGCTGCGGCGCCAGCCGAAGGACGAGGCGCGTGCGACGGCCGAGGCGGTGCTGGCGCAGGTCGGGCTGGCCGCTCGGGTGCGGCACCGGCCGTCGCAGCTCTCCGGCGGCGAGCGGCAGCGCGTCGCGATCGCGCGCTCGCTGGCCGGCACGCCGGCCTGCGTGCTCGCCGACGAGCCGACCGGCAACCTGGACCGCGAGACGGCCGATGGTGTCTTCGAGCTGATGCTGAGCCTGGCGCGCGGGCGGCGCATGGCGTTCGTGCTGGTGACGCACGACGAGTCGCTGGCAGCGCGCTGCGATCGGGTGTTGCGGCTGAAGCTGGGCAGGTTGGCGACCTGACCCGAGAAAGGTCTAGGCGCGGGTGACGCGGTCGCGGCCGCCGTGCTTGGATTTGTACAGCGCCGCGTCGGCTCGGGCGATGAAGCCGGCGGCGTCGTCGTCGGCCTTCAGCGCGGCGACTCCGCCGGAGACCGTGATGCTGAACATCACTTCCTGCGTCGTCCGGTTGCGGATCTTCATCGCCTTCGCGCGCGCCCGCACCAGTTCGGCCAGGCCGAAGGCCTCGTCGACGGTGCAGTGCGGCAGCATCAGCGCGAACTCCTCGCCGCCGTAGCGCGCGGCGCTGCGGCCGGCCTCGCTGACGGCCAGGCGCAGGATCTCGCCCAGGCCCTGGATCACGCGGTCGCCCATCACGTGGCCGTGGCTGTCGTTGACCTTCTTGAAGTGGTCGATGTCCAGCATCACCAGGCAGTGCACGCGGCCGGCGTCGGGTGCCTGCTTGATCAGCGCCTCGATCTGCTGGTCGAAGCCCTTGCGGTTCAGGATGCCGGTCAGCGGATCGGTCAACGCCTCGCCGCGCGCGCGGTCCAGGTCGCTGCGCAGCTTGGCGATCTCGCCCTGGCTGGACACGACCTGCTGCTGCAGCGCCTCGGCCGAGCTTTTCATCTCGGCGGTGCCGGCCAGCGCTTCGTTCAGTTGCGGCGAGAGCCGGTCCATGTCGTGCGTCAGCAGCGCGGCGCTGAGGTCGTCGAGCTGCGCGCCGAAGCGGCCGGCGCGGTCGCCGGTGAGCGAGGCGGTGTCGGCGATGCTGCCGATCAGGCGCTGGAACTCGCCGCTGATGCGCTGCATCGTGCTTTCGTCGGCCGGCGCGATGTGCTCGGCGTAGAGCCGGGCGACGCACTCGTCGTTCAGGCTGGTGGCGTCGGCCAGCAGTTGGTCGATCGCGCCGTTCAGGCGCGGGTTGATGCCCGCGCTGTACTCGTACCAGATCGCGAACGTGATCGGATTGAACGCGGCCGCATGGCGCCCCATCTGGGCCAGCGCCAGCCGGAGCAGCTCGGCGCTCCGGTCCTTGGCTTCGGTGTATCGCATCGGCGTCACGGCATCAGTACCCTGTGAGTCTCGTCGAGATCGGCATCGGTTCAGGCCTGCAGGACCGCGGTTTCGGGGTGGCGCCGCAGGTAGGCCGCGGCGTAGGAGCACAGCGGCCGGACCTTCCAGCCTTGGCTGCGCGCATGCTCGAGGGCGGCCCGTGTCAGTGCCGCGGCGATGCCCCTGCCTTCGAGCTGCGGCGGCACGCCGGTGTGCAGGATGCTCATCACGTCGGCGTTGACCCGGTAGTCGAGCTCGCTCGCGGCACCGTCGACCAGGATCCGGAAACGACTCCGCTCGGCCAAGTGTTCGACCTGGGACGGATTGATCGTTTCGGATGCAGGCGCCATGCGATATTGTGCCGCGACGCAAGCATGGTTTTACAGAGGTTTGATGAAGAATCGCTGCCGAAACGACGCCGAATCAGGGTGGATTGAGGCGGATCGGCACGATTTCGATCGAGCGCTGGCCGTCTCCGAGCCAGCAGCTGCCGTCCTGCACGCTCAGCTGGAGCTG
>DASYCA010000343.1:0-11328 GCA_036500445.1 Burkholderiaceae bacterium | reverse complement strand
GTAGTTGAGCTCCAGCAGCGGGTCGATTTCGGGGAAAGTCGCGGTCAGGATCAGCGACCGAATGCGCTCGGCATGGTTGACCGCCATGACCTGCGCGACGCAGCCGCCCAGCGACGAGCCCAGGATGTGCGCGGAGGCGATGCCGAGGTGGTCCATCACGCCGGCGACGTCGTCGGCCCAGCCCTCCATCGAGTACTCGTGGATCGAACTCTTCGACTGGCCGACGCCGCGCAGATCGAGCGCGATCACACGGTAGGTCTGCTGCAGCCGCTCCGTCAGCCCACGAAAGAACTGATGGGTCGTGCCGAGGCCGGGAATGAGCACGACGGGCTCGCCTTGCCCCACATCCTGATAGAACAACGCGTCGTTGCGAATGCTTGCGAACATCTTAGTCCTTCACGTTCTAGAATCGAGTTCACGGATGAGAACTATAAAAGCTCGGCGCTGCTTGTCAAGCGAGGGCTTCCACCGACGGGGGAAAAGCCCGCTTAACATCTCGGCTTCTCGCGAAGGCAAAGGGGGACAGGTTTGGTCAAGTCGGCGGTAAGAACGGTCACGATTCTGAGCACGCTCGCCTCTGCCCGCGGCGGCCTGCTGCATTCGGAGATCGCCGATGCGCTGCAGATCCCTCCGAGCAGCCTGACGGCGCTGCTGCGCGACCTGCTGGAGCTGCGCTACGTCGACCTGGAGCCGCAGACCAAGCGCTACTTTCTCGGCCCCGGGGTGCTGACCTTGTCGAGCGCCTACCTGAAGGGGCTGGACCTCGCGAAGCTCGCCGATCCGGGGCTGCGCAGCCTGTTCGAGTCGGTCAACGAGTTCACCTCGCTGGTGGTCGCCAACGGCACCGAGATCACCAAGGTGCGCGAATACGGCGTGGCGGACCCGCTCGCCGCGCACTTGCAGCTGGGCGAGTCCGGGCCGATGCACGCGACGGCCACCGGCAAGGCGATCCTCGCGTTCGCCGGCGCTGCGCGGCAGCGGGAGTACCTGCGCGATCTGGACATGCGCGTCTACACGAAGCACACGATCTCCAGCCGGACGCAACTCGCGCAGGAGCTCGCCGAGGTGCGTTCGGCCGGCATCGCCTATTGCCGCGAGGAGTACCTCGAAGGCATGGTCTCGATCGGCGCGCCGGTCTTCGATGCGCGCGAAGAGGCGATCGCCGCGATCGGTGTCAACACCCGCGCGATCCGTTTCACCGCGGAGTTCGAGGCGAAGGCGCGGCCGCTGCTGCTGGCGACGGCGCAAGGCCTGTCGCAGCGGCTGGGCAGCGTCAGTGCGCTGACGGTGCTGCGGGCGTCGCCCGGGCGCGCGAAACCACACGCTTGACAGCGGCCGGACGGGGCCGCTAAGCTCTGATTGTTCTCATACGTGAAATATGTTCCCAGGTAAGAACGACCGACGGGAGCAACCCCCCGACCCTGCACGAGGCCCCGAGATGCTCAAACTCCCTTCAACGTACGGCGCCGAAATCGTCCACGTGGCGATTCAATCGGACGATGCCCAGGCCACCGCGGCGATGTACCGGGACGTCCTCGGCTACGCCGATCTCGGCACCTTCAGCCCGAAGAACCTCACCGCGATCTGGCTCTTCGATGGCCACACCTACCTGTCGGTCGTGACCTACCATGACGAGTCGACCGCCGAGTCCCGGGCGCTGCCCAGAACGCCCTGCATCCACCACCTGGGGCTGGAGGCGGACGACCCGGCGCAGTGTGCGAAGACCCTGCTTGGCATGGGCTACCAACTGCTCAGCCCGGAAGGCGAGATGCCCGTCAAGTTCATGACGCCGGACAAGACCATGTTCGAGATCACGCCGCGAGGCTATTTCCACGCCCGGTTCATCGAGCAGGCTACGCCATCCCGCCGTTGATCGAGATCACCTGGCCGCTGATGTAGCCCGCCTCGTCGGACGCCAGGAAGGCGACCAGCGCGGCGACCTCGTCGGCGCGGCCGCTGCGCTTCATCGGCACCATCCGCTCGATCGTCGCCTTGTCGAACGAGCCCTCGGCCATGCCCGATTCGATGATCCCCGGCGCGACCGCGTTCACCGTGATGCCGCGGCTCGCGAGCTCGAGCGAGAGTGATTTGGTCGCGCTGTTCAGCGCGCCCTTGGCCGCCGCGTAGTTCACCTGGCCGCGGTTGCCCATCAGCGACGCGACCGACGAGATGTTGATGATTCGGCCCCAGCGGGTGCGGATCATCGGCATCGTCAGCGGCTGCGTCAGGTTGAAGAAGCCGTTCAGCGAGACGTCGATCACGTCGCGCCACTGGTCTTCGCGCAGCGCCGGGAACGCGGCGTCGGCGTGCGTGCCGGCGTTGTTGACGAGGACCTGGACCGGGCCGGCCGCGAGCAGCCGGGTGCAGGCCGCCAGCGTCGCGGCGCGGTCGGTGAGGTCGAAGGCCACCGCCTCGGCGCTGCCGCCGGCCGCGACCAGTTCGGCCGCCAGGGCCTGCGCGGCGTCGAGGCGGCGGTGGGCATGCACGATGACGTGCAGCCCGTCATGCGCGAGGCGCTGCGCGATCGCGCGGCCGAGGCCCCCGCTCGCCCCGCTGACGAGCGCGCGCTTCATCGCCGGGCCGGCGGCGTGCTCAGCCACCCTCGATCCCGGGAATGCCGCTCACGTCCTGTGCCCAAACGAGCTCCGAGCGGCACCACTTGCGCACCGTCGGCGGCAGCTGCGCCCGCTGATCGAGCCCGCCGACCCGCAGCATGTAGCTCGTCGGATCGTCGATGTCGGCGGTCGCCGCGATCGGCGCGCCGCAGTTCGGGCAGAAGGAGTGCCGGCGCTTGTTGCCGCTCTGCGCGGTCTTCAAATAGACCTTCGGCGTGCCGCTCAGCAAGCGGAACGTGGCCGCGGGCGCCGGCACCGAGACGCGGAACGCCGAGCCGGCCAGCACCTGGCAATCGGTGCAGTTGCACAGCGAGACGGTGGCCGGGTCGACCTCGGCCTCGTACGAGATCTGGCCGCAGTGGCAGGAACCGTGGACTTTCATGGCATCTCCGGGGGCAGGGCGGTGTTGAGGACGACCGTCGCGCGGCCGTCCGCGATCGGGCGGCCGGCGTGGGTCAGCGTGAAGGCGTAGAGGATTTGACGCTCGTCGCCGGCCTGGCGCCTGGCTTCGATGTGCAGCGGCTCCTGCGACAGCGCATCGAGCCGCAGCACATGCAGCCGCACGCCGCGCGCGCTGGCCAGGAACCCCGGGGTCGCCGGGGTGCCCGCGGCCTGGCCGATCAGCGCGCCGTGCAGCGCCATTGCCTGGGCCGCGTACTCGATCGCGACCGGCGCGAGCAGGCCGCGGCGAGTGCGCAGCGGGTGGTCGGCGTCGCGGTGGCTCACAGCGCGGCAGACGATGCGCTGTTCGTCCCATTCGTCGAGTTGCTCCAGCAGGCACATGCGGCCGCTGTGCGGGATCAGCGCCTCGATGCCGTCCCGCGTCAAGGTCGATGGCGCGCTCACGAGAGCTCGACCCGCACGCGCAGGTTCGGCAGGTACTCGAGCACGACCTGCCGCGGCGCGCGCGGGCGCGCCAGCGCTGCGAGCAGCGGCAGCGCGCGGGCCGCGGGGATCGCGGTGCGTAGCGCATCGAGCGTGGCGTCGCCGCAGCGGCTGATCGCGCCGCCGCTGGACGCGTCGAGCGTGATCGACAGCCCGGCGAGCGAGTGCGGCGTGGGCTCCGGCGTCAGCACGAAAGCGGCGCCGAAGTGATCGGGCAGCGGGCGGGTCGCATGCAGCGGCTCGGGGTAGGGTGAGTCGCTCGCGACCAGCAGCAGCGGCTGGCGCGCCGTGTGGACCGAGCTCGCGGCTTCGATCAGGCCGGCGCCGAAGCTGGCGTCGTGGGCGCACAGGCTGGTCGAGGTCGCGCGGCTCGCGACCGCGATGTGCCAGCAGCCCGCGGCGGCGTTGTGGACGGAGTTCGTGAAGCGCGTCGGCGAGACCATCGGCGCCGGGGTCGCGAGCGTCTCGCACAGTGCATGGCAATTCACGCCCTCGCCGCTGCTGGAGCAGAACACGGTGGTCAGCATCGACGGGTCGAGGCCCGATTGCGCGACGGCCTCGTCGGCGACCGCGAGCGCGAGCTTCACGGCCGCGCCCGCGCGGCGCCGTTCGGCCGCGGGCAGGCGCGCCGGCGCGGGGAGCACGGTCGGCGCGCCCGCGTGGGGTTCGCCGCCGGTCAGCACCGCCCGGGCCGCCGGCCACGACGCCAGCCCGGGGCCGAGCAGCCCGACACCCTGGACCCAGACCTTCAACCCGGTCATGAGGCCGCCCCGATCACCAGGCTCGCATTCGAACCGCCGAAGCCGAAGGAATTCGACAGCACCGCGCGCACCGGCGCCTGCCGGTTCTCGAGCAGGTAGTTCAACCGCAGCGCGGGGTCCTGCTGCGCGATGTTCAGCCCGGCCGGCATCAGGCCGTGCTCGATCGCGAGCATAGCGATCAGCGCCTCGACGCCGCCGGCCGCGCCCAGGGTGTGGCCGGTCGCGCCCTTGGTCGAGCTGCACGGCGTCCGCAGGCCGAACACGCTCGCGACGGCGCGGTCTTCGGCCGCGTCGTTGCTCGGCGTCGCGGTGCCGTGCAGGTTGATGTAGTCGATCTGATCCGGGCGCAGCCCGGCGTCGGCGAGCGCGCCGTGCATCGCCGCGATCGCGCCGGCGCCTTCGGGGTGCGGCGTGCTCATGTGGTGGCCGTCGTTGCTCTCGCCCAGCCCGAGCAGCCAGGTTTGCGGCGCCGCGCCGTCGCGCTCGACCAGCGCGAAGGCCGCGGCCTCGCCGATCGACAGGCCGTTGCGCGCCTGCCCCCACGGCTGGCAGATCTCGCGGGACAACAGCTCGAGCGAGTTGAAGCCGTACAGCGTCGTCAGGCACAGGCTGTCGACGCCGCCGACGATGGCCGCATCGATCAACCCGCTCTGGATCATCCGCGCGGCGACGCCGAAGACCTTCGCGCTGGACGAGCACGCGGTCGAGACGACCCAGCTCGGGCCCACGATGCCGAGCGCGCGCGCGACGAAGGCCGCGAGCGAATAGGTGTTCTGCGTCGGCGCGTAATGAAAATCCGCGGGCAACGCGCCGTCGGGGTCGCGGCGGCGGTACGCGTGCTCGGTCTGCAGCAGGCCGGAAGTGCTGGTGCCCAGGAACACGCCGACCCGGCCGGCGCCCCAGCGCGCGCGTGCGCCGGCCGCGGCGGCGAGGAAGCCGTCCTGCTGCAGCCCGAGCCACGCGAGGCGGTTGTTGCGGCAGTCGAACTCCTGCGTGCCGTCGGGCAGCACGACGGCGTCGACGCCCTCGACCTCGCCGACCCAGGTCGGCAGCGGCAGCTGCTCGAAGCGCAGCGGTGCGAGGCCGCTGCGCTGCGCGCGCAGCGCGGCGAGCGTGGCCGCGCGGCCGGCGCCGAGCGCGCTCGTCAAGGTCGACGCCGAGATCGCGAGCGGGGTCATCCTGCCACCCGCACCTGCGCGATCAGCAGCACGTTCGCGAACGGCGTGCCCTGGCTCATCGGCTCGCTGCGCACCTCGAAGCCGAGCGCCTCGAGCCGGGCGATCCAAGCACGCAGCGTGCGGCCGCGCCGTGGCGCGCGGTGGCCGCGCAGCAACGAGACGGCGGCGTCGGCCCACTGGCTCAGGCGGAAACCGGCCGCGGCCGCCGCATCGCCGACGCGCAGCAGCAGCCGGCCGCCGGCGGGCAGCGCCGCCCGCACGCGGGCCAGCACCTCGTCCTGCTCGGGCAGCGCGAGGTAGTGCAGCACGTCGAGGATCACGATCGCGTCGGCGGCCGGGAAGGGGGTGCTGCGCAGGTCTCCGCAGATGAAGGTGGCCGCCTCCAGACCGAGCGCGGCGCGGGCGCGTTCGATGTTGCGCGGCACCAGCTCGATCCCGGTCACGCGGGCGCCGCGCGGCGCGGCCGCCCAGCCGCTCGGCCACAGCCCGCGTGCGGCGAGCGCGTTGGCGCCGATCAGCAGGCTCGCGATCAGGCCCTGGCCGCAACCGATGTCGAGCACGCGCGACTGCGGGGCGATCAGCCCCTGGCGCAACACGTGCCTGAAGATCGGATCGAAGCCGAGCTTGCCGCGTGCGAAGCCCCAGGCCATGCGGCCGGCGCTGCGGTAGGGCGCGCTCGCCGCCTCGCGCAACGCGGGCCAGTCGCCGCCGGGCGCCGCCAGCGCGGCCGTCATGCGGCCGCCTGCACGGCAAGCGCCTGTACTTCGGCGAGCGGCGCCGGCGCGATCGCCTCGGGCAGCGTGACGGCGCGCAGGCCCTCGGCCTGGAGCCGGGCGAGCAGCGTGGGCAGCACCTCGAGCGAGACCGGACGGCCGCTCGCGCTCAGCGCGGCGTGCTGGTCGTGCAGCAGCAGGATGTCGCCGGGCGCGAGGCCGCGCGTCAGGCGCGTGAGCACGTCGGCCGGGTCGCGGCGCACGGTGTCGAAGCCGCGCCGCGTCCAGCTGACGAGCTCGAGTTGCAACTCGTGCAGCACCGGGGCGAGGAACGGATTGCGCAGCCCGGCCGGCGCCCTGAAAAAGCGCGGGCGTTGGCCGGTGATCTGCGCGAGCACGTCCTGCGCGCGGCCGAGCTCGGCCGCGAACGCGCGCCGGCTGGACAGCGAAAACGTGTGCGCGTGGCGGTAGCTGTGGTTCTGCACGCTGTGGCCGCGGCGCACGATCTCGCGGCACAGCGCCGGATGCGCCTCGGCGTTCGCGGCGATGCAGAAGAAGGTCGCACGCGCGTTCGCGGCGTCGAGCTGGTCGAGCATCAACGGCGTCAGCAGCGGGTTCGGGCCGTCGTCGATCGTGACCGAGACCTCGCGGCGCGCGGTCGAGGCCTCGGGCAGGCGGCGCAGGTTCGGGCCGAGCCAGGTCGAGCGTGGCCACAGTCCCGTGCCGGCGACCAGCGCGTGGTCGAGCACGACGGCGCCCAGCGCCCACGGCCACAGCGCCGGCGCCCCGATCACGGTGGCCGCGGCGCCCAGGTGCAGCACCGTGCTGGCCTTCACGAGCAGCGGCACGCGCCAGGGCTCGCTCGGCGGCTGCGGGATCGTGGATGGGGGGGCATGCATGGAGGGCGAATTTTCACACAGCGCTCACCCCCTCTCCCGCTCGCGGGAGAGGGGCCGGGGTGAGGGCGGTGACCCTCCTGGACCCTGGCGCGGCGCGATGATCGCCGCCGACAGCAGCAGGCTCAGCGCGATCCCGGGTGCCACGACCTGGCCGATCGCAAACAGCGCCGGGATGCTGGAGACCGCGAGCAGGCAGAACGAGATCACCGCGGTCAGGTTCGCCAGCGCGAGCGAGGCGAGCGTGTCGTTGTCGATCGTGAACGGCGTGCCGGCGGGCAAGCGCTCCTGCTGGTCGCGGATCTGGTCGAAGAACAACGCGTAGTTCGACCCGATCGCGACCGTCAGCAGCAGCCCGACCAAGTGAAGAATGCCGAGCTCCTTGCCCGCCAGCGTCAGCGCGGCGAGCACCAGCAGCACCGCGCTGGCGACCGGCAGCGCGACGCGCCACAGCCGTCTCACCGAGCGCAAATGCAGCGCGAGCAGCACGCAGACCGCGAGCGCGCCCAGCAGGGCCTGCAGGCGGGCCTCGTGCAGGTAGCGGGCATACAGCGCATCCAGCTCGGGCTTGATGCTGACGACGCGCGCGCCGGGGACCTCGGCGATCGCGGCGCGCAGCTGCGCCGGGTCGATCGGCTTCGCACCGGCCTGCAAGCTCAGCAGCGCGCGCCAGGGCCGCTCGCCCTGGCCGGGCACCAGCAGCGCGTCGAGCGCGGCGTACAGCGGCGTCGCGCGCATCGAGGCTCGGGTCAGCAGCGGCAGCGTGCGCTCGGCCTGCACGTCGTCGATGAAGCCGCCCAGGCGGTCCAGCGGCAACGGGCCGTCGGCCGTTGCTTCCTTCAGGCGAGCGCGCAGGGTCTCGGCATCGGGCAAGGCCTTCTGTCGCGCGGCCTGCAGCGCCGGGCTGGGCAGCACGCGGGCCGGCGATTCATAGCCGGCGATCGCGCCGCTGTCGACCAGCGGGTCGAGCTTGGCGCCGACGTGCTCGGCGGCGCTCAGCGCGCCGGCCTCGTCGGGGGCCGACACGGCGATCAAGGTGCCGGCGTCGTTGGCGCCGAGGTCGGCGCGCAAGGCCTCGTCCAGGTTCATCTGCGCGGCACCGACCGGGCTCAGCGAGGACAGGTTGCCGCGCCACGCCGACGGCTGGATCGCGAGCACGCCGACGGCCGCGAGCGTCAGCGCGGCGAGCGGCCATTTCAGGCGCGGCAGCACCGCGGTGCACCAGCCGACCGCGTGCCCGAGGTGGCGGCGCAGGCCCATGCCGGGCGCGCCGTCGGGCGCCAGGCGCGTGAACACCCAGCGCGTCGTCAGCGCCGCGGCCGTCAGCCCGGCAATCGAGAACAGGCCGAGTTGCGCGAGACCGGGAAAGCCCGAGAACAGCAGCGCCGCGAAGCCGCAGACCGAGGTCCACAGGCCAAGCCGCACGGTCGGCCAACTGGCCGCGATCCAGTGCCGCGCGCCCGCGCCGACGGCCGCACCGGGCTGCGAGCGGGCCTGGATGAGGTAATAAATCGCGTAGTCGACCGCCTCGCCGATCAGCGTCGTGCCGAAGCCGAGCGTGATGCCGTGCACGTTGCCGTGCACCAGGCTCACGACCGCGATGCCGGCGAGCACGCCGGTCGCGACCGGCAGCATCGCGGTCAGCAGCGTGCGCAGCGAGCCGCCGAACGCGAGCAGCAGCAGGGCCACGATCGCGACGCCGCCGGCGATCGCCAGGCGCTCGACCTCGGCCTTGATCTGCGTGCGCGACAAGACCGCGAAGCTGCCGGCGCCCGAGACCACGAGGTGCAGGCCCTGCGCCTCGAACGGGGCGAAGCTCGTGTGCAGCAGCGCCAACGCGCGCTCCTGCGCGTCGAGGTCGCCGCCGTCGGCATGGGTCGTCGCGAGCAGCACCGCGCGCGGCGCGGTGCGCGAGACCCAAACGCCGCCCTCGGTCTTCGGCGCCTGCGCCGGCAGCATGCTCTCGGCCATCCGCACGGTCTCGCCGGTCGGGTCGCGGAAGATGATCGGTTTGACGATCGCGCCGGCCGGCGTGCCGAGCAGCGAGGTCGCCTCGTCGATCCCGCCGCGCAGCCCGTCGACCGTGAAGCGCTGCGCATCGACGCCCGGGCTGAGCAGGTAGCGGTGGTCGAACAGGAATTTGCCGGTCGCCTCGAACTGCGAGTTGTCGCCGTTGTGGACGGCCTCGAACGCCGGGTTCTTGCGCAGCTCGGCGGCGTACTTCAGCGACGCGGCGCTGCGCTGCTCGGCGCTGCCGCCTTCGATGCCGATCAGCACCAGGCGCGCGGCGATGCCGCTGCGCAGCTGGTCCAGCAGCACGGCCTGCTCGGCGCTCGGCGCGCGCGGCAGGAAGGCCGAGAGGTCGGCGACGTAGTTGGTGCGCAGCGTGATGCCGGCCGCGGCGATCACGAACAGCAGCCACAGCGCCAGCGCGTGGCGCCGGGCCTGGTCGGCGAGTGCGGTGAGGGCGTTCATCGGACTCGCGCGCGCGTGGGCAAGCCGCTCAGCGCGGCACGCTGGAGGTCGGCGTGATGCTCATCACCGAGCGGTCGCCGTCGGACATCGCGACGATGACCTCGCGCACCAGCGCCTGCGTGCCGCCGACCCGCACCGAGACGACGAGCTCGCGCAGCCGCGCCATGCGCGGCACCAGCTCGAGCGTCCATTGCGCCGCATTGCCGGTGACGGTCGCGCTGAAGTTGCGCTCGATCGCATCGCGGTTGCCGGTCAGCGTGCCGCGGATCGCCTCGACGATCACCGCGGCCTCGGGCACCGAATCGAGCGTCACGGTGCGGCTGTGCGAGCCCTGGCTCATCGTGACGACGTCGCCGACGACGGCGATGCGCTCGCGCCGCGGTTTCAAGGTCTCGCGCACGAAGCTGTCGGGCGATTCGAAGCTCAGTTTGCCCGAGGATTGCAGCGAGCGCTCGAGCATCTCGACGCGGCGCGTCTCGGTGAAGGTGGCCTCGCCGGACTTGATCGTGCCGAGCAGCTGCATCAGCGCGACAAGGTCGAACGCGGCCTGTGCGCGGCCGGCCGTCGGCAGCGCGGCGGCGACCAGCGCGGCGAGGGGTGCAGCAACGGACGTGGCAAGAAAGCGGCGGCGATCAGGCGGCGTCATCGAGGGCCCAGAAGTCATAGAAATTGAACCAGTTATAGGGCGATTCGACGCACAGCGTGTTCAACAGGGCGACATAGCGCTCGATCGCGGCGCGCACGCGCTCGTCGGTGTCGAGCCCACCGGTCGGCGCCTCGGGGCGGAAGTCGGCCAGCAGCGCGAAGCGCAGCTCGTAGCGGTTGCCGCCTTCGTGCAAGCCGGCCATGAAGTACAGCGGGCGGCGCAGCATCGCGGCGAGGCGGAAGGGGCCGTCCGAGAAGCGCGCGGGCCGGCCGAGGAAATCCAGCCGCAGCGTGCGCGAGCGCGTCGACGAGCCGGGCAGCGTGCGGTCGGCGAGCAGCCCGGCGATGCCGCCCTCGTCGAGCCAGCGGCGCAGCGCGAGCATCGCGCCGGGCCGCCCCAGCGCGATCGTGTTCAGCCGGGCCTTGGGCGCGACGGCCGCGAGCGTCGCGTTGATCAGCCGCGCGTTGTCCTCGTACATCAGGATCGCGACGCGCGCGCCGCGGCCCTGCGCGCTCGCGCGCAGCGCCTCGAAGCTGCCGAGGTGCGCGCCGGCGAGCATCACGCCCTCGCCCTGCGCGAGCAGCTCATGGACCTCGTCGGCGCCGGTCGAGCGGATCTCGAACTGCTCGAAGCGCTCCTGCAGGAAGTAGACGCGGTCCAGGATCGTTGCGGCGAAGTGGTGGATGTGGCGGTAGACATCGGCCAGCCGCGCCGGCCGCTTCAGCGCGCGCGTCAGGTACTCCGCCGAGGCGCGCCGGGCGCGGCCGTTGGCGATCAGGAAGTACAGCGCGATCGGGTGCAGCACCGCGCGCGCGAGCCGGCGGCCGGCGGCGACCGCGATCCAGCGCATCACGCGCAGCACCCACAGGTTGCTGCGCTCGCGCTCGGCCGCCCAGCCTTGCCGCGCGCTGCGCTCCGCCGGCGTGCTCATGGGCCGGCCCATTCGAACTGCCCCGAGGCCGCGACGCGCTCGCCCTCGCAGACCTCGAAGCGCACGCCGCGCGGTCCGGCTTCCAGCTGCACGACGAGCTTGGCGCCCGGTCGCACCGGCGCGAGGAACTTCGCGCTCGCGATGCGCGGCGCCGCGCCGACGAGTGCGGCGAGCGCAGGCTCGTCCAGCAGCGCCTCCAGCACCTCGGCGAGCAGCGAGACGCCGGGC
>DASYCA010000342.1:0-5067 GCA_036500445.1 Burkholderiaceae bacterium | reverse complement strand
GAAATACGCCAGCCCGCCGACCAGCCCGAACTCGAAGACCATCTTGAACACGGCGTTGCTGCCGAACGGCCAATAGGCCTTGGTTTCGTACAGCTGCAAGGCGCCGGCGCCGAAGCCGAACAGGCCCCGCCAGGGCTGCGGCCAGAGCAACTGCCCGAACACGTAGAAGCCGCCGACGAAGCGTTCGAAACCGCTCGAGCCGGGCTCGGTGAACTCTCCGGCCCGCTTCAGGAAGACATTGACGTACGGGTTGTCGATCGTCTCGGCCCCGAGGAGCGCCAGTGCGATCAGCAGCGCGCCGGCCAGCAGCCAGTCCCAGCGGCGCCTGGCGACCGCCAGACACGGCAGGCAGGCGCCCAGCAACATCAGCCCGGTCCCGGAGTACGACACCGCCATCGCGGCCAGCAGCACGACGAGCACCCACGGCCGCCGCCGCGTGACCGCCTCCAGCACCACGGCCACCGCCAGCAGCTGGCTGAAGAACGAGGGCTCCAGCATGAACACGCCGTTGGTCCGATAGACCTCGGAGCCGTACTCCAGGTAGCCCTGCATGTTGAACTTCGAAACCTTGAAGGCCTCGGGAAAGAAGTTCTCGATCGGAAAGGCGAGCGTCGGCCCGACCAGGAACTGCATCGCGTACTGCACCAGCCCGAGCACCGCGATCGTCACGGCCACGCCCTGGAAGAACGCCAGCACGTGGCGGTAGTCCGGCGTGCGCCGCATCCGCAGCACGTACGGGAAGTGCAGCAGCGTGAACAGCATCAGCGAGCTGACCGAAAAGACCTCGTTGCGCAGCACCTGCATGCCCCACAGCAACGCCAGCAGCGCGATGAAGGCGAGCAAGCGCCTGACGTCGGCCACCATGCGGCCCAGCAGGAGGCCGAGCGCGCCGGTCGCGCACAGCATCGGCACGGCCAGCGACAGACCCATCGCCCCGAACGGCGCGATCGAGAGCTTGGACAGAAACGTGGCCGTCACCGCCGGCACGGCCGTGATCCAGCGGTCCAGCCGGCGGCGCCGGCGAACGCCCTGCGCGCCGGCCGGCCAGCCGATCTCGGGTGCGCCGGAGGGGGGCGACAGCGGCGGCGCCAGGCTCATCGTCAGCCCTTCCACCTGAGGCCGTCGCGCGGCCAGGGCGTGGCTTGCTCGGGGGTCCAGCGCGGCTCTCGCACGCGGGCGAGACTCCAGAAGAAGCCCGCGGCCCAGGCCG
This sequence comes from Burkholderiaceae bacterium, assembly GCA_036500445.1. Taxonomy (GTDB): domain Bacteria; phylum Pseudomonadota; class Gammaproteobacteria; order Burkholderiales; family Burkholderiaceae_C; genus LMDS01. The sequence continues at coordinate 3,857 of DASYCA010000342.1, read as the reverse complement.
TGTGCATCACGGCGGCGGCCGGGCCGGCGAGCAGGCCGCACAGGGACTTCTGCTTGATCGCCAGGCGCAGCGAGACGCACGCGAGGATCGCCAGGTACAGGGCCGGCCACGCCAGCGGCAGCGGCCACCAGGGCGCGGCGAGCAGCGCGGACACCGTCCACGCGGCGTGCGCCGGCACCGCGAGTTGCCGCAGGCGCGTCGAGCCGGGATGGCGCTGCATCGTGCGCGCCCGGCCACGGCCATAGCCGAAATACTGGCGCCACAGATCGCGAAGGCGGTCGCGCGGGTGATAGCCGATGCGGATGTCCGCGTCGAGGTAGATGCGTCCGCCCAGCGCCCGCTGGCGGCAATCGAACTCGGCGTCCTCGTTGTGGCTGAAGCTCTCGTCGTAGCCGCCCGCGCGCCGGAAGCTGTCGAGCCTGAACGCGGCGTGATGGCCGTGGTCGATGAAGCCGCTGCGGCGCCCGCCGCGGTGGGCCGAACCGCCGGAGCCGACCGGCGTGTCGGAGATCCAGGCGATCGCGCGCTGCAGGCGGCCGCGGCCGGTCGAGTCCATCGGCACGACGACCGCGTCTGCACCGGTGCGCGCGAGCGTGTCGAGCAGCCGGCGCACGAATCCGGGCGGATAGCTGGCATGCGCGTCGCAGCGAATCAGCACGTCCGTGCTGGGGCTCGCCGTGAGGGCCGCGAGGTTCACGGCCGCGCTCTGCAGGCGCTGCGGGTTGGGCAGCAGGCTCAACTCCGGGCGTCGTCGTTGCAGGCGCCGGACCAGCGCGACCGTTCCGTCGTCGCTGCCGCCGTCGACCACGACGATCGAGACCCGGACGCCTTCGGGCGGATCGGCGCGCAACGCGTCGACGACGCCCGCGAGCGTGTGCACCTCGTTCAGCGTCGGGATCGCGACGAGGACGGAACGGGCGGCGTCGGTGATGGGCTCAGTGCTCATTGATCAGAACTCCGGCGAAGCGCCCGTTGTGCCTGGCGACCTGGTTCACCAACTGGTTGACGGCGCTCATCCGGCTGTTGCCGCGGCGGCAGATCGCCATCGCGCTGCCGCACTGGGCCGCCAGCACGCGCGCGTCGGCGCCGTGGCTCGACGCCGGCGTGTCGACGATGACGTGGTCGAACCGGGCGCACAGCTGATGCATCAGCAGCGCGAACGCCGGCCGCTGCACCAGCTCGATCGGGTTCGGCGGGACGACGCCCACGGGCAGCACGTACAGGCTGGGCAGCATCGGAATCGGGTGCAGCAGTTCGTGCTCGGCGCGCCCGGACAGGATGGTGCTCAGGCCGAGCTCGTTCGGCACGCCGAACAGCGCGTGCAGGCGCGGCGTGCGCATGTCGGCATCGATCACCAGCGTGCGCGCGCCGAGCTGGCTGAACGAGACCGCCAGGTTCGCGGCGAAGAAGGTCTTGCCGTCGCCGACGTCCGGGCTGAGCACCGCCAGCGGGCGCCGATGCTGATCCGGCGCCATCACGCCCAGGATCAGCTGGCTGCGGATCTCCCGAAAGACCTCGGACTGGTCGCTGAACGGGTCGATCGCGGCGACCAGCTCGTCGTTGAAGCCGTCGCCGATCCGATCCGTCGCGTACGGGTACTCGAACTGCTGCGACAGCGCCCACAGCACATCGTTGTTGGAGGCCAGCTTCAGGCGCACCGCGGACTCTCCGAAGCGCAGGTTGTGTTCGCGCTGGTGGTGCAGGATCTGCTCGATCTGCGCGTCGTCGAGCTTGCGCAGCCTGCGGATGAAGGCACCGATCGACCGATCGGGGACGTCGCTGCGCGGCGTGGCGGGCTCGTGCGGGGGGCCGGCGATGGCTTCGGGGCGCAGCGCGTACAGGGGGGGCTTCAGCATGTTCGTCACCGGCTCAGGAGGGGGGTGGGCGCACGGGCCGCCTGCAGGGTCAGGCGCCGACGCGATCGCGCGTCCGTCCAGGCCCGCGAACGCGTCGGCAGCACGCCCAGCAGCGGCTGGCGCAGCGAGCGCGTGACGTCGGCATCGACGCGCAGGCGCCGATCGGCGGATTCGCGCGCGATGGCCGCACCGCCGCCGAGCAGCACGCCGATGATCAGCGCGACCGCGAGGTTCAATTCCAGGCGCGGCGACGAGGCCTTGCCCGGTGCGACGGCGCGCTTCAGCACCGACACGTTGGTCTGCGTGGTCTGGCTCTCGACGCTGCTCTGGGTGGCCCTGGCCAGCACGGCGTCGTAGGCGCGCTGGGCGTTCTCGACGTCGCGCTGCAGCACGGCGGCCTCGTCGCGCTGGCTCTTCATGTGCAGCAGCTTGTTGCGCTGCTCTTCGATCGCCGTGCGCGCCTGCTCCAGCCGGGTCTGGTTCACGCTGTTGTTGATCGCCAGGCTGCCGCTCACGCGCTGTGTCTCGCTCTCGATGCGCGCCCGCGTCTGGGCGATGCTGGCGCGCGTTTCGAGCACGCGCGGGTTGTTGTCGCCGAGCGTCGTGGCGAGTTCCCTGAGCCTGGCTTCCTGGCGCACCAGCTCGCTGGTCAGATTGCTGAGCAGCACGCTGCCGACCGCTTCCGGCGTGCGCTCGGGGTTGCTGATCGATTGGCTCTGCCGGCTGCTGGATTCGTTCGCCAGGCCCTGCAGCACGACGTATTGCGAGGACAGTTCCGCCAGACGCAGGTTCTCGACGTCCAGCTTCTCGTCGTTGACGACCATGCCCTTGCTTTGCTGGTACGCGGAAAGCCGGGTCTGCGCCTGCTCGAGCTCGGCGCGCAGGTTCTTCGCGCTGCCGTCGAAGACGCTGCTGAACTTCTTGGCCGGATCGACGCGCATTTCGAGCGTCGTCGCGATGTAGGCCTTCACGAACGCGTTCGCGACCGCCGCGGCGTACGCCGGGTCCGAGGCCCGGTACGTGACCATGATGACGTTGGAATCCCGGACCGGCACGACATCGAGCTGGCGCAGCGTGCGCTCGGCCAGCCAGGCGTCGAAGTCGCCGCGGCCGTCGGTTTCGGCGCGCCATTGCTGCTGCATCGCCTTGTCGGCGTCGCCGTTCACGATCTTCAGCGCTTCCAGCGCGACCCGCTCGCTTTGCAGCACGCCGAGCTGCGTGCCCATGTAGCCCGGCACCGTCATGCCGGGCAAGACCACGCCGGCGATCGGATCGGGGGACTTGACGTCGAGCACGACCGACGCGACCGCGCTGTACTGCGGCGTCATCGTCAGACTCGCCGCGGCGACCAGCCCGACCGTGGCCGTCAGGATCAGCAGCGCGATCCGCCAGCGCGCGCGCAACACGACGAGAAATTGGGCGATGGTCATGGGCTGCACCTCATTCAAACGAACTCGAACGGAACCGGGCGCTCAGGCCGGCTGCGAATAGGCGGCCAGCAGCTTCGTGCCGAACTCGGATTCGCTGAAACGCCGCCGGGCCTCCTGCCTGGCGGCAGCGCCGAGGCGCTCGCGCAGGTCGAGGTCGTCGACGAGCAACGCGATGCGGTCGATCATGTCCTGCGCGCTCGTGCACAGAAAACCGGTCTGGCCATCCCGGATGACGGCTCGATGCGCCGGGCAATCGAACGCGACGCAGGGCAGGCCCGCCGCCATGGCCTGGGCCACGAACAGCGGAAAGCCGCGCACGCGCCCCGGGGCCAGGAAGATCCAGCCGGAGGCCAGATGCGCGGCGCAGCTGGCGTCGCCGGGCAGGTCGAGCACCTGCACGCCGGCGGCCTGCAGGCGCACGCGCGAGCCCGGATCGGCCGCGCCGAGCCACGTGAAATCGATGTGCGGCTCCTCGGCCCCGAGCAGCACCGCGAGCTGCGAAATCAGTTCGGCCTCGTGCACGCCCCGGACGCGGCCGGCGGTCACGATCGAGGGCTGCGTCGCTTCTTCT
>DASYCA010000341.1:0-10800 GCA_036500445.1 Burkholderiaceae bacterium | reverse complement strand
GCGGTGACCGAGATCGCCGCCGACCAGAAGTGGCTGCACTACTTCATGCTGTGGATCTGCACGATCATCTTCCTCGGTGTGTTCGGGGTGATGTTCTATTCGATCTTCAAGCACCGCAAGTCCAAGGGTGCCAAGGCGGCGAACTTCCACGAGAGCACCACGGTCGAGATCATCTGGACCATCGTCCCGTTCATCATCGTGATCGGCATGGCGCTGCCGGCGACCAAGACCGTCGTCGCGATGAAGGACACCTCCGCCGCCGACCTGACCATCAAGGCGACCGGCTACCAGTGGAAGTGGGGCTATGACTACCTCAACGGCGAAGGCGAGGGCATCGGCTTCATCTCGACGCTGGACACCGCGCAGCGCGACGAATCCGACACCGGCCACCCGACCCCGGTCGATGACTACCTGCTGAAGGTCGACAACGTGCTGGTCGTGCCGGTCGACAAGAAGGTCCGCATCATCACGACCGCGGTCGACGTGATCCACGCCTGGATGGTGCCCGCCTTCGGCGTCAAGCAGGACGCGATCCCCGGCTTCGTGCGCGACACCTGGTTCCGCGCCACCAAGGTCGGCGACTACTACGGCCAGTGCGCCGAGCTGTGCGGCAAGGAACATGCCTACATGCCGATCCACGTCAAGGTCGTCTCGGCCGAGGACTACACCACCTGGGTCAACGGCAAGAAGAAGGAAATGGCCGCCCTCGCCGACGACCCGAACAAGGTCTGGACGCTGGCCGACCTGAAGGCGCGCGGCGAGAAGATCTACATGGGCAACTGCGCCGCCTGCCACCTGCCGACCGGCAAGGGCGGCGGCCCGGTCAAGCCGCTGGACGGCTCGCCGGTCGTGCTCAGCGCCGACAAGGGCCAGCAGATCCACACCGTGCTCGAAGGCCGCCTCAATGGCGCGATGCCGTCGTGGAAGCAGTTCTCCGACACCGACCTCGCGGCCGTCATCACCTTCACGAAGAACAACTGGTCGAACGCGACCGGCCAGGTCGTGCAGCCGTCCGAAGTCGCCGCGATCCGCGCCGGCAAGGAGCTGGCGCCGTCGAGCGCGTCCGCCGCGCCGGCCGCCGCTCCCGCGGCCCCGGCCGCGCCGACGGCCGCCGCGGCCCCCGGCCAGACGATCAGCGTGCTGTTCGCCAGCGGCCAGAGCGCGCTGGACGCCGACGCGCAAAAGGCCGTCGCGAGCGCCGCCGGCTTCCTGAAGGACAACGCGAGCGTCAAGGTCGGGCTGTCGGGCTTCGTCGACGCCAGCGGCGACGCGGCCAAGAACGCCCAGCTCGCGAAGGACCGCGCGATGGCGGTGCGCGCCGCGCTCGAGAAGGCCGGCGTGAGTGCTGACCGCATGGAGCTGCGCAAGCCCGAGCAGATCGAAGCCGGCGGCGCCAACGCCGACCGCGCGCGCCGCGTCGACATCGTGCCGGCCGGCTGAGCCCGCCGCCCGCCGCCGCACCACCGAACAAGTATCAGGAGCCCTCAATGAGCGCAGTCATCGACCACCCCCATGGCGGCCATGCCCACGACCACGGCCATGACGACCACCATGGCGCCCCGCACGGCTGGCGCCGCTGGGTCTTCGCCACGAACCACAAGGACATCGGGACGCTGTACCTGCTGTTCTCGTTCACGATGTTCATCATCGGCGGGATCCTGGCGCTGCTGATCCGCGCCGAGCTGTTCGAGCCCGGCCTGCAGTTCGTGAACCCGCAGATGTTCAACCAGTTCACCACGATGCACGGGCTGATCATGGTGTTCGGCGCGATCATGCCGGCCTTCGTCGGCTTCGCGAACTGGATGATCCCGATGCAGATCGGCGCGGCCGACATGGCGTTCGCGCGGATGAACAACTTTTCCTTCTGGCTGCTGATCCCGGCCGCGCTGATGCTGGTCGGCTCGTTCTTCATGCCCGGCGGCGCGCCCGCCGCGGGCTGGACGCTGTACGCCCCGCTGACCTTGCAGATGGGCCCCTCGATGGACGCCGGCATCTTCGCGATGCACATCATGGGCGCCTCCTCCATCATGGGCTCGATCAACATCATCGTCACGATCCTGAACATGCGTGCGCCGGGCATGACGCTGATGAAGATGCCGATGTTCGTCTGGACCTGGCTGATCACCGCCTACCTGCTGATCGCCGTGATGCCGGTGCTCGCCGGCGCGATCACGATGACCTTGACGGACCGCCACTTCGGGACCCACTTCTTCAACCCCGCCGGCGGCGGCGACCCGGTGATGTACCAGCACATCTTCTGGTTCTTCGGCCACCCCGAGGTCTACATCATGATCCTGCCGGCGTTCGGGATCGTCTCGGCGATCATCCCGGCCTTCGCCCGCAAGCGCCTGTTCGGCTACACCTCGATGGTCTACGCGACCGGGTCGATCGCGATCTTGTCGTTCATCGTCTGGGCCCACCACATGTTCACGACCGGCATGCCGGTCACCGGCCAGCTGTTCTTCATGTACGCGACGATGCTGATCGCGGTGCCGACCGGCGTGAAGATCTTCAACTGGATCGCGACGATGTGGCGCGGCTCGATGACCTTCGAGACGCCGATGCTGTTCGCGGTCGGCTTCATCTTCGTGTTCACGATGGGCGGCTTCACCGGGCTGATCCTGGCGATGGCGCCGATCGACATTCAATTGCAGGACACCTACTACGTCGTCGCGCATTTCCACTACGTGCTGGTCGCGGGCTCGCTGTACGCGATGTTCGCCGGCGTCTACTACTGGGGCCCGAAGTGGACCGGCGTGATGTACAACGAGACGCGCGGCAAGATCCATTTCTGGTGGTCGCTGATCGCGTTCAACGTGACCTTCTTCCCGATGCACTTCCTCGGGCTGGCCGGCATGCCGCGCCGCTACGCCGACTACCCGATGCAGTTCGCCGACTTCAACATGGTCGCCTCGATCGGCGCGTTCTTCTTCGGCTTCGCGCAGGTCTACTTCTTCCTGTTCGTCGTGATCCCGATGATGCGCGGCAAGGGTGCGCCGGCACCGCAGCAGCCGTGGGAGGGCGCCGAAGGCCTGGAGTGGGAACTGCCGTCGCCGGCGCCGTTCCACACCTTCGAGACGCCGCCGCGGTTGAACGCCAGCGCGACGAAGATCCTCGCGTGAGCAATTCCGTGACCCCCGAGCAGAAGAAAGCCAACCAGCGCCTGGGCCTGATCCTGGGCGCGATCGCGGTCGCGCTCTTCGTCGGCTTCATCGTCAAGAGCGCGATCCTCGGAATCTGAGCCCCATGAGCACCGACACCACCGCCCCCGTGACCGTCCAGGCCGCGATCCGGCACGACAACTGGCGCATGGTCGGCAAGCTGATCGTCGTCGTCGCGCTGATGTTCGCGTTCGGCTACGCGCTGGTGCCGGTCTACCGCACGATCTGCACCGCGATCGGCATCAACGTGCTGTCGCTCGGCGAGACCGATGTGCAGGGCAGCTCGCTGCTGGACTACAAGAAGAACACGCAAATCGACATGACGCGCTCGATCACGATCGAGTTCGACGCGAACGCGCACGGGCCGTGGGAGTTCAAGCCCGAGAAGCATTCGGTCGTCGTCCACCCGGGCGAGCTGACGACGGTGATGTACGAGTTCCGCAACGTCCAGAACCGGACGATGACGGCCCAGGCGATCCCGAGCTACGCGCCGATGCAGGCGATGCCGTACTTCAACAAGATCGAGTGCTTCTGCTTCAACCAGTACACGCTGAAGCCGGGCGAGGGCAAGCGCTGGCCGGTCGTGTTCGTGATCGACCCGAAGCTGTCGAAGGACGTCAAGACGATCACGCTGTCCTACACCTTCTTCGAGGTCGGCGGCACGGTGCCGCCGGAGCCCACCGGCAAGGCCGGGTTCGTGGACCCGAGTCGCGACGGAGCGGCCGCCTCATGACCGACGCCGACACCCCGGCGACGCAGCGCAAGGGCTCGTTCCTCGCGACGATGAAGGCGGTCGGCTGGTCGTTCTTCGGCGTGCGCAAGGGTGCGGACTACGAAAAGGACGTGAACCAGCTCAACCCGATCCACGTCGTGATCGCCGGTGTGCTCGGCGCGGCGCTGTTCGTGCTGCTGCTGGTGCTGATCGTCAACTGGGTGCTGGCCAGCGGCGCCGCCAAATGAACCATTCAGACAGGTCCTAGGAGAAAAAACCATGTCGGTCGCGACACCCCACGGCAAGACGCCTTATTACTTCGTTCCAGCGCCCTCACGCCATCCGGTGATGGCCGCGATCGCGCTGCTGATCATCATCTTCAGCGCCAGCCAGTGGATCAACGGCGAGGGCTGGGGCATGTACGCGCTGCTGGTCGGCTTCGTGCTGCTGGCCTTCGTGCTGCAGCAGTGGTTCCGCCAGGCGATCGGCGAGAGCGAGGGCGGCCTGTACAGCGACAAGATCGACATCTCGTTCCGCTGGAGCATGAGCTGGTTCATCTTCTCGGAGGTGATGTTCTTCGGCGCCTTCTTCGGCGCGCTGTTCTGGACCCGGCTGCACGCGCTGCCCAACCTCGGCAGCCTGGACAACGCGGTGCTGTGGCCGGACTTCCGCGCCGTCTGGCCGAGCTCGGGCGTCGGTGCCACCGGCTCGCCGGCCAACATCGTCGAGCCCTTCCGCACGATGGGCCCGTGGCCGATCCCGACCATCAACACGCTGCTGCTGCTGACCTCGGGCGTCACGCTGACCATCGCGCACCACGCGCTGATCGCCGGCAACCGCGCGAAGACGATCGTCTTCATGTGGATCACGGTGCTGCTGGGCGTGAGCTTCCTCGGCTGCCAGATCTCCGAATACCACGAGGCCTACACCGAGATGAACATGAAGCTGTCGTCGGGCGCCTACGGCTCGACCTTCTTCATGCTGACCGGCTTCCACGGCTTCCACGTGTTCGTCGGCATGCTGATGCTGCTGTTCATCACGATCCGGCTGATGAAGGGCCACTTCACGCCCGAGCGCCACTTCGGCTTCGAAGGCGCGGCCTGGTACTGGCACTTCGTCGACGTCGTCTGGCTCGGCCTGTACATCGTGGTCTATTGGCTTTAACCGCGACGCCACCACAAAGAACAAACGCCGCTGAACGCGGCGTTTGTTTTTGGGTCCATGCCTACTTGCCGATCGGAATGCCGGTCGGCTGGATCCAGCCGGCCCAGTAACTGAACATGATGCACGCGAACAGCAGCACCGACAGCCCGACCCGCAGCGCCAGCGCGCGCATCATCTTGCCGCTCCTGCTCTTGCCGTCGCGCCCGTCGCGCAGCATGAACACGCCGGCGGCGGCGAGCGCGCCGAGGATCGCGACGAACGCGAGGCCGATGATCAAGGTCTTCATGCGCTCCGATTATCCGCTGCGCCGGCGGGCCTGCCGGCCATGCCTTTGAGCCCGCGCGGCCGCGCCGCGGTGATCCTCGCCGCGACGCTCGCCGGCACCGTGCTGACGGCCAACCTCGGCGCCTGGCAGCTGCGCCGCGCGGCGCAGAAGATCGCGCTGCAGGACGCGCTCGACGGCCGCGCGAAGCAGCCGGCGATCGCGCAGCGCGAGCTCGCCGCCACCGCCGGGCAGGCGCTCGAGCAGCAGTACCGGCCGGTGCAGCTGCGCGGCCATTGGGTGCCCGAGCGCACGGTGTTCCTCGAGAACCGGCAGATGCGCGCGCGGGTCGGCTTCTACGTGGTGACGCCGCTGCAGCTGAGCGATCGGCCCGAGGCCATCCTGGTCCAGCGCGGCTGGGTGCCGCGCGACCAGCGCGACCGCACCTTGCTGCCCGCGGTGCCGACGCCCGCCGGCGAGGTCGAGGTCGACGGCCACCTCGGGCCGCCGCCCTCGAAGCTCTACGACTTCGGCGGCGCCGAGCGCGGCCTGATCCGGCAAAATATCGAGCTCGACGCGTTCAAGACCGAATCGGGCTTGCGGCTCGCACCGCTCTCGGTGCAGCAATCCGATTCCCCGAGCACGGCAGGCGACGGCCTGCTGCGCGACTGGCCGCGCCCCGCGGTCGATGTTCAAATGCACTACGGCTACGCGTTCCAGTGGTTCGCGATGTGTGCGCTGATGGCAGGTTTGTATGTCTGGTTCCAACTCGTCCGCCCCCGGCTCCGCCGCCCCGCTTGATCCGCGCACGCCGCCGGCGCCGGCGCCGGCGGCGGCGGCGCCGCTCAGCTTCGCCGTCCACGGGATCCAGCCGCCCGCGCTCGACGGTGGGGTCGATCCCGACGCGCTGCGCCGCACGAAGAACGGCCGCCTGAAGATGCTGCTGGTGCTGGCGATCTGCGCCGCGCCGGTGATCGCCTCGTATTTCACCTTCTACGTGATCCGGCCCGAGGGCCGCACCAACTACAGCGAGCTGATCACGCCGCAGCGCCCGCTGCCGGACGACCTGCCGCTGACGGACCTGCAGGGCGCGCCGGTCAAGGCCGAGTCGCTGAAAGGGCAGTGGCTGCTCGTCGTCGTCTCGGGCGGCGCCTGCGACGCGGAGTGCGAGAAGCACCTGTGGCTGCAGCGCCAGCTGCGCGAGACGCTCGGGCGCGACGCGGACCGCGTCGAGAAGCTCTGGCTGATCGATGACGAGGTCGCGCCGAGTGCGAAAGTCCTCGACGGCATCCGCACCCACACCGAGATGACGGTGCTGCGCGCGCCGAAGGCCGCGCTCTCGGCCTGGCTTGAGCCTGCCGCCGGCCACGCGCTCGCCGACCACTTCTACATCGTCGACCCGCTCGGCCACTGGATGATGCGCTCGCTCGTCGACCCCGATCCGGCCAAGCTCAAGCGCGACGTCGTGAAGCTGCTGGCCGGATCGGCGGGCTGGGACAAATCGGGGCGCTGAACGGTGAGTCTTGCCGTTCCGGTCGTTTCCGCCGCCCCCTACGACCTCGCCCCGATCGCCGCGATCGCGCTGGTCGGCGCGCTGCTCGCGCTCGGGCCGGTGGCCTGGGTCTGGCGCCGCCAGCGCGGCCGCGGCGCGCCGGCGCGGCTGCACGCGCTGACGGTGCTGACGCTGTGCCTGACCTTCGACCTGGTGCTGTTCGGCGCCTTCACGCGCCTGACCGATTCCGGCCTCGGCTGCCCCGACTGGCCGGGCTGCTACGGGCAATCGAGCCCGCTCGGCGCACAGGCGCAGATCGGCGCGGCGCAAAGCGCGCTGCCCGAGGGGCCGGTGACGCACGGCAAGGCCTGGATCGAGATGACGCACCGCTATCTCGCGACCGGCGTCGGCGGCCTGATCTTCGTGCTGGTCGTGCTCGCCTGGGCGCTGGCGCGCCGGCGTGGCGCGCCGTTCTCGCCCTGGTGGCCGACCGCGACGCTGCTGTGGGTCTGCGTCCAGGGGGCCTTCGGCGCCTGGACCGTGACGCTGAAGCTCTACCCGCTGATCGTCACGCTGCACCTGCTCGGCGGGTTGATCCTGCTCGCGCTGCTGGCCGTCCAGACGCAGTTGCCGAAGCGCTCGACGCTCGCGCTGCCGCGCGGCCTTTTCATCGCGCTGTGGGGGCTCGCGGCGCTCAGCGCGCTGCAGATCGCGCTCGGCGGCTGGGTCAGCACGAACTACGCGGTGCTGGCCTGCGGCGAGGGCTTTCCGGCCTGCCAGGGCAGTGCCTGGCCGGCGATGGATTTCGCCCGCGGCTTCACGCTGCTGCGCGGCCTGGGCGTCGATGCCAGCGGCGCCGGCCTGCCGTTCGCCGCGCTGACCGCGATCCACTACGCGCACCGGCTGATGGCCTATGCCGTGCTGCTGGGCATGCTCGCGTTCGCGTGGCGGCTGTGGGCGAGCCGTGACCCGGCGCTGCGGCGCTGGGCCGCGGGCACGCTGGCGATCGCGGCCTGGCAGCTCGCGAGCGGTTTGTCCAACGTCGTGCTCGGCTGGCCGCTGATCGGCGCGGTCGCGCACACCGCCGGCGCGGCGGCCTGGGTCACGCTGCTGGCGATGCTGCTCACACGGGTTCGCCGGGCTCCGTAAAATGCGAGCTTCGACCATGACGACCGACAGCATCAACCCCACCGCGCCCCCCGCCGTCCCCGGCAGCACCTCGCTGCCGTCGCGCGCGCGCCAGTTCTACGCGCTGACCAAGCCGCGCGTGGTGCAGCTGATCGTGTTCTGCGCGGTGATCGGCATGCTGATGGCCACGCCCGGCCTGCCCGATGTGAAAACGGCGCTCGCCGCCACCGTGGGCATCTGGCTCGTCGCCGCGGCCGCCGCGGCCTTCAATTGCCTGGTCGAGCAGCGCATCGATGCGAAGATGGCGCGCACCGCGTGGCGTCCGACCGCGCGCGGCGAGCTGACGAACACGCAGACCTTGAGCTTCTCGACGCTGCTCTGCACGGCAGGCAGCGCGCTGCTGTACTTCGCCGTCAACCCGCTGACGATGTGGCTGACCTTTGCGACCTTCGTCGGCTACGCGGTGATCTACACCGTGCTGCTGAAGCCGGCGACGCCGCAGAACATCGTGATCGGCGGCGCCTCGGGCGCGATGCCGCCGGTGCTGGGCTGGGCGGCGATCCGCGGCGATGTCGGCCACGAGGCGATGATCATGTGCCTGATCATCTTCCTGTGGACGCCGCCGCACTTCTGGGCCCTCGCGCTGTACCGCGCCGAGGATTACCGCAAGAGCGGCCTGCCGATGCTGCCGATCACGCACGGCGCCGAGTTCACGCGGCTGCACGTTTTTCTTTACACGCTGGTGCTGTTCGCCGGCACCTTGCTGCCCTTCGTGTCCGGCATGAGCGGCGTGCTGTACCTGCTCGCCGCGGTCGCGCTGAACATCGTATTTGTCGGCTACGGCTGGAAACTTTGGCGCAGCTATTCGGATCAACTCGCCCGCAAGACCTTTCGTTATTCCATCCTCTACCTCTCGCTGCTGTTCGCGGCGCTGCTGGTCGATCACTACCTGAGGGCGTGGCTGTGAGTGCTGTTCGTCATTCCGTTCTTCTGTTGCTTGCCGCGCTGGCGCTCGCCGGCTGCGACAACAAGGCCGCTGTATCCGCCGACGCCGCGAGCGCGAGTGTCGTGGCGATCACCGCTCCGAAGGTGCCGGCCGTCTTCCACGGCGCCGACATCACCGGCGCCGATTACGCGCGCACCCTCGCGATGCCTGACATCGACGGCAAGCCGCGCACGCTGGCCGATTTCAAGGGCAAGGTCACGGTCGTGTTCTTCGGCTACACCCAGTGCCCGGACGTCTGCCCGGCGACGATGTCCGAGCTCGCCGAGGTCAAGAAGTCGCTCGGCGCCGATGGCGACAAGGTGCAGGGCATCTTCGTCTCGATCGACCCGGAGCGCGACACGCCGGCGATCCTGAAATCCTACATGGCGAGTTTCGACCCGAGTTTCGTCGCGCTGCGCGGCTCGCTCGAGCAGACGGCGGCGGCGGCCAAGGAGTTCAAGGTCTTCTACGCCAAGGTGCCGGGCCGGGTCGAAGGCAGCTACACGATGGACCACACGGCCGGCTCGTTCGTGCTGGACGGCGACGGCAAGGCGCGGTTGTTCGAGCGCTATGGCGGCAAGCCCGAGGAATTCGCGGCCGACCTGAAGGCCTTGATGGCCGGGTGAGCGAGGGCCAGGACTGCTTACGGCGCGGTTGCGGACTATCGCTGTTCACGGTGGAGCGAGCCCGGCACGCCCTGAGCAGTGCACCGGTGAAAGGCGGCGAGTCTCGGGGCGGGATGCGGGGTCGCCGACGCAGTGAACGCTCTACCCTGAACGACGTCGGCGACCCCGCATTCCGACCCGAGCGCAGGGAGACATAACGAACGTCCGCAACGCGCCGTGAGCGCCCATGAAAAAACGGCCCCGCAGGGCCGTTTCTTCGAGAGTCCGAGATCCGGTCAGGTGGTCTCGGCCAGCGCCTTGCGCATCTTCTTCATCGCCGCGACCTCGATCTGGCGGATCCGTTCGGCGCTGACGCCGTACTCGGCCGCGAGGTCGTGCAGGGTCATGCCGCCCGAGGCGTCGTCGTTGACCTTCAGCCAGCGTTCCTCGACGATGCGGCGGCTGCGCGCGTCCAGCGCATCGAGCGCCATCGCGATGCCGTCGCCGGCGAGCCAGTCGCGACCGCGCGCTTCGAGCACGCGGGTCGGCTCGCTCGCGTCGTCGGCGAGGTAGGCGATCGGGGCGTAGCTCTCCTCGCCGTCGTCGTTCTGCGGCTCGAGCGCGACGTCGCCGCCCGACAGGCGGGTTTCCATCTCGAGGACTTCCTCGCGCTTGACGTTCAGCGTCTTCGCCAGCTTGTCGACCTCGGTCTGGGTCAGCGTGCTGCGGTGCGTGTCGACCGCGTCGGCATCGTCCTTCAGGCTTTGCTTCATCGAGCGCAGGTTGAAGAACAGCTTGCGCTGGGCCTTGGTCGTCGCGACCTTGACCATGCGCCAGTTCTTCAGGATGTACTCGTGGATCTCGGCCTTGATCCAGTGCATCGCGTAGCTGACCAGGCGCACGCCTTGATCCGGGTCGAAGCGCTTCACGGCCTTCATCAGGCCGATGTTGCCTTCCTGGATCAGGTCGCCGTGCGGCAGGCCATAGCCGAGGTACTTGCGCGAGATCGAGACGACCAGGCGCAGGTGCGACAGCACCAGACGGCGCGCAGAGTCCAGATTGTCGTGTTCGCGAAATTCGGTGGCGAACTGGCGTTCTTCCGCCGGCGTCAGCATCGGGATCCGGTTGACGGCCTGGATGTAGGCGTCGATGTTGCCCAGCTGGCCGGGCAGCAGCGAGGAATGCGAGAGCGCCAGTGCACCTGCCGGAGCGGCCTTAGCCGACGACGGGCTCAAAGTACTCGGAAGGGTCATTGCATGGCTCACGTATGAAACTCCTTTGGAATCAGACA
>DASYCA010000340.1:0-5540 GCA_036500445.1 Burkholderiaceae bacterium | reverse complement strand
CGCTACACCAAGGTCGCGCTCAACGCGAAAAAGGAAGCGGGCTTCAGAGAGATGACGCAGGCGCGCGAATGGCTCACGCTGCACTTTCCTTCGATGGAATCGCGCGAGGGGTTCGGCGCCTTCTTCAACAAGCGCGCGGTGACCTCCGAGCCGAGCTGGAAAGCCGTCGACACCGGCCATGTGACCGTCGCGCCCTACGGCGGCTACAGCGTCGACTGCGCAAACTGCGGCTCGAAGGCACTGCCCGAAGACCACAAGTTCTGCGGCATCTGCGGCACCGCGTTCAAGAAGGCCGCGGCATGACGCACGCCGACCGCAACTACCTCGTCACCGCGGCAGCGGGCGGCATCGGCGGCGAGCTGGTCGCGCTGCTGCTGAACAAGGGCGCACGCGTCTGTGCGTGCGACATCAGCTCGCGCCGCCTCGGTGCCCTGGCCGAACGCCACCCGGAAGCCGCTGACCGCCTTCGCACGATGAAGGCCGACACGGCCGATGAAGCCGGCGTCAACGCGGTGCGCGACGCAGCGCTTTCGGCATTCGGCGCCCTCCACGGCGTGGCCAACATCGCGGGCGGCATCGTCGGCATCGGCGAAGACATCATCGATCGGCCGATCGACAAGATCTCGGTCGATGAATTCCAGCAGACGGTGCGGCTCAATCTTCAAAGCGCCTTCCTGATGATCCGCGCGCTCGTTCCGCACTTTCGGGAAAAGCATTACGGCAAGGTCGCGAACGTCGCGTCGCTCGCTGCCTTCGGGAATTTCTACGGCATGGGCAATGCAGGCTACGACGCGGCGAAGGCCGCCGTCGTCGGCCTCACGCAGACCTTGAGCCGAAGCCTCGGGCCCGACGGCATTCGCGTCAACGTGGTGGCGCCGGGCTCGGTCTTCACCGAACGTGTGCAGGCCTCGTTCAGCAAGGAGTTCATCGAGATGCAGCGCGAACGCATTCCGTTGCGCGAACTCACCGGCCCCCGCGACATCGCCAACGCGCTGGCCTTCTTGCTATCTGCAGATTCCGATCAGGTGAGCGGCGAGACGATCCGCGTGAGCGGCGGCCTGCGCTGACTCCACACAAAAAAATACCAGGAGACAAGACATGCAAGGACTTTCGAGAAGGCGCCTCGTTCAGGGGCTCGCCGCGGCCGGCCTCATGCCGACGCTCGCACCGCACCTCGCGCATGCGCAGGCCAAGGAGCCGGTGAAGATCGGCGTGCTGCTGAGCTTCAGCGGCCCGGCCGCGGTGTTCGGCCTGCCCGAGCGCGAAGCGATCAACGCACTGCACAAGGAGATCACGGCAAACGGCGGCGCGGGTGGCCGCAAGATCGATCTCGTCTTCTACGACGACAAGACCAACCCGACCGAAGCCGCTCGTGGTGCCACGCAGCTGATCAACGACGACAAGGTGGTTGCGATCATCGGCCCGGGAACCGGCGGCGGCATCCTCGCCGCGGGCCCGATCGCGGAACGCCTGAAGGTTCCGCTGCTCGGGCCGGCCGGCACGGTTGCCATCACCGACAAGGCGAACAGCTTCTACCCCTGGGTGTTCCGCGTTGCCATCAACGACCAGGTCGGCGTCACGATGCTGCTCGAGTCGGCAGCCAAGGCAGGCGCCAAACGCATCGGCGTGATCTACCAGGAAGATGCCTACGGCAAGTTCGGCAACGACCATGCGCGAAAGCTCAGCGACGAGCTCGGCTTCAAGGTGGTCGAGTCGATCGGTGCGCCCTACACGGCAACTGACCTGACTTCGGCCGCAGCCAAGCTGCGCAACGCGAACGTCGATTCGGTCTTCATGCAGGTCTCGATCTCGTCGCTCGGCGCCGCGTTCCTGAAGGCCGCCAACGAAGTCGGCCTCAAGGTGCCCATCTATTGCAACAGCGGCTTGTCGCAGAAGAGCTTCATCGACGCGGCCGGCGCATTGGGCGAAGGCGTGCACGTGCTGAGCATCGGCAACCTGCCGTACGACGCCACGCCGCCCGAACAGAAACTCGTGGCACTGCTCGCGAAGGCCGGCCAGAAGCCGCAAGGCTGGGGCGAACTCGTGGGAGGCAACGGCTACATGACGGTCGTCGCCGCGCTCAACAAGATCGACGGGCCGGTCACCGGGCAGAAGATGCGCGACACGATCGAAGGTCTCTGCGACTTCGAGACCTACTCGATGGGCAAGGCCTGCTTCTCGAAGGACAGGCACGACGGCTGGGTGGCCGATGCGCTCGTGCTGACCACCATCCGCGACGGCAAGTTCCGCTCGAAATGATCGAGTACCTCATCCGCGGGCTGCTCAACGGCGCGGTCTACGGGCTGTTGGCGCTGCCCATGAGCCTGCTGTTCGCCACCGCGGGCACGATCGACTTCGCCATCGGCGCCTACGCGCTGATCGCGGCGGCGGTCGCGACGACGGTGGCCGGGCCGATCGGCCTGCTCGCGGGTCTCGCCGCAGCGCTCGTCGCGTCGGCCGCGATGGCGTTCATCTTCGCGCTGCTCAAGCGCAGCGGAGAAGAAGGCATCCGTGTGGCGCTCGCGAGCTTCGGCCTGTCGGTCGCGCTGTCTTCGATCGTGCTGATGGTGTGGGGAACGCAGCCGTTCGTGCGGGCAACGTTCTCCACGATGCTCGAGATCGGCGGGCTGCGGCTCAATCCGCAAGGGCTCATCAACCTGCTCATCAGCGCAGCGTTCGTCGCCCTGCTCTACCTGCTGCTTAGACACACGAACCTGGGCCGCATGATGCGAGCCGCCGCGGCGAATCCGGCCGGTGCTTCGCTGGCCGGCATTCCGGTGCTCGGCGTGCAATGCGGGACCATCCTCGCGGGCGGCTTGCTCGGCGGTGTCGCCGGCCTGCTGATCCTGCACAGCGCGGGCCTCGACTTCACGGCGTCGCTCAGCCTCACCTTCACCGGCTTCGCCGCAGCAATCATCTTCGGCATCCAGAGCCCTCTGCGAAGCCTGCTCGGCGGCTTGACGATGGGCATGATCGAAGCGATGAGCGCGGGCTATACGTCGGGCATGGTGACCTCGATGGTGCCTTCCCTCTTCGTGCTGATGGTGCTGGTGGCCGGCCAACTCGGCGCGAGCCGCTTCGTGGGAGACCGTCCATGACCTGGTGGCAACAGCGCCCGAACACGCTCGTCATCGTGGGCGTCGCGGTGATGGTCTGCGCGATCGCGCCGGCCGTGAGCGCGGTGTGGCTCGACATGGCGGTGCTCACCGGCATCCTGTCGCTGGTGGCGTTGTCCGCGGGCCTTTGTTATGGGCAGGCCGGCATCCTCTCGATGGCGCAGGCCGCGTTCGCTGCGGTCGGCGCCTATGCGACCGCGGTCTGCACCACGCGCTTCGGCCTGCCGGCGTGGGCGGGATTGCTGCCTGCGCTGCTGCTGCCTGCCGCGCTCGCATGGCCGATCGCCCGCGCAGTCACGCGCCTGCCGCCGCTGGCCACCGCGCTCGCCACGCTGGCGCTCGCGACGCTGCTGGAGATCGTCGCCCGCAACTGGGACTCGGTGACAGGCGGCTACGTCGGCATCGCAGGGATTCCACCGATTCCCGGCTTCGAGAAGGCCGGCTCGTTCAACATGCTGGTGTGGGCGTTCCTGTGCTTGGCGGTGCTGATCTACGAGAACCTGATGCGCTCCGCCTACGGCCGCGCGCTCAAGGTCGTTCGACACGATCGCACGCGGGCGATTGCCGATGGCGTGGCGGTCGCGCCGCTGCTGAGCGCGATGCTCGCGCTGTCGGCCGCCATGGCGGGCGCCGGCGGCTGGCTGTACGCGCACTACATCACCTACATGAGCCCGGGCTCGCTCGACACGAACGCATCGATCTCGGCGTTGCTGATGGCGGTGGTCGGCGGCGCGGGGCACATCCTCGGGCCGGTGCTCGGCACGCTGTTGCTGAACCTGATGACCAAGCTGCTGCCCGCGCAGGAAGCGCAGGGCCTCTTCTACGGCGGCACGCTGATCGTCATCCTGCTGGTCGCACGCGACGGCCTGCTGGGCCTTGGCGAACGGCTTTTCAGGCGCGATCGATCGGCGTCGAAACAGGCCCTCGCCGCGTCGAAGCCGAAGTCATCGCCATCGTCTGCGAATGCACCGGTGGCCGAGCCGGGGACCGTTCGATGAGCGGCCTTTGCGCATCGGCAATCCGCATGGAATTCGGCGGCGTGGTTGCGCTCCACAGCGCTGCGGTGACGGCGCAGGCGGGCTCGGTCGTCGGGCTGATCGGCCGCAACGGGTCGGGCAAGAGCACGCTCTTCAACTGCATCACCGGCTTCCTGCAGCCGACGTCGGGCGAGGTCACGATCGACGGTGTCGACATCACCGGCCGCGCGCCGAACGACATCGTGCGCTGCGGCGTGGCACGCACCTTTCAAACGCCGCGGGTCGACTTCCGAACCACGGTTCGCGAGGCCGTGCGCGGCGGCGCGTTCACCGGCGTGCGAAGCGCGTTCATGGCCGCTGCGCTCGGCCTGCCGGGGGCGCGGCGCGAAGAGCGCGAGCTGCATCGCCGTTGCGACGAGGTGATCCGGCGGCTCGATCTGGACGCCTGGGCCGATGCAGAAATCGGCACGCTCTCGATGGGCCGCGTGCGCATCGTCGAAGTCGCGCGCGCGCTGGCGGCGAACGCGAAGTACCTGTTGCTCGACGAGCCGGCCGCGGGCATCAGCCGCGATGAACAGGTGGTTCTTGCGCGCGAGATTCGCAAGCTCTCGGACAGCGGCATCGGCGTGCTGCTGGTCGAACACAACTTCTCGCTGATTCGCCTGCTGTGCGATCGCGTGACGGTGCTCGACGCGGGCAAGGTGATCTTTCAAGGCACGCCCGGCGAGGTGGAACGCGACGAGCAGGTGTTGTCGGTCTACCTCGGCAGCGCGGCCGATGTGCCGGTGATGGCGGCGGAGCACTGACACATGGCCCTGCATGTCTCCAACCTCAGCGCGGGCTACGGCCGAATCATCGTGTGTCGGCAGATCTCGTTCACCGCAGGCGACGGCGAGTTCCTCACCGTGCTCGGGCCGAACGGTGCGGGCAAGAGCACGCTGCTCGGCGCGCTCGCGGGCAACGTGGAAGCGCGCGGCGACATACGCATCGGCGCTCACGAGCTGCAAGGCGTTCCCACACGCACGCGTGCACGTCTGGGGCTCGCGCTTGTGCCCGAAGGCCGGCGCAACCTCTTCTTCCCGATGTCCGTCGACGAGAACCTGCAGCTCGGCCTGCGGCTGCTGCCGGCCGCAGAACGCGCCCAGATGCGCGAGAGCCTGCTGGCGATGTTCCCGATCCTCGCATCGCGCGCCACGCAGGCCGCGGGGCTGCTGAGCGGCGGCGAGCAGCAGATGCTCGCGATCGCCGTCGCGATCGCACGGCGGCCCTCGGTGCTGCTGCTCGACGAACCGTCGCAAGGCCTCGCGCCCGTCGTGCTGGATCAGCTGGTAGAGCGCATCGGCGCCTTGCGCGGCATCGGCCTCACGGTGCTGCTCGCCGAACAGAACCACCGCTTCGCAGCGCGGCTCACGGACCGCTATCTCGTGCTGCAGGGCGGCGAGATCGT
>DASYCA010000339.1:0-7680 GCA_036500445.1 Burkholderiaceae bacterium | reverse complement strand
GCCAGGCCGCGGTCACGATCGAGGCGCCGACGATCCAGCCGGGCGATCCGCTCGACTCTGCGGTGTTTCCCCGCTTGTGGCCGCGCTGACAAGTTAATTAAATCTCATAACCAAAACAAGCTGGAGACTTCCGATGCCCCGTCTCGCCTCGCTCGCCCGCGCGCTCGTCGCCGCGGCCGCTCTGGCCGGCGTCGCCGCCGCGCATGCCGACGTCAACATCGGCGTGCTGGTCTCGCTGACCGGCCCCGGCGCTTCGCTCGGCATTCCGGCCGACAACACGATCAAGCTGTGGCCGACCGAGCTCGGCGGCCAGAAGATCAACCTGACGGTGCTGAACGACGCGACCGACACGACGACCGCGGCCAAGAACGCGAGCAAGCTGATCACCGAGGACAAGGTCGACATCATCATCGGCCCGTCGCTGACGCCGACCTCGCTGGCGGTGATCGATGTCGCCGCGCGCTCGGGCGTGCCGGTCATTTCGCTCGCCGGCGGCGGCGCGATCGTCGAGCCGCCCGACGGGCCGCGCCGCTGGGCCTTCAAGATGGCGCCGACCGAGACGATCTCGATCAACGCGGTGCTGGATCACATGCTGAAGAACAAGGCGACGACGGTCGCGACGATCGGCATCGCGACCGCCTACGGCGAGGGCTTCCTGAAGGCGATCGAGAAGCTCGCGCCGGCCAAGGGCATCAAGATCGTCGCGATCGAGAAATACGCGCAGGCCGACACCAGCACGACGCCGCAGGTCCTGAAGCTGATGGCCGCGAACCCCGATGCGGTCTACATCTTCAGCGCCGGCACGCCGGGCGCGCTGCCGCACGTCGAGCTGGTCCAGCGCGGCTACAAGGGGCTGATCTACCAGACGCAAGGGGTCGCGAACGCCGACTTCCTGCGCGTCGGCGGCAAGGCCCTGGACGGCAGCTTCATGACGGTCGCGCCGGTGCTGGTCGCCGACCAGTTGCCCGATTCGAACCCGGTCAAGGGGCCGGGGGTCGACTACGTGAAGCGCTACGAAGCGAAATACGGCGCCGGCTCGCGCTCGCTGTTCGGCGCGACCGCGTGGGACGCGCAGCTGTGGCTGAACACCGCGATCCCGGTCGCGCTGAAGAAGGGCAAGCCCGGCACGCCCGAGTTCCGTCTCGCGCTGCGCGACGCGATCGAGAGTTTGAAGGAATTCGTCGGCGCGCAAGGCGTGTTCAACCTGAGCCCGACCGACCACAACGGTGTCGACGACCGCAGCCAGGTGATGGTGAAGGTCGAGAACGGGGCCTGGAAGCTGGTGAAGTGAGCGCGAGTTCCGGCGGCGACCCGCTTGCCGCGCCCGGGCTTTCGTTCTTCGCCGATCTGAGCGTGCAGGTGGGCGCGCCGATCGAGGTCGGCGCGGTCGGCCACGGCACGCGCCGCGTGATTCCGATCCTGGGCGGGACCTGCGTCGCACGCGACTGGTCGGCGCGCGTGCTGGCCGGCGGCGCGGATTTTCAAATGATCGTCAACGAGCGGATGGCGCGGCTGGAAGCGCGCTACGTGCTCGAGACCGACGCCGGCGATCGCGTCTACGTGCAGAACGACGCGGTCCGCAGCGCGGCGCCCGAGGTGATGGCGCGGCTGCTGCGCGGCGAGCCGGTCGACCCGGCGCAGGTGTACTTCCGCTGCGTGCCGCGCTTCGAGACGAGTTCGCCGGCGCTGGCGTGGATCATGGAGCGCGTCTTCGTCGGCACCGGCATGCGCCGGCCGAGCGAGGTCGTGATGCGTTTCTTCGAGGTGGAGTGAAGACTTATCGCGACGATGGGGCCTGCGGGTGTTGGCGTTTCCTCGGCTTCGCGGAGGGTTTGTCGGCACGCTTGGTTTCAGCCATTTCCGGACCCAACAGCACATCGCCTGGGATCTTCAAGCCGGTTCGAAGACGCTTCATCATCGAGAGCGTCAGCGGTCGAGTCTGATTCAAGACTTCATAGACACGATTCGTCGCCCCAATCAGCGGGACCATGTCCTGGATGCTCAGGCCCTGCTGCTCCATTCGGAATTTGATGGCTTCGATCGGGTCTGGCGGAACAATGGCGTGGTGCTCGTTTTCGAAGGAATTCATGAGGGTCAGCAACACCTCGAAGCGATCGCCCTGCAACGTGCCGCGCTTGGGCTGGTTGTCGAAGAACTTCGACACTTCCTTCTGCGCCGCCTTGTAATCGTCTTGATTTCGAATCGGCCGGATATCCATGCTTGCTCACTCCATGTCGACAGTCGCCGCATCGACTGCGTCGTATTGCTTGTGCGTGCCGATGAACTTGATGTACACGGCTCCGTATTCGCGGGCCACGGCTGCGATCAGCCGATAGCTGTTGCCCTTGATGTTGAAGACCACACGGTTGTTGCCAATGATGCTGGCGCTGCCGTATTGATTCTTGATGTCTTGCGGGCTACGCCAATGCGCTCGCGTCGCTTCTGCGCACCAAGCCTTGAGCGGTTGCTCGGCCGCTTGGTACAAAGGGTGGGTCCAGAAGGCCTCCAGCCTGGATCTGGCGATGACATTCATGCTTCCCTTTGAAGTCCTCGTCCATTTTGCTGAAGTTTAGTCCCAAAATGGGACTAACCAAGCGCCGCGCGGGAAATCATGGCGCACAGCGGGCTGGAGGCCGTGGCAGGAGACACAATTCGTCAACCCGTCTCCGGTGCCCGACCTGCCCATGAAATTCCCGCTCGCGCTGCTTCTCGTCGCCACGCTCACGGCCTGCGTCACCCGCGGGGCACCGCCTGCCCCACCCTCGGCGGCCGACACGGCCGACGCCAAGCTGCCGGTGCGTTGCGGCTCGCGCGAGCAGTGCGACCGCTGGTGGCGCACCGCGCAGGTCTGGGTCGTGAAGAACGCCGGCTACAAGGTGCAGGTCGCGACCGACGCGATCGTGCAGACGGCCGGGCCGGACTTCGGCTCGCCCTCCTGGTTCGTGCTGGCCACGCGCGCCCCGCACGCCGACGGCGGCGAGGCGATCGACATCGAGCTGCGCTGCGGCAGCGGCGCCGTCTGCGCGCCGGCCTACGACAGCGTCATCGCCGACTTCAAGCGCGCCGTCCGCGCGACGCGGTAGGCGGGCGACTGTTCCGCCTCGTCCTGCGGCGCGTAGACGCGGCCGAAGCGGTTCGCGAGGAAGTCCTCGAGTGCCACCTCCTCCTGGCGCACGAAACCGCGCTGCGGCAGCTTGCCCTCGGCGAGCAGGTCCAGCATCGCGCACAGGCTGGAGGCGGTCGTGATCTGGATCGCGCTGCGCACCTCGCCCGCCAGCTCGTGGCTGTAGACCTTGCGCGCGTAGGTCTCCTGCTGCAGCCGGCCGTCGCTCCAGCCGGCGACGGTGACGAAGACGATCACGACGTCCTGCGTCGTCGTCGGCAGCGCCTGCTCGAGCAGGTCCTTCAGCACCTCGCGCCGGTCGCGCAGGCGCAGGTCGTTCAGCAGCGCCTTCATGATCGCCGCGTGGCCGGGGTAGCGGATCGTGCGGTAGTTCAGCGTGCGCACCTGGCCGGCCAGCGTGTCGCACAGGGTGCCCAGGCCGCCGCTGGTGTTGAAGGCCTCGTAGAGCACGCCGTCGAGCGAGAACTCCTCGCGCTCCTCGAGCGCCGGCACGCTGCAGACGCGGCCGTCGACGATCGCCTCGCAGGGCTCGCAGTACTCGTTGATGACGCCCTCGGTGCTCCAGGTCAGGTTGTAGTTCAGCGCGTTGCTCGGGTAGGCGGGCAGCGCGCCGACGCGCAGCCGCACCGAGTCGAGCGTGTCGAAGCGGCGCGCGAGGTCGGCCGCGACGATGGAAACGAAGCCGGGCGCGAGGCCGCATTGCGGGATGAACGCGCTGGCGGCGCCGTCGGCCAGCGCGCGGATCGCGTGGGTGCTGGCGACGTCCTCGGTCAGGTCCAGGTAGTGCACGCCGGCGTCGCGCGCGGCGCGGGCGATGCCGAGCGTCAGGTGGTAGGGCGCGGCGCTGAGGACGGCGAATCGGCCGTGCAGCGCGTCGCGCAGCGCGACCGGGTTGCCGACGTCCAGCACCAGCGTGCGCAGGCGCGGGTGGCGATGAGCCGCATCCGGCGTGTGCGGTGCGAGCGCGGCCGCCGAGCGGTCGGCCAGCGTGACGCGGTAGCCGTTCGATTCCGGCGTCGCGGCGAGCAGCGCGGCCACGACCGAGCCGATCTTGCCGCCGCCGATCACGAGGATGTCTTTCATGAGGTGCTCCGGTGACTGTCTGGACTCATTTTCCGGGCGATCGATGCAAATTGCATCTCCAAATAAGGCGAATCGGCGCGCATACTTCGGCGATTCGACGAACTGAATTGATCACAATGAAAGAAACCCCGCTCGACGCGACCGACCGCGCGCTGCTCGCGCTGCTGCGCGACGACGCGCGCGCGCCGACCGCCGAGCTCGCGCGTGCGCTGAAGCTCTCCCGCACGACGGTGCAAAGCCGGATGGCGCGGCTGCAGCGCGAGCGCGTGATCGCCGGCTTCACGATCACCGTGCCCGACGAGCTCGAGGCGCATCTGGTCCGCGCCCACGTGATGATCACGCTCGCGCCCCGGCGCGTCGCGGCGATCGAGGCGGCGCTGCGGCGCATTCCCGAGGTCCGCGTGCTGCATTCGGTGAGCGGGCCGTTCGACCTGATCGCGATCGTCGCGGCGGCGTCGATCGGCGAACTCGATGCGCTGATCGACCGGATCGGCGTGCTCGACGGCGTCGAGCGCACGACCTCGGCGATCGTGCTGTCGACCCGGATCCAGCGCTGAGGGCAGAATCGAGGCCGCTCTTCGTTGTTCCTCCCGTCCGTGAGATCCGTCACCATGCGCCGCTCCCTCCTGACCGCCCTGGCCGTTTTACCGTTCGCCGCTCGCGCACAGGACGTCGCGATGAAACCGGTGCGCGTCGTCGTGCAGGTCAGCGAGGCCGATCCGGCGCGCTGGAACCTGGCGCTGAACAACGTCCAGAACCTGCAGGAGGAGCTCGGTGCGGCCAAGGTCACGGTCGAGATCGTGGCCTACGGCCCGGGCATCGCGATGCTGAAGTTCGACGCGGCGACGAACTCGCGCATCACCGAGGCGGTCAAGAACGGCGTGGCGGTGCAGGCCTGCGAGAACACGATGCGCAACCAGAAGCTGGTGCGCGCCGACATGCACCCGGGCGTCGGCTACGTGCCGGCCGGCGTGGTCGAGATCGTGCGGCGCCAGCACGAGGGCTGGGCCTACCTGCGCCCTTAGTCGCGCCCGGGGCGCCCGCGGCCGCCCGCCGATTCAAGTCGAGCCCACCCCCGGCCGATATGCCTGATGAGCCGCGCCGGCCTGTTGCCGCCGCGTTCGCCACGGGATGAGAGCAGCCATTTCCAGCAAAGCGTTGATCGGGATCGAGGAATTGCGCGTCGGCATGTTCATTCACCTGGACATGAGCTGGATGTCGCACCCGTTCCCGCTCGGCAGCTTCAAGATCGCCAACGCCGCGCAGATCGAGACGATCCGCGGCCTCGGCCTGCAGCGCGTGCGCTGGAACCCGAGCCAGAGCGATTCCAGCGTCGAGGCGAGCGGCTGGGGCAGCGGCTCCGACACCCTCGGAGACGACGCGGCGCCCGCCGCCGCCGCTGTCGCCGCCGATGACGTGGACATCGAGTTCGGAGCGATCGATCCCGCCGAGCCGGCCACCGTCGAGCCCGTCCTCTCGCCCGAGGCCCGGGCCCGCCGCCAACACATCCGCGCGCTCGCCGCGCAGCACGCCGCGCAACAGCTCTGCGAGCGCCAGTTCACCGAAGCGGCGCGCGATTGCCGCCAGCTCAGCGAACTCGCGCCGCAAAAGCCCAAGGACGCAAAGGCGCAGGCCGAACAGCTCGCGCGCGCGCTGGTCGACAAGATGCTCGGCGATCAGGACATGTGCATCCGGCTGCTGACCGAGGCCGCCGGCGACAAGGCCGCCGCGCACGCGATGAACGTCACCGTGATCTCGCTGCTGATGGGCCGCAGCCTGGGCCTGGGCGACGCCGAGATGCTGGACCTGGGTGTCGGCGCGATGCTGCACGACATCGGCAAGCTCGAGCTGCCCGATCGGGTGCGCCACCGCGAGGACCACTTCAGCGGCTCCGAGCTGCGCCTCTACGAGGAGCACGTCGCCCACAGCGTCAGCCACGCCCGCAAGATGGGGCTGTCGGCGGGGGCGACGCTGGTGATCGCGCAGCACCACGAGCACGCCGACGGCACCGGCTTTCCGCTGCGCCTGAACACCGACCGGATGACGCCGGCCTCGCGCATCGTGGCGCTCGTCAACCGCTACGACAACCTGTGCAACCCGCACCTCGCGGCCAAGGCGCTGACGCCGCACGAATCGCTCTCGCTGATGTTCGCGCAGGGCAAGACCAAGTTCGACACCGCGATCCTCGGCGCGTTCATCCGGATGATGGGCGTGTACCCGGCCGGCTCGGCGGTGCAGTTGACGGACGACCGCTTCGGGCTCGTCGTCGGCGTCAACTCGTCGCGCCCGCTGAAGCCGCGCGTGCTGGTGCACGAGCCCGGCGTGCCGCGCGACGAGGCCCTGGTCGTCGACCTCGAGGCGGTCGCCGGCCTGGGCATCCGGCGCAGCATCAAGCCGCTGCAGCTGCCGCCGGCCACGCTCGAGTACCTCGCGCCGCGCCCGCGCGTTGCCTATTTCTTCGAAGCGCTGGCCCACGACGCCGTTCGCGAGGACGCCCTCGCGGCGGCCTGATGAGCACGACCCCGATCCCTCCGCCGAAGGCCTGGACCGCGCTGATCGAGGCGATGCTCGACGCGGTCTGGCTCGTCGACGCCCGGTCGCTCGCGATCGTCGCGGCGAACCGCGCGGCCGGCGCGCTGATGGGCTGCAGTGCGCAGGCGCTGGTCGGCAAGACGATGGACGAGCTCGCCGTCACGCCCGAGGACCAGCTGTTCTGGCAGGAGGCCGCGCGCGGCCTGGTCGAGCGGATCGAATCCGACACGATGATCGCGCGCACCGACGACCTCGTCGTGCCGGTCACGCGCCGCGTCAGCTTCCTCGAGCTGGACGGCAGCAGCTTCTACGCCGTCACGCTGCACGACCGCAGCGAGGAACTGCGCGTCGGCTGTGCGCTCGAGGAGGCCGCCGCGGACCTGCGCGCGACGCTCGAATCGACCCAGGACGGCATCCTCGTGACCGACCTCGCCGGCCGCATTCGCAATTTCAACCAGCGCTTCGCCACGCTCTGGCAGATTCCCGAGCCGCTGCTGCACGAGCGCGACGACGACGCGGTGCTCGACTGGATGCGCCGCAGCGTGATCGACCCGGCCGCCTACATGCGCCGCCTGGCGACGATGGACGACGCGACGATGCTGCAGGCAACCGACGAGGTCCGGCTGTCGTCGGGCGTCGTGATCGAGCGCGTGACGATGCCGCAGTGCGCGAACGGCCGGCCGATCGGCCGCGTGTTCTCGTTCCGCGACATCACCGCCCGGCTCGAGGCCGATCGGCGCATCGAGACGCTGTCGTACACCGACGCGCTGACCGGGCTGCCGAACCGGCGCCTGCTCGCGGACCGGGCCGAGGTCGCGCTCGCCGTCGCGCGGCGCGACGGCACGCCGTTTGCGATCCTGTTCCTGAACCTGGACCGCTTCAACCACATCAACGAGACGCTCGGCCGGGCCTTTGGCGACCGGGTGCTGCTGGACGTCGCC
>DASYCA010000338.1:0-5440 GCA_036500445.1 Burkholderiaceae bacterium | reverse complement strand
ACAAAGGGATTGAGCACGACGGTCTCGTAATCCTCGGGCAGATCGTTGGCGAGCTTCTTGTTCTCGGCTTCTTCGAAGGTGAAGCCGTACTGACGCGAGATCAGCTGCGTCAGCTGCGAGCCGCCGAAGGCCTGGTCGCGGTCGTAGAGCATTTCGTCGTCGCGCAGCACCTTCAGGCTGGTCGTGTCGGCGCCGATCTCGAACAGCGCGACCAGCGCGTCCCTGCCCTCGTTCGGCAGCCCGCCGATGACGCGGCTCATCGCCAGGCGCGACGCGTGGGATTCGATGTCGAGCACCGCCGGCTTCAAGCCGGCCGCTTCGGCCAGGCCCTGGCGATCCTGCACCCGGTCCTTGCGCGACGCGGCGATCAGCACCTCGACGTCGCCGACCGAGGTCGGGCTCGGCCCGATCACCGAGAAATCCAGGCTCACCTCGTCGAGCGAGAACGGGATGTACTGATTCGCTTCGGCCTCGACCTGCAGTTCGAGTTCTTCCTCGCGCAGGCCGGCCGGCAACATGATCTTCTTCGTGATCACGGCCGATTGCGGCATCGCCATCACGACCTGCCGCGTCTTCGTGCCGCTCTTGACGACGACGCGCTTGACGGCCTCCGCGACTTCATCGAATTTCTCGATCTGGCCGTCGGTGATCCAGCCCTTTTCGAAGCTCTCGACCCCGAAGCGTTCGACCACGTACTCGCCGCTCGCAGTCTGCCCGAGTTCAACCAGCTTGACGCTGGACGAGCTGATGTCCAGCCCGATCATCGGCGCATGTTTGCGGCCCAACAGCGTGTCTAGGAAGCTCACGACGCCTTTCCCCCAGCGGCGAAAACCGTTGCTGGATTGTTAATAAGTTACTTCAATGCTAGCAGTAAAGCCATTGAGCCCCAAAGCAAATCGCCGCTTCGGAGGCCGCGTCTCGTTGCAAAACTCACACGAGCGTTCAGGTCTTCGGCGCGCCGGGGAGAACCCTGAGCCGAGGTTACAAACTGAGTCCTTTCCGTTCATTTTGTGACGTGTGACAGGACACACTTGGGTGCTCTGCGGCGCTTTCTATAATGCAAACCACCAACGTTGGAGTCCCATGAGCGAATCAGAGCGCGCGGCCAACCGGCCCGCCGGCGCAGGCAAGGGCCAGAATTCGGGATCGACCCTGCCGACCTGGGCCCGCTGGCTGAGCCGCAGCGTGCTCTGGCTGGTCGGCCTGGCCGCGACCGCGGTGCTGAGCGTCGTGATCCTGGTCGGCATCGCGCTGGCGATCGCCTACCCGAACCTGCCCGAGATCAACGGGCTGATGGACTATCGGCCCAAGCTGCCGATGCGCGTGTTTTCGGCCGACGGCGTGCTGCTCGGCGAGTACGGCGAGGAGCGCCGCAATTTCACGCCGCTCGCGCAGATCCCGAAGGTCATGAAGGATGCGGTGCTGGCCTCCGAGGACGCGCGCTTCTACGAGCACAACGGCGTCGACCTCAAGGGCGTGCTTCGCGCCAGCCTGGCGCAGCTCAACCGCTCGCGCAGCCAGGGCGCCTCGACGATCACGATGCAGGTCGCGCGCAACTTCTACCTGTCGACCGAGAAGACCTACACCCGCAAGATCTACGAGATGCTGCTCGCCTTCAAGATGGAGAGCCTGCTCAGCAAGGACCAGATCTTCGAGGTCTACATGAACCAGATCTACCTCGGCCAGCGCGCGTACGGCTTCGCATCGGCCAGCGAGATCTACTTCGGCAAGCCGCTGAAGGACCTGTCGATCGCCGAGGCCGCGATGCTGGCCGGCCTGCCGCAGGCGCCCTCGGCCTACAACCCGATCAACAACCCCGAGCGCGCGAAGAGCGGCCAGCTGCGCATCCTCGACCGCATGGTCGACAACGACTTCATCACCGCGGCGCAGCGCGACGCCGCCCGCAACGAGCCGCTGAAGTACCGCGAGGCCTCCGACGTGCCGGTGCACGCCGAGTTCGTCGCCGAGGCGGCGCGGCAACTGATCTTCACCCAGTACGGCGACGACGCCTACACGCGCGGCCTCAACGTCTACCTGACGATCAAGTCCGACGACCAGATGGTCGCCTACCGCGCGCTGCGCCGCGGCATCATGGACTACGAGCGCCGGCAGGTCTACCGCGGCCCGGAAGACTACGTCGACCTGCCCGCGAACCCGAAGGAGGTCGATGCGCGGATCGCCGAGGCGCTGCAGGACCATCCCGACAACGACGAGCTGAAGGCCGCGATCGCGACCTCGGTCGATCCGAAGAAGGTCGTCGCGGTGCTGCAAAGCGGCGACGAGGTCACGATCGTCGGCGACGGGCTGAAGCCGGTCGCCTCGGGCCTGGCGGTCAAGGGCAACCCGAAGACCCAGATCCGCCCGGGCGCGGTGATCCGGCTGATCCAGGGCCTGGGCAAGAACGGCAAACCGGGCGACTGGAGCATCACCCAGCTGCCCGAGGTCGAAGGCGCCTTCGTCGCGATCGATCCGCGCACCGGCGCGGTGCGCGCGATGGTCGGCGGCTTCGACTACTCGAAGAGCAAGTTCAACCACGTGACGCAAGCTTGGCGCCAGCCGGGCTCCAGCTTCAAGCCGTTCATCTACTCGGCCGCGCTCGAAAAAGGCTTCACGCCGGCGACCGTGATCAACGACGCGCCGCTGTTCTTCGACGCCGGCTCGACCGGCTCGCAGCCCTGGGAGCCGAAGAACTTCGACGGCAAGTTCGAGGGCCCGATGACAATGCGGCACGCGCTCGAGAAATCCAAGAACATGGTCTCGATCCGGATCCTGCAGTCGATCGGAGCGCCCTACGCGCAGAGCTGGATCACGCGCTTCGGCTTCGATGCCGACAAGCACCCCGCCTACCTGCCGATGGCGCTGGGCACCGGCTCGGTGACGCCGCTGCAGATGGCCTCGGCCTACAGCGTGTTCGCCAACGGCGGCTACCGCGTCAACCCGATCCTGATCAGCAAGATCACCGACTCGAAGGGCAAGGTGCTGAACGAAGCGGCCACACCGCCGCTGAACGAGTCGATGCGCGTGATCGACGCCCGCAACGCCTACGTGATGGACAGCCTGCTGAATTCGGTCGCGCTGCGCGGCACCGCGGCCGCCGCGCGGCGCGCGCTGGCCCGCCCCGACATCTATGGCAAGACCGGCACGACCAACGACTCGATCGACACCTGGTTCGCCGGCTTCCAGCCGAGCCAGGTCGCGATCGTCTGGATCGGCTACGACACGCCGCGCAAGCTCGGCGACAACGAGACCGGCGGCGGCCTGGCGCTGCCGGTCTGGGTCGAGTACATGAAGCACGCGCTCGCCGGCGTGCCGGTCGAGCAGTACCCGGTGCCCGAAGGCGTCGTGACCGTCGGCGACGAGGTGTATTTCGAAGAGTACGCGCGCGGCGCCGGCGTCAGCAGCCTGGGCCTGGAAGACAAGATGCCGCAAGCGCCCGACGAAGACGAGCGCAAGAGCATCCTCGACCTCTTCAAACGCTGACGGAAGCGCAGGCTAGACGGGCGGGGCAAAACGCAACGCCTGGGCGGCCTGCTCGCTCGAACACGCGGACAGCGCCTCGAACAGTTCGCGGCCATCGCGCGTGTCGCGCCACTGGCCGTCGACGAACTTGTAGTGAAAGCCGCCCGAGCGCGCCGCGACCCAGATCTCGTGCAGGGGCGGCTGCGTGTTGACGACGATCTTGCTGCCGTTCGGAAAGCTCAGCTCGAGCAGGCCGCCGGTGCGCTGGGTGTCGATGTCGACGACGTCCTGCTGCAGCCAGCCGTCGACGCGGGCCTCGATGCTCGCCAGCACGGCGCTCGTCCTCTCGTGGTATTCGAGCTCGGTCATGGTCGATAGAATCCCGTCATGTTGCAGCGCAAGACAAGTGTAGCGGCGGGCCTGAAGGCTGCGCTGGCAGTGGGTGCATGGCTGGCGGTCGCCTCGACCCTCGCGGGCTGCGGCCAGAAGGGGCCGCTGATGCTGCCCCAGGCCGCGGCGGCGGCCTCCGCGGCCGCTCCTGCGGCGTCGGCCGCGCACTGAGCGCCGGCGCCGGGTTTAGATCCGGCCCTCTTCGACCGCGTGGCACGCGATCAGCGCGCCGCCGAAGCGCTGCAGCGGCGGGCGCTCGCGCTTGCAGCGCTCGTTCGCGTGCGGGCAGCGCGGATGGAAACTGCAGCCGCTGGGCGGGTTCAGCGGATTGGGTACCTCGCCCTGCACCGGGGTGCGGGCGCGCCCGCTCATGTGGATGTCGGGAATGGCGTCCAGCAGCATCCGCGTGTACGGGTGGCGCGGGCGCGCGAACAGATCGGCCTTGTCGGCCAACTCGACGACCCGCCCCAGGTACATCACGCCGACCTGATCGCTCACGTGCCGCACGACCGCCAGGTTGTGCGAGATGAACAGGTAAGTCAGGCCCTGCTTGCGCTGCAGGTCCTTCATGATGTTCAGAACCTGCGCCTGGACCGAGACGTCGAGCGCCGAGGTCGGTTCGTCGCAGACGAGGAACTCGGGTTGCGTCGCGAGCGCGCGCGCGATCGAGATGCGCTGGCGCTGACCGCCGGAGAACTGGTGCGGGAATTTTTCGACGTCCGCGGCGGCCAGACCGACCGACTGCAGCAGTTCCGCAACTCGCGCCTTCAGCTCGCGCTTGCGATTCGGGCCGGTCGGGACGAGGCCGTGTTCCTTCAGCGGCTCGCCGACGATGTCGGCGACCTTCCAGCGCGGGTTCAGGCTCGCGTACGGGTCCTGGAAGATCATCTGCATGCGCTTGCGCAGCGTCGGCGCCTGGCTGGAACGGAAGGCCGCCGCGGTGTCGATGCCGTCGAACGTGACGCGCCCCTGGGTCGGCGGGTACAGGCCGACGAGCAGGCGCGCGACCGTGCTCTTGCCGCAGCCCGATTCGCCGACCAGCGCGAGCGTCTGGCCGCGCTGGATCGAAAAGCTCACGCCGTCGACCGCGTGGACGAACTGCCGCGGCACGCGCTCGACGACGCGGTTCAGCCAGGGCGCCGAGACGTCGAAGGTTTTCGCAAGGTCATGGACTTCGACCAAGGCACTCATCGCGCAGCCTCCGCCACGGCCGGGGCCGCCAGCCAGCACGCCGCACGCGTCGCCCCGGCTTCGAGCAGGTCGGGCCGCTCGCGGCGGCAGCGCTCGAACACCTTCGGGCAGCGCGGATTGAACGCGCAGCCGGTCGGGATGGCGGTCAGCCGCGGCATCGACCCGTCGATCTGCAGCAAGCGCTCGCGGTCCTCGTCCATCGCCGGGATCGAGCCCATCAGGCCGACCGTGTACGGATGCGCCGGCGCGTGGATCACGTCGTGCACCGGCCCGATCTCGGCGATCCGCCCGGCATACATCACCGCGACGCGGTCGGCCGCCTCGGCGATCACGCCCATGTCATGGGTCACCAGCATCACGCTCGCCCCATGGGTGCGGCAGAGCTTCTTCAACAGGGCGA
>DASYCA010000337.1:0-2877 GCA_036500445.1 Burkholderiaceae bacterium | reverse complement strand
CGCCGGCGCGCCGGCACCCGAGTACGGCTTCAAGTCGGGCGACGCGCTGTACGGCGCCTTCGAATGCCGCTCGGTCGACACGCTCCTGGTGTTCGGCACCGCCAAGGACAAGAGCGTGCGCGTCTACACCGTCGCGGTGGCCTCGCTGCCGGGTGGCCGCGGCGACGGCCAGCCGGTGACGACGCTGGTCGAGCTCGACAGCGGTACGCACGTCGCGCATTACTTCGCGGGCCCGCTCGGCGCCAGCCTGCTCTTGTCGAACAGCGGCGGCTACGGCTTCATCGCGACCGTCGAGAACATGGTCTCGCGCCAGCGCGGCGGCAAGGCCTTCATCGACGTCGGCGAGGGAGAACAGCTGTGCCGGCCCTCGCCGGTCGGCGGCGCCGGCGGCGCCGAGTCGCTGCCGCCGGCCAGCCACGTGGTCTGCGCCTCGACCGGCGGCCGCATCCTCACTTTCGAGATCGGCGAGCTCAAGGCGCTGCCCAAGGGCGGGCGCGGGCTGACGCTGATCGACCTCGATGCCAAGGACACGCTCGCAGGCGCCGCCGCCTACACGCGCAGCGTGCGCATCGAAGGCATCGGCCGCGGCGGCAAGGAGCGCGAGGAGACGCTCGAGATCCGCACGCTGAACAACGCGCGCGCGGCGCGTGCGCGCAAGGGCAAGGCAGCCGACCTCGGCTTCAAGCCGGCGAGCGTCGTGCGCGTCCTGTAGGGCCAGGCTGGAGCATCGATGGACGCCACCCTCATCAGCATCATCGTCGCCATCGGCTTCGGCCTCGTCAGCTTCCTGTTGACGCGCTGGTGGTCGCGCCGCAGCGAGCAGAAGAAGACCGCGCGCGACCGCGCGGCGACCGCGGCCAGCCAGAGCCGTCAGGTACGGCGCGCGCGCGAACGGCGCAAGCACCGCTGAGCCGCCGCGCCGCGCCCCTCAGTTCCAGGCGCCGACCTGCAACCGCACCCGGCCCGTGATGCCGGGCGCGCTGAGCGCCGCGCCCTGCTGCGACAGCGGGACGATGAACTCGAACTTGCCGTTCGTCACCTGCTGGTAGCTGATCGGCAGCGACGCCTGCCCGGCGGTGTCCGTCTGCCAGCCGTACTTGACGTTCCACTGCGGGTTCGCGCTGCCCTCGGGCGGCGGTTCCATCTCGATGATCAGCGTGTCGCGGTAGAGCGAGCTGCCTTCGTAGTGGCCGTCGAGCCAGAACTTCTTGTTGACCTGATAGTCCGGCACCCGCACGCCGAGCGTCATCGCGTAGGCCAGCGTGCGCCGGTTCGGATCGACCTTCGCGCGGTTGGCCAGGAACACGGTCGACAGATAGATCGACTTGTTGTCCGGGTTCGCCGCGTCCATCAGCTCCTTGTGCGTGCGGCAGGCCGGCGAGTCTTCCTCGGCCACGCGCCGGCTCAGGTACCAGCGCTTGCCGCGCGGCGCGGCGAGCAGCTCGACCTGGTAGAGCGCATCGACGTCCGCGTCCTTCGGAATGTCCGGCGGCAGCGCGACCTTGTCGACATCGAACCACAGGTCCACGCGCACGTCGCCGAACAGGAAGCGCACCAGGTTCTGGTAAGCCTCCTCGGAGTTGACGATGCCGAAGAAGCCCGAGTGTGAACGGTAGGTGAAGGCGCGGGCCGTCGGCTGCAGCCTGCCGGCGGCGTCCTTGTACCAGAGCGCGGCGTTGTCGATGCGCACCAGGCCGTCGCTGCCCTGGCCGGCGAACATGCGCGACAGGCCCTGCGCCACCTCGTAGTCGCCGCGGTTGCTGCCGACCATGCAGAAGAAGCGTTCCGGCGGCGGCTGGATGCCGGCCGGCAGGCAGTCGACGCGGCCATCGATCGCGGGCGTGTCGAGGTAGTCGGCCATCTTGTCGCGATTGAAGGTATTCATCTCGCTGGCCGACAGCCAGCTCGGCACGTTGATGCCGCCGACATCGATCCCGTTGTGCGGCGTCGCATAGGTGAACACCTTGTCGACGCTGGCGCGTGCCTCGTCGCTGCCTAGCGCATGGTTCTGCAGGAAGGCGCGCACCACCAGTCCGCCCATCGAATGGGCGACGAGGTAGCAGCGGAACTGGTCCTTCGCCAACGCGTTGACCGGATGCTGCGCGACCAGGTCGCGCACGCGCAGGATCAGCTGGCCCAGGCCCTGGGCATAGGCCTTCACGTCGCGCGCCTGGCCGTCGCCCAGCAGCTCGGAGCCGGCGTCGTAGTAGCGGTAGATGACGATCGAGGTGGAGGGAATGCCATCCACGTCCTTCCCGGTCACGTCCGGTGGCGGCTTCCAGTCGGCATCGAGGATATCGAGGCCGTTCTGGTAGACGTTCTGGTAGCCGAACTCCGACAGCAGCCGCACCACCGGCGACTCGAAGACGAACTTCTGCGCCGCGGCCTTCTTGTCGACCGTGGCGCGGTAAACCGTCGAGCCGACATTGAAGCCGCAGAACGGATCGGCCGCCGTCTCGTCGCGCTCCGACGCGGTCATCGCGTAGCCGCGGACGTAGATGATCGGATAGCGGTTGCTGCTCATGGCGTCTCCTGGGCGCCGGGCTGCGGCGGGACGACGACTTTGACGCGGATGATGAGCGGCGGCCATACCGCGAGCGGCGTAGCTCGTCTGTCGGGGTCTTGCTCTCTCTCTCTTGCTCCCTCTCCCTCCGGGAGAGGGCTGGGGTGAGGGCACCGGGCCTTTGATTGGGTTGCATTTGTTGTTGAGGCCGTCGGCCGGGACTCGCCCCGGCGGGCGACTTACTTCTTTTGTCTCGCCAAAAGAAGTAAGCAAGAAAAGGCGACCCCACTGCGCGCGACCCCTTCGCTACGCTACGGGGCAACCTGCGGTGCTCGCTTTTCGCGGGGTCCGCGCAAACTCGCCTTCGGCTCAAA
>DASYCA010000336.1:0-14223 GCA_036500445.1 Burkholderiaceae bacterium | reverse complement strand
CGCTGGAGAAGATCGACGAGCCGGGCAGCGTGGTCACGGTCTGCTTGCCGGCGTTGATCATGTCGGCGTCGACCTCTTCCTCGGTCGGGAACGGGCCGATGCCCAGCAGGCCGTTTTCGCTCTGAAGCCAGACCTCGATGTCGGGGGCGACGAAGTTCGCCACCAGCGTCGGCAGCCCGATGCCCAGGTTCACGTAGAAGCCGTCCTGCAGCTCCTTGGCCGCGCGGGCCGCCATTTGATCGTGCGTCCAGGCCATGTCAGGCTCCCACTTTCTGTGCCGCCGATTTCTCGGTGATCGTTCGTTTCTCGATCCGCTTCTCCGGCGTCGCGTTCAGCACGATGCGGTGCACGTAGATGCCCGGCAGGTGGATCGAATCGGGCGCGAGGCTGCCGGTCGGGACGATCTCTTCGACCTCGACGATCGTGATCTTGCCGGCCATCGCGACGGCCGGGTTGAAGTTGCGGGCGGTCAGGCGGAACACCAGGTTGCCGCTCTCGTCGGCCTTCCAGGCCTTCACGAGCGAAACCTCGGGGACGAGCGAGCGCTCCATCACGTAGGTCTGGCCGTCGAATTCGCGCAGCTCCTTGCCCTCGGCAACCAGCGTGCCGACGCCGGTCTTTGTAAAGAAGGCCGGGATGCCGGCGCCGCCGGCGCGCAGCTTTTCGGCCAGCGTGCCCTGCGGCGTGAACTCGAGCTCGAGCTCGCCGGCCAGGTACTGGCGCTCGAACTCCTTGTTCTCGCCGACGTAGCTCGAAATCATCCGCTTGATCTGGCGCGTTTCGAGCAGCAGCCCGAGGCCGAAGCCGTCGACCCCGGCATTGTTCGAGATCACGCTGAGGTTCTTGACGCCGGAATCCCGCAGCGCCTGGATCAGCGCCTCGGGAATCCCGCACAGGCCGAAGCCGCCGACCGCCATCAGCTGGCCGTCCTTCACGACCCCCTGGAGCGCCGCCGCGGCACTGGGGAACACTTTCTTCATGAGCCATCTCCGAAGTTACTGCCCCAAGTCTAATCCGACGAAATGCCCGACCCATTCGCGCTTTCGTAGAATCGCGCGGGCATGAAGACCATTTTTGTTCTGGGCACGCTCCTGGTGCTCGTCTCGGCCTGCGCAGGCCCCAAGACCACCCCGTTCCAGCGCGAGGAGTTCGAGGCCAGCGACACCTACGCGCGCAACTTCGCCGCCGGCGGGCCGCAGGCCTGCGAGGCCGCACGGCGGGCGCTGCTGAGCCAGGGCTACGCCGTGAACGCCGCGACCACCGAGCTCGTGAACGCGCGCAAGAGCTTCCAGCAGGAGGCCGACAGCCACGTCGAGATCGAGTTCCGCGTCGTCTGCACGCCCGACACGAAGGGCGCCGACAAGACGCTGGTGTTCGCCAGCGCGCTGCAGGAGCGCTACGCGCTGAAGAAGAGCAACAACTCGGCGAGCGTGGGCGTGGGCGTAATCGGCTCGCTGTCGCTGCCGTTCACCGGCAGCGACGATTCGCTGGTGAAGGTCGCGAGCGAGACGATCACCGCGGCGAGCTTCTACGACCGCTACTTCAAGCTGGTCTCGAACTACCTCGGGCCCGCGGTCGAACCGCCCGAGAAGCCCTGAGGCCGCTCGGCTCCGGTTCCGCTCAATCGGTGATGAGGCGCCGAACTGCTTCCGGCAGCGGCACCGACTTCTCGGCGACGTAGTCGATCCACACCATCTTCGCCCCACCCGTCGCGTACAGCAGGCCCGGCGCGTCGGTCCGTTCCAGCGTGACGTAGGTGTCGAAACTGGTGCGGCCGGGGTTCGCGACGTAATGCTTCGCGATCACGTCGCCCGGGTAGGCCAGCTGCTTGATGAAGTTGCAGAACGCGTTGACGATGACCGGGCCGACGCCGTTGGCGTCCGGCGTCGCGCCGATCTGGTGGCACCAGTCGAGCCGCACGGTCTCGAAGTAGCGAAAGTAGACCGTGTTGTTGACATGGCCCATCGCGTCCATGTCGCCCCAGCGGATCGGGATCACCATCTCGTAGGTGAGCTTCTTTTGTTCCGGCAGTTCGAATCGCATCGTCAACGTCCCGGTTCAGGTTCGGGTCACGCCGAGCTCGGCGTAGAGGCGTTCGACGAGCGCGCGCAGTTCACCGAGCTCGGACTGCATCGCGGCCTGCTGCGCCTTCAGCGCGGCGATCTCGCTGGCCGCGACGAAATCGGCCGAATCGGTCGCGACCGGCATGGATGAAACGTCGACCGCACCGCTCAGCAGATGGGCCCAGCGCGGTTCGCGCGCGCCCGGCGCACGCGGCAGCTTCACGACGAGCGCCCCGCCCTTGTCGTCCGGCCGGGCCGCGAGCTCGTCCAGAAACCCTTCGACCGACGACAGGTCGGCGAAGCGGTGCAGCCGCTCGGACGCACTGCGCAGCTCCGACACCGTCTGCGGGCCGCGCAGCACCAGCGTGGCCAGCAGCGCGATCGACTGCGAGGGCAGCGCCATCACGCGGCCGGCGTTGTGCTCGTAGCGCGTGACGCGCGAGCCGCTCGCCTCGGCCACCAGGTGCAGCGCCTTCAGCGCCAGCACCGCGTCCTGCACCTCGGCCTCGGTCGCGTTCAGCACCGGCTCGCGCGCGGTCTTCTGGTTGCAGCCCAGCGTCAGCGAATTCAGCGACAGCGGGTAGCTGTCGGGCACGGTGTGCGCCTTCTCGATCAGCACGCCCAGGACCCGGCCTTCCAGCAGTGACAGCGCCCGCAAGCTCATGGATCAGAGCGCGAAGCCGTCGTCGGCCTGGATCACCGCACCGTTGATGAAGTGGCTCTCGTTCGCGCACAGCATCATCAGCAGCGCGTCCAGGTCCTTCGGCTGGCCGACGCGCTTGCGCGGCAGCATGTCGATCAGCTTGCGGCCCTGGTCGGTCTGCCAGTGGTGGTGGTTGATCTCGGTGTCGATGTAGCCGGGGCAGATCGCGTTGACGTTGATGCCGTAGCGGCCCCACTCCAGCGCCATCGCCCGCGTCATGTGGATCACCGCGGCCTTGCTCATGCAGTACACGCCGATCTGGCCCAGCACCTTGAGCCCGGCCATCGACGCGATGTTGACGATGCGCCCGCCGGTGAAGGTGCCCGGCGCGGCGCCCTTGGCACGCGCGAGCATGCGCTTGCCGACCTCCTGCGCGACGAAGAACGCCCCCTTGGTGTTGGTGTCGAAGACGTAGTCGTAGTCTTCCGGCGTGACCTCGGTGAGCTTTTGCGTCGTGCTGACGCCGGAGTTGTTGACGAGGATGTCGATCGTGCCGGTCTCGGTCTCGGCGTGCGCGATCGCGGCCTTGATGCTGTCGTGGTCGGTGACGTCGAGCTCGACGACGTGGGCGTCGCCGCCTTCGGATTCGATCTCGGCGCGCAAGGCCTTCAGCCGCTCGACGCGCCGCCCGGCCAGCACGACGCCGGCGCCGGCCTGGGCCAGCACTTTCGCGAACTGGGTGCCCAGGCCGCTGGACGCGCCGGTCACGAGCGCGACGCGGCCCGACAGATCGATGTTGTAGCTCATGCGTTTCTCCTCTGGAAATCCTGCGTATTGCCTGGAACAAGTGCTGGGAACGATAGCAGGTCCGCGCCCGTAGAATCTTGCGCAAACCAACAGCTTCAAGGATGCCGCATGACGCCCGCTGAAATCCTCGCCGAACACGGTCCGCGCGAAGCGATGGAGTACGACGTCGTCGTGGTCGGCGGGGGCCCGGCCGGCCTGTCGGCGGCGATCCGGCTCAAGCAGCTCGCGGCGCTCGAGGGCAAGGAAGTATCGGTCGTCGTGCTCGAGAAAGGCTCGGAGCCCGGCGCCCACATCCTGAGCGGCGCGGTGATGGACCCGCGCGCGATGGCCGAGCTGTTCCCGAACTGGAAGGAGCTCGGCGCGCCGCTGAACCAGCCGGTCGTCGCCGACCAGGTGATGTTCCTGAGCGAGACCGGCGCGTTCGAGACGCCGAGCTATCTGATCCCCGAGTGCTTCCACAACGAAGGCAACTACGTGATCAGCCTCGGCAACGTCGTGCGCTGGCTGGGCCAGCAGGCCGAGGCGCTCGGCGTCGAGATCTTCCCCGGCTTCGCGGCGACCGAAGTGCTCTACAACGACGACAACAGCGTCAAGGGCATCGCGACCGGCAACATGGGCGTCGGCAAGGACTTTGTTCCGACCGGCGAGTTCCAGCTCGGCATGGAGCTGCACGCGAAATACACGATCTTCGCCGAGGGCGCGCGCGGCCAGCTCGGCCGCCAGCTGATCGCGAAGTACAAGCTCGACGCCGGGCGCGACCCGCAGTCCTACGCGATCGGCGTGAAAGAACTCTGGGAGATCGACCCGGCCCGCCACCAGCCCGGCCTGGTCGTGCACACCGCCGGCTGGCCGATGGACCCGATGACCTACGGCGGCGGCTTCATGTACCACCTGGAGGACAACAAGGTCACGCTCGGGCTGGTCGTCGGCCTCGACTACACCAACCCGTGGCTGAGCCCGTTCGAGGAGATGCAGCGCTGGAAGACCCACCCCCGCATCAAGGATTTCCTCGAGGGCGGCAAGCGCATCGGCTACGGCGCACGGGCGATCACCGCGGGCGGCCTGCTGAGCCTGCCGAAGCTGGTATTCCCGGGCGGCGCGCTGGTCGGCTGCGAGGCCGGCACCTTGAATGCCGCGCGCATCAAGGGCAGCCACGCGGCGATGAAGACCGGAATGCTCGCGGCCGAGGCCGCCTACAACGCGCTGAAGGTCGAGCGCAAGCACGATGTGCTGAACGCCTACCCGGCCGAGTTCAGGAAGAGCTGGCTGCACGCCGAGCTCGACCAGTCGCGCAACTTCAAGCAGTGGTTCAAGAAAGGCGTGTACGTCGGCTCGTTCATGACCGGCGTCGAGCAGTGGCTGTTGCCGCTGATGGGCGTGAAGCGCCCGCCCTGGACGATCCACCGCACCGAGCCCGATCACCTTCGGCTCAAGCCCGCCGCCGAGTGCCCGCAGATCGCCTACCCGAAGCCCGACGGCGTGCTGACCTTCGACCGCCTGTCCAGCGTGTTCATCAGCAACACCAACCACAACGAGCACCAGCCGGCGCACTTGACCCTGAAGGACGCGAGCGTGCCGGTCGCGATCAATCTCGCGAAATACGCCGGCCCCGAGGCCCGCTACTGCCCGGCCGGCGTCTACGAGTTCGTGAAGAACGAGGACAACTCGGACCGGCTGCAGATCAACGCGCAGAACTGCGTGCACTGCAAGACCTGCGAC
The DNA here is from genome assembly GCA_036500445.1 of Burkholderiaceae bacterium. Lineage (GTDB taxonomy): Bacteria > Pseudomonadota > Gammaproteobacteria > Burkholderiales > Burkholderiaceae_C > LMDS01. The sequence goes on along the minus strand of DASYCA010000336.1, from coordinate 8,991 downwards.
ATCAAGGACCCGACGCAGAACATCGTCTGGGTCGCGCCCGAGGGCGGCGGCGGGCCGAACTACAGCGGGATGTGAATCCCGCGGCGCCGGCTATTTCCAGTCCGGCGGGCGCTTGTCGATGAAGGCCTGCACACCTTCGAGCGCACTCGCGTCCATCATGTTGGCCGCCATCGTCCGGCCGGCGTCCTCGTAGGCTGCCTTGATGCCGGTCTCGAGCTGGCGGTAGAACAAGGCCTTGCCCATCGCGATCGCGACACGCGGCTTCGCGACGATCGACGAGACCAGCGATTCGACCTCGGCATCGAGCTGCGAGGTCTCGGTGACGCGGTTCACGAGGCCCTTGGCCTTGGCCTCGTCGGCGTCGATGAAGGCGCCGGTCACCAGCATCTCGAACGCCGCCTTGCGCGACAGGTTGCGCGACAGCGCGACGCTGGGCGTCGAGCAGAACAGGCCCAGCTTGACGCCGCTGACCGCGAACTTCGCGTCGCGGCTCGCGACCGCGAGGTCGCACATCGCGACGAGCTGGCAGCCCGCCGCCGTCGCGACGCCCTGCACGCGCGCGATCACCGGCACCGGCAGGCGCTGGATCGCGAGCATCACCTGCGTGCACTGCGCGAACAGGCGCTGGTAGTACTCGAGCGACGGCTCGGCGCGCATCTCCTTCAGGTCGTGGCCGGCGCTGAAGGCCTTGCCAGCCGCGCCGAGCACGACGGCGCGCACCGACTCGTCCAGCGCGACCGCGTCCAGCTCGACGGCGAGCGCCGCCAGCATCGCCTCGGACAACGCGTTGAAGGCCTGCGGCCGGTTCAGCGTCAGCGCGACGACACCGCGTTCGTCGGTGTGCCGCAGCACCAGTGCATCAGTGGAAGTCATGGCCCTGCCTTCAGTCGAGCGCCGCGCCGCTTTTCGCCCGCTCGCGCAATTGGAATTTCTGGATCTTGCCGGTCGAGGTCTTCGGAATCGGCTCGAACAGGATCTCACGCGGCACCTTGTAGCCGGCGAGAAGGGTCTTGCAATGGGCCATCAGCTCGTCGGCCGTGGCCGCCGCGCCGGGTTTCAATTCGACGAACGCGAGCGGCGTCTCGCCCCACTTCGGGTGCGGCTTCGCGACCACGGCGCAGGCCATCACCGCGGCATGGCGGTACAGCGCGTCCTCGACCTCGAGCGAGCTGATGTTCTCGCCGCCGGAGATGATGATGTCCTTGCTGCGGTCCTTGATCTTGACGTAGCGGTCGGGCTCCATCACCGCGAGGTCGCCGGTGTGGAACCAGCCGCCCTCGAAGGCCGCCGCGCTTGCGCCCGCGTTCTTCAGGTAGCCCTTCATCACGATGTTGCCGCGGAACATGATCTCGCCCATGGTCTGGCCGTCGGCCGGCGTCTCGGCCATCGAGAGCGGATCCCGCACCGTCATGCCTTCCTGCAGCACGTAGCGCACGCCCTGGCGGCCGTTCAGGCGCGTCTGTTCGGACAGGCTTTCACTTGCCCAGCTGTCGCGCTTGACCGCCACCGACGCCGGGCCGTAGACCTCGGTCAGGCCGTAGACGTGGGTGATGTCGAAGCCGAGCCGCGCCATGCCCTCGATCATCGCGGCCGGCGGCGCGGCACCGGCAACCATCCCGCGCACCTGTTGCGTGATGCCGGTGCGCAGCTCGGCGGGCGCGGCGATCAGCAGGTTGTGGACGATCGGCGCGGCGCAGTAGTGGTCGACGCCGTGCTCGCGCATCGCCGCGAGGATGTGCGCCGCATCGACGCGACGCAGGCAGACATGCACGCCGCCCAGCATCGCGATCGTCCACGGGAAGCACCAGCCGTTGCAGTGGAACATCGGCAGCGTCCACAGGTAGGTCGGGAAGTGCGGCATCGTCCAGGTCGCCGCGTTGCAGACCGCGTTCAGGTAGGCGCCGCGGTGGTGCGTGACGACGCCCTTCGGGTCGCCGGTCGTGCCGGAGGTGTAGGAGACCGCGATCGCGTCCCATTCGTCCTGCGGCCCTTCCAGTCGCGCGAGCGGGTCGTGCGCGGCGAGCAAGGCCTCGTACTCGTGGGTGCCCAGCGGCTCGCCGGGGCCGTCGTATTCGGAGTCGCTGACGTCGATCACGATCGGCGTGCGGCCGTGATCCCTACGCAGCGTGCGCAGCGCGAGCGCCATCGTCGGCGCGAACTCGCGGTCGGTGATCACGACCTTGGCCTCGCAATGAGCCATCTGCCACGCGAGCAGCGGCGCATCCAGGCGCGTGTTCAGCGTGTTCAGCACCGCGTTCAGGGCCGGCACCGCGTAGTGCGCCTCGACCATCTCGGGCGTGTTCGGCAGCATCACGCTGACGGTGTCCATGCGGCCGACGCCCAGCGCGCGCAGCGCTGCGGCCAAGCGCGCCGAGCGGTCGCGCAGCTGCTTCCATGAATACCGACGGCGGCCGTGGATCAGCGCCGGCAGGTCACCGAAGACCTCGGCGCTGCGCTCGATGAAGCTGACCGGCGACAGCGCCGCGAAATTGGCGGGGTTCTTGTCCAGGCCGTGGCCGTAGGGCGTGCTCATCTCAGTCCCCTGCCTTCGCGAGTGCCTGGTCGATGTCCCACAGGATGTCGTCGATGTGCTCCAGGCCGACCGACATCCGCACCATGTCGGGCAGCACGCCGGCGGCCCGCTGCTGCGCGTCGTCGAGCTGGCGGTGGGTGGTCGACGCCGGGTGGATGATCAAGGTGCGGGTGTCGCCGATGTTCGCGAGGTGGCTCATGAACTGGGCCGACTCGATGAACTTTACGCCGGCCGACAGGCCGCCCTCGGCGCTGGCCGATCGTGATTTCACGCCGAACGCGAGCAAGCCCGAGGCGCCGGGCTTGCCGTCGACCGCCCTCATCTGCTTCGCGACCAGATCGTGCTGCGGATGATCCGCGAGGCCCGGATAGTTGACCCAGCTCACGCGGGGATCGCCGCGCAGGAACTCGGCCACCTTCAGCGCGTTCTGGCAATGCCGCTCCATCCGCACATGCAAGGTCTCGGTCCCTTGCAGGATCTGCCACGCGCTCATCGGCGACAGGGCCGCACCGTAGACGCGCAGCGTTTCCATGCGGGCCCGCATCGTGAAGCCGAAATCACCGAAGGTCTCGAAGAACTTGACGCCGTGATAGCCGGGCGACGGTTCCGTCATGCCGGGGAACTTGCCGTTGTCCCACGGGAATTTGCCGCTCTCGACGATCACGCCGCCCAGCGTCGTGCCATGGCCGGCGAGGTACTTGGTCGCGGAGTGGACGACGATGTCGGCGCCGAAGCGGATCGGGTTGCACAGGAACGGCGACGGCACGGTGTTGTCGACGATCAGCGGCACGCCGTGCGCGTGTGCGACCTCGGCGACCGCCGCGATGTCGAGCACCGCGAGGCTCGGGTTGCCCAGGCTCTCGGCGAAGACCGCGCGGGTCGTCGGCCGCATCGCGGCGGCAAACGCCTCCGGCGAACCCGCATCGACGAAGCTCGTCTCGATCCCGAGCTTTTTCAAATTCACCGCGAGCATGCTGACCGAGCCGCCGTACAGCGCGCCGGCCGCGACGACGTGGTCGCCCTGCTGCAGCAAGGTCATCAGCGCCATCGCCTCGGACGCCATCCCGCTCGCCGACGCCAGCCCGGCGCGGCCGCCTTCCAGTGCGGCGACGCGCTCCTCGAGCGCCGCGACCGTCGGGTTCGACAGCCGCGAATACACATTGCCGAAGGTCGCGAGGTTGAACAGGTTGGCCGCGTGCTCGGCGCTGTCGAACACGAAGCTGGTCGTCTGGTAGATCGGCAGCGCCCGCGCGCCGGTCGCGGCATCGGGGATCTGCCCGGCGTGGATCGCCAGGGTTTCGGGCTGGAAGGAACGGTCGGCCATCGCGGGGGTGCTCGGGTTCAGTGCGGCCGCGCCGCCGAAATGACGCGGGTGTTGACGCCGGCCCAATGCAGCCCGCCGAACAGGCGCGCATGCTCGATCTTGACGCAGCGGTCCATCACCGAATCGAGCCCCGCGTCGCGCGCGAGGCGGTCGGCCTCGAGATTCAGCACGCCGAGCTGCTGCCACAGGCAGCGCGCCTTGATCCGGACCGCCTGTTGCGCGATCGGCAGAACGTCGGCGGTGCGGCGGAACACATCGACCATGTCGACCGCTTCGGGGATCTCGAGCAGATCGGGATAGCAGCGCTCGCCGAGGATCTCGGTGCAGCGCGGGTTCACCGGGATGATGCGGTAGCCCTTGGCCTGCATGTACTTGGCGGCGAAATGGCTCGGGCGGTGCCACTCGGGCGACAGGCCGACGACCGCGATGGTGCGGCAGTCGCGCAGCAGGCGGCGCAGGTCGGCGAGGGTGTCGGTCATGATGGCCTGACCATAACCGACCCCTCGCCCGGGGGTCAACCGTCGCGGATCAGGGATCGACGATCGCGACCCTGGATTTGCGGTGCCAGGTCGCGCTGGCGCGCAGCGACGCGCGTGGCGCGCTGCGCCGGTCGTCCATGCCCCACCAGGCCGGGTGCGCCTGGCGCTGGATCACGCGCTCGTGCAGCTCGCGCAGCGCATGCCGGTCGCCGAGCAGGCGGTGGCGTTGCGCCAGGTTGATCGCCTGCACGCCATCCCGGGCCGCTGTCGCGATCAGCGCGGCGCGCGCCGCGTGCTTCGCGCCGCGCGCCGGCGCGTGCACCGCGACGGCACGCGTGACGCGGTGGTGTACCTCGGCGTCGCGGACCACGGCGTCGAAGCGCAGCTCGCCGTCGAAGCCTTCCGCATAGCGCCGCGCCTCGCGCAGCACCTCCGGCTCGTGCACCTCCTCGGGGATCAGCAGCACGCCGCGTGCGCGCAGCCAGCGGCCGGGACCCGAGTGGCTGGCCCAGGCCGAGATCGGGATCGCGGCGAGCAGCCCGACGATGATCGGCGACAACCACCACGGGAACGCGGCGCCGCTGTACAGGATCGCGCCGACCCAGACCACCGCCAGCAGCGAGTGCACGCCGTGGCGGCGCAGTGCCTCGCTCCAGGGTGTGACCGACTCGCCGCGCGGGGGCGACTTCCAGTCGAGCTTCCAGCCGGTCAGCGCGGCCAGCACGAACTGGCTGTGGAACAGCATGCGCACCGGTGCGAGCAGCAGCGAGTGCAGGAACTCGATCACCGCGCCGCCCCACAACCGCAGCACGCCGCCGAACTCGCGCGCCTGGCCGCGCAGCGTGATGATCAGGAGCGACATCAGCTTCGGCGCGAGCAGCAGCACCGCGGTCAGGCCGAACAGCGTCAGCATCAGCTTCAGGTTCACGGTCGGCCAGATCGGGAACAGTTGATACGGCTCGATGAAGTACTTCGGGATCTCGTGCACCTGGCTCGCGAACAGCACGGTCGAGACGAGCAGGAACGCGAGCCACAGCGGCGCCGACGCGTAGGCCAGCACGCCGGTCAGGAAGACCGTGCGGTGGACCGGGTGCAGCCCCGGCTCGAACATCAGGCGCGAGTTCTGCAGGTTGCCGTGGCACCAGCGGCGGTCGCGCTGGACTTCGGTCAGCAGGTTCGGCGGGACCTGCTCGTAGCTGCCGTCCAGGTCGTAGGCGATCCAGACCTTCCAGCCGGCGCGGCGCATCAGCGCGGCCTCGACGAAATCGTGCGACATCACGTCGCCCGACAGCGAGGTCTGGCCCGGGATCGGCGCGAGCGCGCAATGCTCGATGAAGGGCGCCACGCGCAGGATCGCGTTGTGGCCCCAGTAATGCGATTCGCCGAGCTGCCAGAAGTGCATTCCGGCCGTGAACAGCGGGCCGTAGACGCGCGAGCCGAACTGCTGGATGCGCGCATGCAGCGTCTCGTGGCCGCAGGCGCGCGGGGCGGTCTGGATGATGCCGGCGTCAGTGTGCGCCTCCATCAGGCGCACCAGGCCGGTCAGGCAGTCGCCGGTCATCACGCTGTCGGCGTCCAGCACGACCATGTAGCGGTAGTCGGCGCCCCAACGGCGGCAGAAGTCGGCGACGTTGCCGGCCTTGCGCTTGCTGCGGTGCTGGCGCCAGCGGTAGTAGACGCGCACCGGCGTGCCGTCGTCGCGCTTCAGTGCGCCGACCAGCTGGGTCCACGCCGCCTGCTCGGCGGCGCGCAGGTCGGGCTGGTTGGTGTCGCTGAGGATGAAGAAGTCGAACTGCCCGTGGCCCTCGCTGCGGGCCAGCGATTCATAGGTCGCGCGCAGCCCGGCGAAGACGGTCGAGACGTCCTCGTTGCAGATCGGCATGATGATCGCGGTGCGGGCCTCGGCGGCGATCGGCTGCTGCGGGCCGCGCAGGCTGTTCGTCACCGCGTTGCGGTCCTTGCCGCGCAGCAGCACCCAGGCGCCCATCACGCCGGTCCAGAAGCCGGCCGAGATCCACGCGAACAGCACCGCGAACAACAGCAGCAGCCCCTGCTCGGGCCAGCTGCCGCCGTGCAGCGGCAGCACGTCGATCATCGTGTCGGTGCCGACGATCGCGCCGAGTGCGACCAGCACCAGCAGCGCGACGCGGCGCAGCATCAACGGGCGGTCGTCGCCGGCCTGGCGGTAGTTCGGTATCTTGTGGCCGAACAGCCGGCGCAGCGGCCGCAGGAACGGGTGGCCGGCCCAGGGTTTGGGCACCATCGACGAGCGGTGAATGGGCGGATGCGCACGAAGCGTCGTGTCGGTCGTCGGCTGGTTCATGGCTTCTCCGATTCGGGCGGAACGATGTAGCTCCAAGTTTCGGTCAAGGTGTTCTGCGCGAGCTTGATCGCGGCGCGTATCTCGATCGGCTTGGCCGCGTCGGCGCGCTTGACGCGCACCGTCATGCGCCAAGTGCCGTTCTCGGCGTTGCGAAACAGGTTGCGCTCGCGCAATTCGGCGTTGCCGCCGAGCTCGACGGCGGCCTCGGGCTTGGCGTCGGGCGCGAGCGCGCGCAGGGTCGGGCCGTCGAAGTCGACGACGAAGTTCAGGTCGCCGTCGGGCTGGCGCACATAGCCGCGGCCGCGCCGGGTCTGCACGACCCAGCCCTTGCCGGCGGGCGTCTGGCCCGGCATCTGCCAGTGCATCCGGTAGCCGTATTCGATCGGCTTGCCGCGCGACGGGGCCCGCTCCGGCACCCAGTACGCGACGATGTTGTCGTTGGTTTCGTCCGGCGTCGGGATCTGCACCAGCTCCACCCTGCCCTTGCCCCAGCTGCCCAGCGGCTCGATCCACAGACTCGGACGGCGTTCGAACAGCGACTCGGGGTCTTCGAAGCGCGTCGCCAGGCGTTCGCGCTGCATCATTCCGAAGCCGCGCGGATTGGTCGTCGTGAACGAGGTGATCAAAAGCCGCTTCGGGTTCACGAGCGGGCGCCAGATCCACTCGCCTTCGCCGGTCTGGATCGACAGGCCGTCGGAGTCGTGCACCTCGGGGCGGTAGTCGTCCTGCGGGCCGGGCTGGTTCGCACCGAATTCGAACATCGTGCTCATCGGCGCGATGCCGAGCTTGGGCACGTCGTCGCGCACGAACACGCGCGAATTGACCGTCATCACCGTCTCGGCGCCGGGAACGACGACGAATTTGTAGGCGCCGGTCACGCGCCGGGAGTCGAGCAGGCCATAGATCGTCAGCGTCGTCGCGCTGGGCTTCGGGCGCTCGATCCAGAACTCGCTGAAGCGCGGGAAGTCCTCCCCGGCCGCCGTCGCGGTGTCGACCGCCAGGCCGCGCGCCGACAGGCCGTAGATCTGGTGCTTTCCAACCGCGCGGAAGTAGCTCGCGCCGAGAAACACGACGACCTCGTCCTTGTAGTCCGGCCGGTTCATCGCGTAGTGAGCCCGGAAGCCGGCAAAACCCATCCCGTGCAGCTTCTTCTCGTCGAGCTGGTTGCTGCCGAAATCGAACATCTCCGGATCGGGCTCGATCCGCTTCGTGACGTTGCCCTCGATCGTGTTGATCCGCACCGCGTCCTGGAAGCCGCGCGCGGTCGGGAAGAACTGCAGCTCGAACGGCAGCTTCTCGGCCCGCCACAGCGCGTGATCAGGACGGAAACGGATGCTGCGGTAGGCGTCGTAGTCGAGTGCGCGCAGCTCGGGCGAGAGTTGCGAGATCGGCGGCTTGTAGGTTTCGGTCGCCAGTTCGCGTGCGCGTGCCGTGACGTCGTCGAAGCCGAGCGCGGCGCGCGCCAGCGCGGGGGCGGCCAGCACGAGCGACAGCGTCACCGCCAGCGCCGCGAGGGCCCAGGCCCGCAGCGGTCGGGCGTTCGGCCGGTTCGGCGGCGCGGCCGTGGTGGCCGGATCAAAAGAGTTGGCGGTGACGAGGTCGTGGAGCATGCGTCTCTGAAACGTTCTGGGTGCGTAAAGCGTTCGTGATGTTTTTCTCACGATGGACGCTACTCTAAGGGTAAGCACCGACGATCGAGGCATCCAGGCAAAAGGTTACATGCTTATTTGGTGCCAGCTTGCAATTTGCGGTGAGTGCTGGCAGGCGTGCGGCGTGTCCGCTGACATGGGGGCGGCCCACCCAAGAAAAAAGCCCCGCGGCGGTGCCGCGGGGCTTTTTGGGGCGCAAACCGGGGAGGCGCCGCAGGGCGCCGGACCGTCAGGCGTGCTTGGCGTCGAAGAACTGCTCGTCCTCGGTCGAGCCCTTCAGCGCGCCGGTCGAGGCTTGGGCCTCGATCGTCGTCGTCACCGCGTCGAAGTAGCCGGTACCGACCTCGCGCTGGTGCTTGACCGCGGTGAAGCCGCGCTCGGCGGCCGCGAATTCAGCCTCTTGGAGCTCGACGAACGCGCTCATGTTGTTGCGCGCATAGCCGTGGGCCAGGTTGAACATCGAGTAGTTCAGGCTGTGGAAGCCGGCCAGCGTGATGAATTGGAACTTGTAGCCCATCGCGCCGAGCTCGCGCTGGAACTTCGCGATCGTCGCGTCGTCCAGGTTCTTCTTCCAGTTGAACGACGGCGAGCAGTTGTAGGCCAGCAGCTTGCCCGGGAACTTGGCGTGGATCGCGTCGGCGAAGCGCTTGGCGTAGGCCAGGTCCGGCTTGCCGGTCTCGCAC
>DASYCA010000335.1:0-15097 GCA_036500445.1 Burkholderiaceae bacterium | reverse complement strand
CTGCATCGCGGCCGGGTCGGCGGTGAAATCGGCGCGCAGCGGCGTGCGGATCGTCTTCAGATCGAGGAAGTGCGCCGCCTTGTCGAAGGCCGGGTGCGCGCTGTACGCGAGCACGAGCGTCGGCGTGCCGAGCTTCGGGTTCATCTGACGCGCGCGGTCGCGCGCCGCCTTGACCGCGAGAAAGATGCTCTCGGTGCCGCCGGTCGTCATCGCGCCGCGGGCGCCTGCGCCGCCGTTCAGCAAGCCGAGGCCCATCTGGACCACTTCGGACTCGAACTTCGCGAGGCTCCCGAACGCACGCAGCCCCAGGCCGTTCTCGGAGAAGTACATCAGATACGCCTTCTTCGCGACCTCCAGCACGTCGTCGCCGGCGAAGTGAACAAAGGCCGGGGCGCGGCCGTCGCGCCAGGCCACGTCGTGCTCGCCGGTGGCCTTCAATTCCGGTTCGAGATCGGCCCACGAGCGGCCGTGTTCGGGCAATGTCTTCATCGAATCAACCTTCCTTTCCACCCCAGTGCACGACGCGGCTCTCGACCGCACGGGCGATCAAATCGAGCCCGTAGCCGAGTGCCGCCATGATCAATGCGCCTACCAACACCACGTTGGTCAGCAGAAAATCGGACGCCGACATCGCCATGTACGCGATGCCCGCGCTGGTCGCGATCATCTCGGCGCCGACCAGCATCGTGACGCCCAGCCCGATGCTGACGCGGATGCTGGTGAAGATGCCCGGCAGGCTGGCCGGGAAGATCACGCGCCGGAAGATCGTCATGCGCGACGCGCCGAGCGCGAGCGCCGCCTGCACCTTGCGCTGGCCGACGCCGCGCACCGCCTGCATCGCGCTGATCGACAGGATCGGGAACAGCGCGAGCACGATGATCACGACCTTCGCGACCTCGCCGATGCCGAACCAGATGATCAACAGCGGCAGCAGCGCGAGCTTGGGCATCGGCCGCGTGATCTCGATCGGCGGATCGAGCACCGCCTTGACGGTCTCGTTCATCCCCATCCAGAGGCCCAGCGGCACCGCGACCACCACCGTCAGCACGAAGGCCAGGCCGAAGCGGAACAGGCTGATGCCCAGGTGGTACCAGAGCGACTTGCCCTGGTAGCCGTTCTTCATCAGCATCACGAAGGTGTCGAAGACCGAGACCGGCGACGGCAGGAAGAGCGGCGCGACCAGCGGCTTGCCGGCAATCGGCAACGTGATCAGGAACCACAGCAGCAGCAGCGCGACGAACGAGGCCAGGTTGATCCAGCGCGAACGGCCGGGGCGCGAACCGGGGCGGTTCATCGCGCGTCCTCCTGGCGCTGCGCGGTCAACGCCTCCTCGCGCAGCAGCCGGAAGATGTCTGCCTTCATGCGCACGAACTCGGCGCTCGTGACGATGGCCGGGTCCTTGCTGAGCGCGAACTCGGGCCGGAAGGTCGCCTTGATGCGCCCGGGCCGCGCCGACATCACGACGATGTCGGTCGCGAGGAACAGCGCCTCCTCGATGCTGTGGGTGATCCACAGCACGGTCTTGCGCGTCTGCTGCCAGATGCGCTTGATCTCCTCCTGCAGCAGCTCGCGCGTCTGCGCGTCCAGCGCGGCGAACGGCTCGTCCATCAGCAGGATCTCGGGGTCGTTCGCGAGCGCGCGCGCGATCCCGACGCGCTGCTGCATGCCGCCCGAGAGCTCGTACGGAAAGCGCTTTGCGAAGCTCGTCAGGCCGACCATCTCGAGAAAACGGTCGGCGATGCGCCCGGCCTCCTGCTTCGACTTGCCGATCGCACGCGGGCCGAACGCGACGTTGTCGTGCACGCTCATCCAGGTGAACAGCGCGCCCTGCTGGAACACGACGCCGCGGCGCGGGTCGGGCCCGTGCACCGGCTGGCCGTCCATCAGCGCCTGGCCGCTGGTCGCCTGCTCGAAGCCGGCGAGGATGTTCAGCAGCGTGCTCTTGCCGCAGCCGGACGGGCCGACCAGGCAGACGAACGCGTTCTCGGCGATGTCCAGCGTCAGCGGCTCGAGCGCCTGGACCGCGTCCGCACCGCTGCCGAAGCGCTTGGAGACGGCGTCGAAACGTGCCTTGACGACCACGTCAGGCGAGCTGCGCGACGAAGCTGCTGTCGACCAGGCCGTTCAGGTCCTTCGGCAGCGCATTGATCTGGCCGGTCTCCTTCAGAAACTCGGCCTGCACCTGCAGCGTCTTCACGACAGTGGAATTCTTCTCGCCCGGCTTGCCCAGCCAGCGCGCCGTCACCTGCTCCTTGGCCGGCACCGGATAAAAAGTGTTCAGCGAGCGCATCACCGCGGCCTCGTCGACGCCGAGGAACTTGGTCATCGTGTCGACGACGTCCTTCGGGTTCTGCTTGAAGGTCGCGGCGATCTGCTCGAAGTCCTTCAGGAACGCGAGCACGAGCTCCGGGTTCTTCTTCTTGAACTCGTCGCGCACCAGGAAGGCGTCGAACATCACCAGCCCGGTCGCGTTCAGGTCGCCGGTCTTGAACAGCACCGTGCCGCCGTCCGCGACGAGCGTCGGGATCACCGGGACCCAGATGTAGCTCGCGTCGATCTCGCGCCGCGTCCAGGCCGACGCGATCGTGTCGGCGCGCATGTTGATCAGCTGCACGTCGTTGACACCGAGCCCGGCGGTCTTGAACGCGGCCAGCGCGGCGAAGTGCACCGAGGTGTTGAACGGCAGCCCGACGCGCTTGCCCTTCAGGTCGGCGAGCTTCTTGATGTTGGCGCTGTTCTGCACCACCAGCGCCTCGCTGTCGATGATGTTCTTGTAGATGTAGACGAGCGAGGCCGGCACGCCGTTGGCGTAGCCGACGACCATCGGGCTGGAGCCGAGGTTGCACATGTCCAGGCTGTTGCCGGCCATCGCCGAGATCACCTCGGAGCCCGCGCGCACGGTGACGAACTCGACCTTGGTGCCGGCCCCGAAGGTCTTGGCCATCGAGTTCTTCGCGCGGATGTAGTTCTGCACGTCGATGCTGCCGAAGGTGCCCAGGTTGACCTGCTTTTGCTGCGCCAGCGCGCCGCCGGCGCCGAGCATCGAGACGCCGCCGACGAACATGTTCGCCGCGGTGAGCGTGAAATCACGCCGGGAGAGATTCAGTTTCATGGAGTGTTCCTGCTTTTTTCGATCGACAACCAACGACGATTACCCACGACACGCAGCGCTACATGCGGCCTTTCCACGGCACCAGCCGGCGCTCGACCCAGCGCATCAGCAGGTCGAACATGTAGGCCACGACACCGATCACGATGATGCCCATGATCACGATGTCGGTGCGCAGGAAGTTCGACGCGTTCAGCACCATCTGGCCCAGGCCGACGTTGGCCGCGACCATCTCGGCGGCGACCAGCGTGGTCCAGCCGAAGCCGATCGCGATCCGCATGCCGACCAGGATGTCGGGCAAGGCCGACGGCAGGATCACGTGGCGGATCACCTGCAGGTAGCTCGCGCCCATCGAGTAGGCCGCGTTGATCTGCTCCTGCGAGGCGCTGCGCATGCCCGAACGCGCGGCCAGCGCGAGCGGGGCGAAACAGCTCAGGAAGATCAGCAGCACCTTGGGCAGCTCGTCGATGCCGAACCAGATGATGATCAGCGGCAGGTAGGCCAGCGGCGGCAGCGGGCGGTAGAACTCCAGCGGCGGATCGAAGATGCCGCGCATCACGCGGCTCATGCCCATCGCGATGCCGATCGGGATCGCGGTGACGCTGGCCAGCAGGAAGGCCGAGAACACGCGCAGCATGCTGGCGAGGAAGTGCTGCCACAGCGGCTTGTCGTTCGCGGTGCCGTTCAGGTACTCGATGAACTGCTGGAACACAGCCTGCGGCTTCGGCAGGAACAGCGGCTTGACCCAGCCCATGTTCGTGACGAGCGCCCACAGCGCGAGCAGCACGACGACGGTCACGACGCTGATCGTCGCACTGTTGCCTTCGCCGGGGACCTTGAACCGGCTCGTCTTCAACGCGACTGCGTTGACGGGCGCGGCGCCGGGTGCGGGCTGGGGCGTCACGACGGGTGCCGCGATCTCAGACATGGACCGGCTCCCGATGATGGATGATCGCCAGCACCTCTTCGCGCATGCGGATGAATTCGCGCTCGGACTTGACGCGGCGGGCGTCGCCGTGGTCGAGGAACTGGCGCGAGAACGGCACGTCGTCGTAGACGTGCGAGATGCGCCCCGGGCTCGGGCTCATCACGATCAGCCGCGTCGCGAGGAACAGCGCCTCCTCGACCGAGTGGGTGATGAAGAACACCATCTTGTTCGATTTGACCCACGCGCGCAGCAGGATCTCCTGGACCGACTCGCGCGTGAACGCGTCGAGCGCGCCCATCGGCTCGTCCATCAGCAGCACCGCCGGGTCGCTCGCGAGCGCACGGGCGATGCCGACGCGCTGCTGCATCCCGCCCGAGAGCTCGTAGACCGCGCGCTCGGCGTATTTCTCCAGGCCGACCAGGCCGAGCTTCTCGTCGGCGATGCGCTGGCGCTCGGCCACGCCGACGCCGTTCAGCCGCAGCCCGAGCGCGACGTTGTCGCGCACGTTCAGCCACGGCATCAGCGCGTGCTTCTGGAACACGACGCCGCGGTCGGCGCCTGGCCCGACGATCGGCTGGCCGTCGAGCAAAATCTGCCCGCTGGACGGCGGCAGGAAGCCGGCGATGCAGTTCAGCAGCGTCGTCTTGCCGCAGCCCGAGGCGCCGAGCGCGACGACGAAATCGCCGTCGCGCATCGAGAGGTTCACCGGCGCCAGCGCCTGCAGCAAGCCGCCCTTGACGGCATAGTTGACCGTCAGGTCCTGGATCGCGAGCGTGGGCATCGGGCGCTTACTTGCCGAGGGCCTTTTGGACGTAGGTGGTCGTCACGAACGACGCGTAGTTCGGCTTGACCTCCTGGATCCGGCCCTGCTCCTTCAGGAACGCCGCGGTGTCGGTCATCGCCTTCGCGGCGCCGCCGCCCAGCCACGCGGGCGAGAGCTGCTCCTCGGCGCTCGGGAAGCGGTACAGCGCCATCGCGGGCGGGACGTCCTTCGCGTCGGCCTTGGTCCACTTCGCGATCGCCTTGACCTGCGGCGAGTCGGCCGTCCACTTCGCGGCGTTCGCGCGGTAGTCGGCGTCGGCCTTCGCGAGGACCTTCACGAGCGTGACCATGAAGGCCTCGTTCTTCGCGGCCCAGTCGGCGCTGACGACGAGGCCGTCGAAGGTCGGGAAGCCCTTCTTGCCGATCGAGCCCGAGGTCGCGAGCACCTTGCCGCTGGCCTTGATCTTGGTCAGGACCGGGTCCCAGATGAACGCGGCGTCGATGTCGCCGCGCTCCCAGGCCGCGGCGATCTCCGGCGGGCGCAGGTTCATCACGTTGACGCCCTTCGCATCGACGCCCTCGACCTTCAGGTCGGCCATCAATTGATAGTGCGAGGTCGAGACGAACGGCGTCGCGACCTTCTTGCCCTTCAGGTCCTTGATGCTGGTGACGCCCGCGCCGTTGCGCACGACCAGCGCCTCGGCATCGGCGATGTCGTCCAGGATCCAGAACAGCTTCAGGTCCTGGCCCTGGCTGGCGGCCGCGGTGACGCCGGCCGAGCCCACCTCGCCGACCTGGACGTCGCCCGAGGCCATCGCGCGGATCACGTCGCCGCCGCCGCCGAACATGCGCCAGTTGATCTTGTAGCCGGTCGCCTTCTCGAGCTCGCCGGACTCCATCACCGTGCGCAGCGGCACCAGCATGTCCTGGTGCGCGAAGGTCACCTCCTTGGTCTGCGCGAACGCGCCGCCGGTCGCGAGGCAGGCGGCGGCGAACACGGCCGCGAATCGGGGGAAGGTGGTCATCATGAGCTCTCTCTCCTGTGGAATGGCTGCGACTTGGAATGTGCCCGCAAGGCGCCGCAGCGCGAAGGTCCAGCGTGCGCGACGCGGTGGAGCCAGTGCACCGGGGCTAACCCTTGTTCTGGTGCACCCGCACTGGCCCGGTGCACGGCAGCCGCAGGTCGGCGCGAGTTTGCACCGCACCGGCAGCGCCCGCAACGCAGGTTTTCGAGCAAGCAAATTCGCTCGCCGCTAGCGGACGAGGCGCTCGGCGCGCCACGCGCCGTACAGCGCCGCGACGGCTGTCAGCGCGTTGGCCGCCATCTGCTCCCACGAGGCGTGCGCCCAGGCGTGGTACATCCACAAGGCCGACACCAGCAGCATCGCCCAGCGCAGGCCCGAGCCACGCAGGTAGAACATCGCATAGCTGGACACGAGCGACGCCGCGAACAGCAGCACGGAGGGCAGGCCCTGCCACGTCAGCGCGCACACGACGGCCGTCGCCGCGGCGAAGCCGACGAAGGCGAGCCGGCGCAGCCGCGCGCCCCGCTGAAGCATCACCGCCGACGAGGCGGTCCGCCCGGCATTGATCAGGCTCAACGCCGCCGCCGCAGGGGCGCCGAGCAGCAGGTTGTTGAAGGCCCAGACGAGGCCGGCGAGCCCCGACTGGAACCGCAGCGCCTTTTCGCAGGTGCACAACAGCGCCAGCACGTTGAGCAGCAGCGCGCACGCGCCGGAAACATGGACGAACAGTTCGCTGGTCACGGTGAGGGCATCTCGAATGGCGGTGCCGGCATCGGCGCCATTCAGGGCAAGCCGGCAGGTTCCAGCACTCTAGGGATTCGGGGCGATGCCCGATCGCCGGATCAGCGGCAGGACCCTGACGCTTTTGCGCGCAGCACCGACCCGGACCGGGCGCCGGCGACCGCGCGCGCCGGCGCCAGCCGAACCACCCGCACGCGAGCACCGGCAGGCCCAGGCTGACGTCCAGCGCTCGCGCCGCACTTCGCCGAAGCGCAGCTTGCCGTCGATCAATGCGCCAGCCGCGGCGCGCGCGCTTCGCCGCGGGCCCGCGCGAACTCGTCGACCGCGAGCGCGAGCGCGCGGATGCCGGCCGGGATCTGGGCCGCGGCGATCGACGACAGCCGCAGCCGGAAGAACGGGCACGGGTACGGCGGCTTCGCGAAGAAGACCTCGCCAGCCTCGATCAGCACGCCGTGGCGGCGCGCGATCGCCGCGAGTTCGGCGGCGTCGAGCCAGCGCGGCGCGCGCACCCAGATCGAGGCCCCGCCCTGCGGCAGCGTGAACTCGAACTCGGGCAGGAACTCGCGCAGCGCCTGCGCGGTGACCGCGAGCCGCTCCTGCATCGCCTGGTTGACGCGCCGCGCGTGCGACTCGTGGTGGCCGAGCGACAGGAACAGCGCGTACGCATGCTGCAGGAACGCGCTCGGGTGCCGGACCATCGCGTGGCGGATCGCGCGCAGCTCCTTGATCAAGGCCCGCGGCGCGACGATGTAGCCCAGCCGCAGCGCCGGCGACAGGCTCTTGGAAACCGAGCCGACGTAGACCACGCGGCCGGTCTTGTCCAGGCTCTTGAGCGCCGGCATCGGCATGCCTTCATACAGGTTCTCGGCCTCGTAGTCGTCCTCGATCACGACGAAATCCTGCAGCTCGGCCTTGCGCAGCAGCCACTGGCGGCGCTCCAGGCTCAGCGTCGCGGTGGTCGGGCTCTGGTGCGAGGGCGTGATGAACAGGTAGTCGACCGCCGGCAGCGCGTCGACCACGAGGCCCTCGTCGTCGACCGCGATCTCGACCCACTTCGGATCGCGCAGCGCGAAGCTGTTGCGCGCATGCGGGTGGCCGGGCTCCTCCAGGCCGACGCGCGTGCCGGCATCGAACAAGGCCTCGGCGAGCAGGTAGTAGGCGTGCTGCGCGCCGAGCGTGACGATGATCTCGGACGGCAGCGCGAACACGCCGCGCTTGGGCAGCAGCCGGGTGCGGATCTGCTCGATCAGGTCGGGCACGTCGTCGGTCTCGAGGTCGGGCGTCCAGTGCGGCAGCTGCGAGCGGGCGAGGCTGCGCGCGCAGCACTCGCGGAAGTCCTCGGTCGGAAACAGCTCGGGGTCGTGGGTGCCGTAGACGAAGGGGTACGGGTAGGCGCGCCATTGATCGGGCTTGGCCAGCGTCGGCCGGTCCAGCTGCGAGCGCCGCACGCGGCGGCTCCACTCGGGCGCCGGTGCGCTGCTGCCGCCCTGCCCGGCCAAGGGTTCGGCGAGCGCGGCCGACGGCGGGCGCGCGTTCTTCGCGACGAACACGCCCTTGCGCGGGCGTGCCTCGAGAAAGCCCTCGTCCATCAGTTGCAGGTAGGCCGAGGTCACGGTGTTGCGGCTCAGGCCGAGCAGCGCCGCGAGCTCGCGCGACGAGGGCAGCGGCGCGCCGATGCTCAGGCGGCCCTCGAGGATCGCCTGGACGACGGCCAGGCGCAGGCGGGCCTGCAGCGGCAGGGCCGGTTGCTCGGGCAACGCGAACAGCGTCGCCCATTGGGTCGCGCGGGGGTTGGGCATGGTGAGGTGGCAGTCTAATTCCGGAACAGGCATTGATCCCGCGCTCTCTTCGGCAATTGGCGCGTGCCTGCCGTTTCGCTGTATCTTCGAGCCTCATCCATCATGAAATATCTTCGCGAGCCAATGCGACCGTGTTCAAGGCTTGCGTGGCAGCTTCGACAGCCCATGGAGCCTGCCCGCTCGATGCGGTCTTCGGGCTCTTCAAGATGGCCGGCAGTCTTGGGACGTGGCCGATGGCGATCCTCCCGGCCACGACCTGATCAGCGCTTACATCGAAGAGTCCGCGCCGGTGCAGTTCGAGTTCGATGCCATTGAGCCGCGATGATCAACAGCCGACCCGAGGCGGCGAGCATCGGTTTCGCCTCATCAGGCCAGCACACGCGCGAGAAACGACCGCGTGCGCTCATGCCGCGGTCGCGAAAGCAGTTCCGACGGCGGCCCCTGCTCGACCACCACGCCGCCATCCATGAACGCCACGTGGTGGCCGACATCCCGCGCGAACCCCATTTCGTGCGTCACGACGATCATCGTCATGCCGTCCCGGGCCAGGTCGCGCATCACCGAGAGCACCTCGTCGACCAGTTCCGGGTCGAGCGCCGAGGTCGGCTCGTCGAAGAGCATCAGCTTGGGCTGCATCGCCAAGGCGCGGGCGATCGCGACGCGCTGCTGCTGCCCGCCCGAGAGCTGGCCAGGGTAGCTGTCCGCGCGCTCGCCCAGACCCACGCGCCGCAGGAGCGCCAGCGCACGCTCTGCGACCTCGTCGCGCGCCTCGCCCTTCACGCGCATCGGCGCTTCGACGATGTTCTGCATCACGGTCAGGTGCGGAAAGAGGTTGAAGCGCTGGAACACCATGCCTATCCCCACGCGCTGGCGGCTCGCCTCGCGTTCGCTCAGCTCGTGCAGGCGCCCCGCGTGCTCCCGGTAGCCGATCAGCTCGCCGTCCACGACGATGCGACCGGCGTGGATCTTCTCCAGATGGTTGATGCAGCGCAGGAACGTGCTCTTGCCCGAGCCCGACGGCCCGATCAGGCAGCTCACCTGCCCGCGCGGAACCTCGAGGGAGATGCCCTTGAGCACCTCGGCGCGGCCGTAGCGCTTGTGCACTTCCGTCGCCTGGACCATCGGTGCGGAAGGCATCTGCTCAGCGCCCATGCGTTCTCGCCGTCGAGCGGGCCAGCCGGCGTTCGATCGCGTACTGCGCCACGCTGGTCACCGAGGTGATCGCGAGATACCAGAAAGTGGCCACCAGCAGCAGCTCGAGGGTCCGCAAATTGCCCGAAGAGATGTTGGTCGCGGCAGTGAGCAGGTCGCCACCGGCGATCACCGAGACCAGCGAGGTCGCCTTCAGCAGCGAGATGAATTGATTGCCCCACGGGGGGATGATCACCTTCAACGCCTGCGGCAGGATGACGCGCCGCAGCGCGAGCGCGCGCGTCATGCCGAGCGCGGTGGCCGCCTCGGCCTGGCCGTGGTCGATCGCCAGGATGCCGGCCCGCACGATTTCCGCCATGTAGGCGGCCTCGTTCAGGCCCAACGCCAGCACCGAGGCGATGAACGGCGTGATCAGCGCATTCGTCTTGAACGGGCCGATGGTCTCGAACAGCAACGCGAGGTTGCCCCAGACCAGGATCTGCACCAGCAGCGGGGTGCCGCGCACGCACCAGATGTAGAGGCCGCTGCCCAGGCGCAGTACCCCGCTGTCGGACAGGCGCATCACGGCCAGCAAGGTGCCGAGCGCCACCCCGAGCACGGCGGCGAGCAGCGCGATCACGATGGTGGTGCGCAGCCCCGCCAGGATGGCGGGCGCGAACTGATAGTCGAGGATGACGCTGTGCTGGATGTTGGGATTGCGCCAGATCGAGACCAGCAGCGCCACCACGGCGACCACGACCAGCGTGCTGGCCGCCCACAGCGCGGGCCGCCGCAGTGGCACCACCTGCAGCGGTACCAGCTTGGCGGCGGGTGCGCCTGCGTCCGCGGGGCTCGGCATCGTCACCCGATCAGTGACCGCCGTTGATCGCGGCCGTCGCGACCGCGCCGCTTTCCATGCCGTATTTCTCGAGGATCTTGACGTACGAGCCGTCGGCGATGATCGCCTCGATCGCTTTTTTCAGCGCGTCGCGCAGGGCGGCGTTGTCCTTCGCGACCGCGATGCCGATGGGCGAGAGCTGGTATTCCTTGCCGGTCACCACGTCGAAGATCTTGCCGTCGCCCGCGTTGCGCACCTGGTAGACCATCACCGGCGAATTGCCGAGAAAGACCGCGGCGCGGCCGGTCTGCACCTGCAGCCGTGCATCCGCGGGATTGGCGTACTGCATGTTCTCGACCGCGGCATGGCCGGCCGCCGTGCACTTGGCCGACTGGTCGGTGACGAGCTGGATCTGGATCGACCCCTGCACCGTGGCCACGGTCTTGCCGCACAGGCCGTCCACGCCGTCGATGCGATCGGGATTGCCCTTCTTCACGAGCAGCTTGGTGCCGAGATTGAAGAAGTCGACGAAATCGACCACCTTCTGCCGCTCGGGCGTGTCGTTCATCGGCGAGAACGCGACGTCGATCTGCTTGGACTGCATCTGGGGCAGCAAGGCCGGGAACGGCACCGACTTGAAGGTGATCGTGCGGCCGAGTTTGGCGCTCATCGCGGCGCCCAGGTCGACGAAGGCCCCCACCAGGGTCGTGCCGTCCGACGCGTAGGACATCATCGGCGGCGTGGTCGTCAAGGTGCCGGCGACGATCGGATCCGCGGCATGCGCCGCCTGCAGGCCGATTGCGCCGAAGAAGAGGGCGGCGGCCAGGCGCAGCGGGCGCGCGTTGCGGGTCGACTTCATGTTGTCTCCTGTCATGGTGGGTGCACTGTGCTGCATGATCGATGGCGTTGTGGTTGGGTTGCTTCGGCTACCACTGGCCGTAGAACACGCCGGCCTTCTTGTAGGCGCCGGTGGCCTTGCGGACCGACTCGTCGCTCACCGTGCTGCGGTGGTGGCGTCGCGCCAGGAAGCCCAGCAGGCGCGAACGCAAGGCCTCGCGCACGCCCGCGGTGCTCGCGTCGCGGCCCAGGTCCTGGAACTCCTGGGGATCGCATTCGAGATCGAAGAGTTGTTCCGCTTCGTCGAGCCAGTACACATAGCGCCAGCGCGCCGTGCGCAGGCTGAACGCGCGGCACTCGTGCACGTCCTTGTTCAACGAGAGGCGGGCGTGGCGGTAACTGTAGTCGAGCTCGCTGTACGCCGCGTCGCGCCAGTCGGCGGGCGACTCCCCGTGCAGCAGCGGCAGCAGGCTGCGCCCTTCGAGCCGATGCGTGGGCAGTGGCAAGCCGAGCGTGTCGAGCACGGTCGGCACCACGTCCACCGATTCGACGAAACGCTCGTCCACGCGGCCGCGCGTCACGTCGGCCGCCGCGCGCGGGTCGACGACGATCATCGGCACCTTCTGCACGGTGTCGTAGAACAGTTCCTTCTCGCCCAGCCAGTGGTCGCCCAGGAAGTCGCCGTGGTCGGCGCAGAACACGATCAGCGTGTCGCGGGCGAGGCCGCTGGCCTCCATGTGTTCGAACAGCCTCCCGAGCTGGGTGTCCAGCTCGGTGATCAGCCCCTGGTAGGCCGGTCGCACGGTGCGGATGCAGTCGTCGCGCTGGAAGCTCACCGACTCCTCCTGCTGCCGGTAGGCCGCGAGCACCGGGTGGGCGTCGCGCCACTCGCTCTCCTGGCGCACCACGGGCAGGCACTGGTCGGGCCGATACATGGCGTGATACGGCGCCGGCGCCATGTAGGGCCAATGCGGCTTCACATAGCTCAGGTGCAGGACCCACGGCTGGCTGCCCATGCGCCGCATGTAGGCCAATGCCTGGTCGGTCATGAACGCCGTTTCCGAATGCTCGGCGCGCACGCGGGCGGGGAGGTGCACGTTGCGCATGTGCCAGCCGCTGGCCACGGCGCCGTCGGCATCGATGCCGGAGATCACGTAGTCGGTCCAGGGATCCGCGCTGTCGTAGCCCTGGGCGCGAAGAAACGCCGGGTAGCCGGATTCGTCGCCCGGCGCATGGTGCCCGTCGTAGCGGTCGATTTCCTGGAAGCCACCGCGCTGCAGCAGCGTCGACAGCTCGCTCCCGCCTTCGAGCTGCAGGCGCTGGAGTCCGTCGTGGTCGACCATGACGTGGGTCTTGCCGGCGAGCGCGAGCGACAGGCCTTGCCGGGTCAACATCTCGCCCAGCGTCACCTCGCCCACCGACAGCGGAACGCGGTTCCAGGTGGCGCCGTGGGTGATCGGATAGCGACCGGTGTAGTAGCTCATGCGGCTCGGGCCGCAGACGCCGCTCTGCACGAAGGCGTTGGAAAAGCGCACGCCGCGCCGTGCGAGCGCGTCGAGGTTCGGCGTCTTCAGGTACGGGTGGCCGGCGCAGCCGAGGTGATCCCAGCGCAATTGGTCGGCCATGATGAACAGGATGTTCATGGTGCGGGTAGCGATGTGGCCAGCGGCCGGATGGTGACGCGCCAATCTAGGGCCAGAACAGGTGATTGTTCTAAACAATTATCCTAGGCACTCACCCTGAGGCCGCATCATGACCATGAGCTTGCGCACACCCCGACACCTCGACGATTTGCTCAACTACCGCCTGCTGCGGCTGTACGCGCTGAGCGGGGCACCGGTGTTGCGCCTGCTCGAAGGTCGCTACGGCATCTCGCGTCGCGAGTGGCGGCTGCTCTCGATCCTCGCCGTGCGGGGCGAGCTGTCCCCTTCTGTCCTGGCTGAACAGACGCACCTGGACCGCCCGCGCGCCACCCGCGGCTTGCAGGCCCTCGTCGCGAAACGATTGGCGTCGCGTGTCGTGGAGGCCAACGACACCCGGCGCGCACGCGTGACTCTCACGGGCGCGGGCCGCCGCCTCTACGACGAGATCTTCCCGCAGGTGGCGCAGATCAATGCGGCCGTGGTCCAGGCGCTCGACGACGCAGGGGTACGGGCGCTCGACACGGCACTGAGTTTGTTGACCGCAGAAGCCGAAAAGGTCAACGGCGAACTGGTGCGTGAATTCAAGGCCGATCGACGCACCGGCAGCTCAGGCAAGCGGGGGCGATGGGGCGTGGACGAACGCTGAGGTCGACCTTGGCGCCGCGGGACGTGTCGGACGATCCTGAGGCTTTGGGTCAGCGGGATGTCACATCGCAGGGAACTGTCTCGTCAAGCAGTCCTCGAGAGCCATGATTCGGGACCGACCAGCGCGACCGAATGCGACTTGGCCGTTGCCGCCCCCGCCTTGCACGAAACCTCGTCCTGCGAACCGGCAGCGCCGGAGCACCCGATCGCGCCGATCAGCTTTCCGCTCTCGACGAGCGGAATGCCGCCCCTGGCGCCGATCACGCCATCGAGCGTCAACTGGTAGTTGAGGCCCGACTGGATGCCGCTCTCGAAGACCTTCGTCTCTCGGCGATAGGCAGCCGAGGTGTGAGCCTTGTGCTGCGCGACCCGGATCGACGCCATCTGCGCGCCGTCCATGCGCTGAAACGCGACCAGATTGCCCCCGCGTCGACGACCGCCACGTTCATCTTCCAGTCATGCGTTCCCTGCCGAGTCGTTGCGGCTACCATCAACGAGCCAGAACCCCATCCTTCGGAGCCGCGAAACCGTGTATCGCATCATCAACGCCGTCGATGAAAGTGGAGCCCGACACCAGGTGTTCGTCCAGGAGACGCAGCGCCGAGTGCTCGCCGGGCTGCAGACGATCCCGAGCTACAGCCTGGTGCTGACCGACGAGGCCCTCTATTTCGAACACGGCGTGATGATCGGAAACGAGACCGGCATCCGTTTGAGGCTTGTCGAGTAACGGGCGGCCCGATCCGGTTCAGTACGGTGGCGCCTTGCGCGCCCGCTGCGCCCGCGCCGCCTCGGTCCACCACGCGAGGTCGTCCGCAAACCGCGGAAAGGCCTTTTTCAACGACTCTCCGGCCGGGCCGGTCGGCTTGCCGCCGGCATCCAGCGTCTGCGAGATCGGCCCGACCGCCAGCGTGCTGGAGACGACGACCATGCCCATCTCGTTCAGGATCCCATGCCAGATCGTGCCCGAACGAACCCCCGAGAAGCGGCCGGCCGAGTAGCTCGCGATCGCCGCGGGGCGCCAGAACCACTCCTCGAGGAAGTGATCGGTCAGATTCTTCAGCCCCGGCTGCGGGCCCCAGTTGTATTCGCCGGTCACGAACACGAACCCGTCCGCGGCGATGATCTTCTGGGCCAGCGCCTCGAGCGGCGCCGGCGCCGTGCCCTTGGGGTACTCCTTGTACATGCGGTCGAGCATCGGCAGCCCGACCGCCTTCGCGTCGATGAACTCGACATCGGCACCGCGCGCGCGCAGGCCCTCGACGATGAAATCCGCGAGCCGCACGCCCATGCGGTCGATCCGATAGGAGCCGTAGAACACCAAGATCTTGTCGGCCATCGTCGTCACCCCTTTGTTCGCCATTGTCTCCGGATTGCCGATAGTTCCGCCTTCCCCGCTGGCGCGTCCGAATGCGCCCGTCTGGCCCTTTCACCGACCCCGCGAACCGCTTAGCCTCGCCCATCGATTCCACCAGGAGCACCGCCGTGAGCGCCACCCCCCCACCCGTCACCATCGACACGCTGATCGCGTTCTCCGCCGCCTGGAACCGCCACGACATCGACGCGCTGATGAGCTTCATGAGCCCGGATTGCGTGTTCCAGACCGCCGCCGGCCCCGACGCCTGCGGCACCCGCTTCCGCG
>DASYCA010000334.1:0-18036 GCA_036500445.1 Burkholderiaceae bacterium | reverse complement strand
CGCGCCGCAGATCGCCGGGCTCGCCGCGCCGGCCGCGCGACCGGGCAGCGCGACGCTGAAGCAGCGCCTGTCGACGATCGCCGGCTTCGACGTGAGCGCGGGGCTGCGCACCGTCAACGGCTCCGAGGCCGCGCTGACGCGTGTGCTGCGCACGTTCGCGTCGACCTACCGACGCGGCGTGGCCGACCTGCTGAACACGGCAGCGCCCGACCAGATTCAGCGCTGGCGCATCACCTGCCATTCACTGCGCGGTGCGAGCGCCGCGATCGGCGCGGCCCAACTGGTGCGCCAGATCGAAGAGCTCGAAGCCGCGCTGCGCGCGCCGCCGGACGCGGCGCTGCTGCAGCGCCTCGGAGAGCGGCTGCATCAGGCGGTGCTGCTGCTGGTCAGCCGGCTCGAGGCCGAATTGCCGGCCGCGCCCTGACGGCGCGAGTTCGAGCGCGAGCTAAGCGGCCGGCTTGGGCGTGGCCGCCTTGTCGCTCCACAGCACGCCGGCGCTGGCCCAGTTCTGCTTCGCGATGTCGAACATCAGGATGTCGACGCTCTCGGCCGAGGTGCCGATCGTCTTCACGCAGGCTTCGGTGATCGCGGCGGCGAGCGCGCGCTTTTGTTCGACCGTGCGGCCTTCGAACATGTCGATGCGGATCGTGGGCATGGGGATGGTCTCCTGAAAAGAGTCATTGTCGGTAAGAGGGATCGACGGCGTCGAGACCGCGCAGCAGCGCCGGCCATTCGATGTCGCCGTCGCGTTCGCTGCCGTCGCCGACCCACTGACGCTGGGTCAGCGCGGCGAGCTCGTCGCTGACCACGCTGACGCGGCCGCCGGTCGCGGCCATCGCCGCGAGCTGCGCCTGCGCGGCGCGGTCGAGCAGGTACATCAGCATCCAGCATTCGGCGACCGTGCGGCCGACCATGAGCGGGCCGTGGTTCGCGAGGATCACGCCGTCGAGCGCGCCGAGGGCCGCGACGAGGCGCGCCTGTTCGGCAGCGCCGAGCGCGAGGCCTTCATAGGCATGGCGGCCGAGCCGGCCGTGCAGGCGCATCGCCCATTGCGAGGTCGCCTGCAATCCATCCGGCAGCATCGCGAGCGCGACGCCGGCGGGCGTGTGCAGGTGCATCACGCACTCGAGCTCGGGCCGCGCCGCATGGATGCAGCCGTGGATCGCGAAGCCGCTCGGGTTCACGCGCGCGTTGCTGCCGTCGACGACCCGGCCGCGCGTGTCGACCTTCACGAGGCTGCTGGCGGTGATCTCGCCGAAGCGGGCACCAAACGGGTTGATCAGGTAGACGCCGGCCTCGCCCGGCACCGAGGCCGAGATGTGGGTGTAGACCGTGTCGTCCCAGCCGCGCTGGGCGGCAAGGCGGTAGGCGGCGGCGAGGTCGATGCGGACCTCGCGCTCGCGGCGGAGCGTCGTCATGCGCAGGATCGTAGCAGCAGCCCTCGACAGACCGCATCAGCGGTTCTCGAGACGGCCGTAGTCGAACAGGCCGGCCTCGAGCGGCGACCAGCGTTGATAGGCGTCCATCAACGCATCGCTGGCGGCCCAGAAGCCCGGGTCGGAGCGGCGGATCGCGTGGCGGTCGGCGATCGCGCGGTAGTCGGCCTCTGACGCGATCGCGGCGGCGTCCCGCGTCAGCGCGGGCAACCCGGCCAGCGTGGTCCGCAGGATCGCGTTCGGGTACGCGCCGATGAAGCCCGGCACGATCGTCAGCGTGTTCTCGTCGGGCGCGAGGTTGTCCTCCTCGTGCAGCAAGGTCGAGACGTTGCGGTGGCCGGTGTTGCGCAGCACGCTGAAGTAGCGGGCCGGGCGGCCCGCGTCGTCGACCCGCAGCACCGCGGCCTGCGGCCACCACGACAGGCTCGCGCCCCGCACCGCGGCGAGTTTCTGCAGCGCCGCGCGCAGCGCGAGGTCGGGCTCGCGCTCCAGCGAGAAGCGCGTGCTCAGCACCGGCGCGAGCTCGGTGCGCAGCATCCGGTAGAGCTGCTGCTGCGGGTCGCCGGGGCCGTAGCGGATGCCGCTCTCGCCTTCGAAGCGCGCCTTGCGGCCATTGACGTGCGCCTTCACCTCGTTGCTCACGCCGCGGTACCAGAAGTCGCGCAGCGGATCGCGCGCGGCCTTCGGCAGCAGCATCAGGAAGTTGCTTTCACCCTCCATGCGCAGGAAATCCATGTACAGGCGCGTGTCGAGCTGGTGTGCGGTGTTGCCGTAGACGTCGTAGCCGGCGACCAGCAGGTAGTAGATGCGCTCCAGCAAGGGGTAGTCGATGATCCAGGCGGTCTTGGGCGGCTCGCCGACCAGCCCCTGGACCACCGAGGCGCTGTCGAAGTGGCGGAACACCGTCAGCGCGGCATTCGGGTTCTGTCCCTCGCCGCGCCAGACGGTCGACAGGTCGATCGGGTGCCCGGCGCCGAAGCGGCGGTTCATCTCCTCGGTCCTGACGGCGAGGAAGCGGTCTTCCGAGGCCGCCATCTGGCGCCAGCCGATCAGGCCCGAGACGATCAACGCGTTGCTGCCGATCTCGGCCGGCATGCGCAGCAGCTCGGCCTGGCGCGCGATCAGCTCCGCGCCGTGGTCGTCGGCGCCGACAGCCGGGTCGGTGAAGAAGACCCAGAACCGGTCGTTGATGACGTCGAGCGCGGTCTGGCCGCGGCAGACCGGGCCCTTGATGAAGCTCATGATGAAGAAGCGCGCCTCGTCGAGCATGAAGCGGTAGCGCGAGTCGGCCGGGATCGCGGCGAAGGTGCGAAACGGATTCGAGGCGTCGCCGATCGCGTACGAGGGCAGCGCGTCGACGCGATCGGCCGGCGCGAGGAACCAGCCGCGCCAGCGCTCCATGCGCTGCGGCGACAGCACCATCGGCATGTGGGTCTTCGCGACGACCGTTTCGTCATCGCGCAGCAGCCGGTAGTGGAAGCTCTCGACGCCGGGCGCATCGAAGGGCCGGCGCGTCGCCAGCGGCTTCACCGGCGTGCCCGGCGGCGTGGTCGAGCGGACCAGCGCGAAGACGTGCCGCCCGGCATCGCCCTCGAACTCGAGGTGGCCGAGGAACAGGTGCTCGTACAGGTAGCGGCTCATCAGCTGCTCCTTCAGCGAGCCGCCGTTCAGGAACTGCTCCCAGTCGGCGACCTGGCGCGCGACGTCCGCCGGCAGCGGCGCCGGCGGATCGTCGGGCGCGCCGGCGCGCAGCCAGGACGCGATCACGCCCATCTCGACCGGCGTCAGGCCCGGCAGCCCGAAGGGCATGCCGGCGAGCGGCTGCTTGCGCTCGTGGGCATCGAATTCGCCCAGGCTCGGGCACGACTGCTCCCGATTCAGCGAGACGTCGAGTTCCGCGGGCAGCAGCTTCTCGTCGGGCAGCGGGTGCGCCTGCTTCAGCGCGAGGCTGCGGAACAGCACGCTGGCCGCGAGCTGGTTTTCGGGCGCCGGCGTTCGCTCGTTCAGCACCGGATCGAACCCCCTCGCGCGCCATTCCGACGGGCGCTGCGCATCGATCCCCAGGCGTGTCGTCGCGGCCTCGCGCAAGCGCGGCGACTCGTAGACGTCGGCCTTGCTGGTGCCGCGCAGCACGCCGTCCAGGCTGCCCAGCTTGAGTTGGCAGGGCGCGTCGTAGCAGGCGTGGCAGACGACGCAGCGGCGATCGAGGATCGGCTTGACGTCTTGCCGGTAGGACACGCCGCCGCTCTCGACCGCCGCGACCTGGTCGAAACGCGCCGGCGCCTCGGGCCCGAAGCGGGCGTCGAGCGAATCCTGCGTCAGCGTGGCGCAGCCGGTGAGAACAGCGACGACGAACGCGAAGAGTCGGCCGCGCATGATCGGAGAGTGAATCGAGGTCTGCGGATGCTAGCGTGCCGCCCCGGCCGCCGCTGCCGCGCCCTACGGCGCCCCGCGTGCCGCCTGCGCCAGTTGCAGCGCCAGCGCGTTGTGGCGCTCGACCAGCACCGGCAGCTCCAGCGTCGTCAGCCGCCCGTCGCGCACGACGACATGGCCGTTGACGATGTTGTGCTGCACGCGCGGCACCTGGCAGAACAGCAGCGCCGCGAGCGGGTCGTGCTGCGCGCCGGCCATGCCGACGTCGTTCAGCGGCACCGTGACGATGTCGGCGGCCATGCCGACCGCGAGCGCGCCGATGTCGTCGCGGTTCAGGACCTTCGCGCCGCCCAAGGTCGCGATCTCGAGCGCCTCGCGCGCACTCATCGCCGACGGGCCTTTCACGGGACCGTGCGCGACACGTTGAAGGAGCATCGCCATGCGGACTTCGCCGAGCATGTGGCCGGCGTCGTTCGACGCCGCGCCGTCGACGCCGATGCCGACGCTGACGCCCGCATCGCGCATCGCGCGGATCGGCGCGATGCCGGAGGCCAGGCGCATGTTCGAGCACGGGCAGTGCGCGACGCCGGTCCCGCTGCGCGCGAACAGGTCGATGCCGTGCGCGTCGAGCTTGACGCAGTGCGCGCACCAGACGTCCGGGCCGATCCAACCCAGTTGCTCGGCGTACTCGGCCGGCGTGCAGCCGAATTTTTCACGTGTGTAGGCGATGTCGTTGTCGTTCTCGGCCAGGTGCGTGTGCATCGAGACGCCGTACTGGCGCGCGAGGATCGCCGAATCGCGCATCAGCTCGCGGCTGACGGAAAACGGCGAGCAGGGCGCGACCACGATGCGCTGCATCGCGAAGCGCCCCGGGTCGTGCCAGCGCTGGATCAGGCGCTGCGTCTCCTTCAGGATCGCGCCCTCGTCCTCGACGACGCGGTCCGGCGGCAGGCCGCCCTTCGACTCGCCGACGCTCATGCTGCCGCGCGCCGCGTGAAAGCGCATCCCGATCTGCGCCGCGCCCTCGATGCTGTCGTCCAGCCGCACGCCGTTCGGGTAGATGTACAGGTGGTCGCTGCTGGTCGTGCAGCCCGACAGCAGCAGCTCGGCCATCGCCGTCTGCGTGCTGACCTTGACCATCTCCGGCGTCAGGTGGGCCCAGATCGGGTACAGGCCGCGCAGCCAGCCGAAGAGTTCGTTGTCCTGCACGCAGGCGCGGGTCAGCGTCTGGTACATGTGGTGGTGGGTGTTCACCAGCCCCGGGATCACGATCTGGTCGCGCGCGTCGATGACCTCGTCGGCGGTCGCCGGCAGCTCGGCGGCCGGGCCGACGGCCTCGATCACGCCGTCGCGCGCGAACACGCCGCCACTGGGGATCTCGCGCCGCTGCGCGTCCATCGTGACGACCAGCCGCGCGTCGCGAATCAGCAAGGTGCCCATCGCTCAGTGCCCGCCTTCGGTCGCCATCGCGGCGGCGCGCGCCTCTTCGGCACTGCCCTTCGCGCCGTTGAAGAACAGGTTCAGCACGACCGCGGCGATCGTCGTCAGCAGGATGCCGGACTCGAGCAGCGGCGCGAGCTCGTGCGGCATGTGCTGGGCCCAGGCCGGCGCGACCAGCGGGATCATCCCGGCGCCGACCGAGACGGCGACGATGAACAGGTTGTTCTTGTTCAGCTTGTAGTCCACGCCCGAGAGGATGCGCATGCCGGTGGCCGCGACCATGCCGAACATCACGAGGCCTGCGCCGCCGAGCACGAACTGCGGCACCGCCTCGACCAGCGCGCCCATCTTCGGGATCAGCCCGAGCACGATCAGGATCGCGCCGCCGGCGACGCAGACGAAGCGGCTGCGCACGCCGGTCACGCCGACGAGGCCGATGTTCTGCGAGAAGCTGGTGTACGGGAAGGTGTTGAAGATGCCGCCGAGCACGGTGCCCAGCCCGTCGGTGCGCAGCCCGGCCGTCAGGCTCTGCGGCGTCAGCGGCCGGTCGGTGAGGTCCGACAGCGCGAGGAACATGCCGGTCGATTCGATGAAGGTGACGATCATCACCAGCACCATCGTCAGGATCAGCACCGGGTCGAAGCTCGGCATGCCGAACGAGAACGGCAGCACGACGTCGAACCAGTTCGCGCCGCCGACCTTCTCGAAGCTCATCTTGCCCAGCGCGGCGGCGACGACGCCGCCGATCACGATGCCCAGCAGCACCGAGATGTTGGCGATGAAGCCGCGCCCGTACTTGGAGATCAGCATGATCGCGGCCAGCACGAACAGCGCGATGCCCAGGTTGTCGAGCGCCGCGTAGTCCGGGTTCATGATCTGCGGCACCGGGCCGGCGGGCAGCGCGGCGCCCGCCGCCTTCGCCGCGGCGACCGCCTTCGCGAACGCCGGGTCGGCGATGCGCGCGAGGAAGGGCGGCCCGCCCATCGCCCAGCCGATGCCCACCCGCATCA
Organism: Burkholderiaceae bacterium; assembly: GCA_036500445.1. Taxonomy (GTDB): domain Bacteria; phylum Pseudomonadota; class Gammaproteobacteria; order Burkholderiales; family Burkholderiaceae_C; genus LMDS01. The sequence goes on along the minus strand of DASYCA010000334.1, from coordinate 11,777 downwards.
GGCTGATGCCGATCACCGAGATGATCGAGCCGGTCACGACCGGTGGGAAGAAGCGCAGCATCCGGCTCGCCAGCGGCGCGAGGAAGATGCCGATGACCCCGGCCGCGATGATCGAGCCGAAGATCGCGCGCGCGCCGTCGGGCCCGGGGACCTTCTCGGCCATCGCGACCATCGGGCCGACGGCCGCGAAGGTCACGCCCATCATCACCGGCATCTTGATGCCGAACCATTGCGTCAGGCCGAACGACTGGATCAGCGTGACCAGGCCGCAGCAGAACAGGTCGGCCGAGATCAGCAGCGCGACGTGCTGCGGATCCAGCTTCAGCGCACGGCCGACGATCAGCGGCACCGCGATCGCCCCCGCGTACATCACCAGCACGTGCTGGACACCCAGCGCGAGCAGGCGCGGCGTCGGAAGGATTTCGTCCACCGGGTGGACCGTCGTGTCAGTCATCATGAGTCTCCATCGATTGCTGATGAATACGGTCGTTGGCCTGCTCTGCGGCAGTGGACGCGCGTTCCCTGGGAAAAAGAACTGCTTGTCTTACTTCGTCGACGCGCCGGCGGTGAACCAGCGCCCGATCGCGGCCCGCTCGGCCTCGGTGATCTGGGTCGCGTTGTTCATCGGCATCGTCTTCAGCACGACCGCCTGCTGGTAGATCTGCTGGGCGTGCCTGGCGATCTCGTCGGGCTGGTCGAAGCGCAGGCCCTTGCTCTGCAGCGCCGGGCCGTGGCACATCACGCAGCGCTGGCCGGCGATCGCCTGCACCTCGGCGAAGCTGACCGGCGCCGCGCTCGCGACCGGTGCCGCTTCGGGCGCCGGTTGGGTCGCGACGACGACGCCGACGATCAACAAGGTGCCGATGATCGCGTAGTGCCAGGGCACCGGCTTGCCGTAGGCCAGCGCCTTGTGGCGCAGCGCGAACGAAAAGCGGATCAGCGCGCCGCCGACCATGATGCAGACCAGCACGATCCAGTTGTACTTCGCGCCGTAAGTAAAACCGTAGTGGTTGCTCATCATCGAGAAGACGACGGGCAAGGTGAAAAAGGTGTTGTGCACGCTGCGCTGCTTGCCGCGCTGGCCGTGCACCGGGTCGACCGGCTGGCCCGCCTTGATCGCCTTCACGACGGTCTGCTGACCCGGGATGATCCAGAAGAACACGTTGCCGCTCATCGTCGTCGCGATCATCGCGCCGACGAGTAAAAAGGCCGCGCGCCCGGCGAACAGGTGGCACGACAGCCAGGACGCGAACACGACCAGCACGAACACGCAGGCGCCGACGATCTCGTCGCCGTGCTCGCCGCGGCCGAGGGTGCGGCAGATCGTGTCGTACAGGACCCAGAACGCGACGAAGAAGCTCAGCGCGGTGCAGATCGCGGCCGTGGGCGTCCAGTCGAACAGCGTCTTGTCGATCAGGAAGGTGCTGGCGTTGTACAGGTACAGCACCGTGAAGAGGGCAAAGCCGGTCAGCCAGGTCGAGTAGGCCTCCCACTTGGACCAGTGCAGCTGGTCCGGCACGTAGCCCGGCGAGACCGGGTACTTCTGGTGGTGATAGAAGCCGCCGCCGTGCACGCCCCACTGCTCGCCGCCGATGCCCTTGGCGGCGTCCTTGGCGTCTTTCGGGGGCGTCAGGCTGTTGTCGAGCGAGACGAAATAGAACGAGGCCCCGATCCAGCTGATGCCGGTGATGATGTGCGCCCAGCGCAGCAGCAGGTTGGCCCAGTCGAGAAGGTACGCTTCCATGCGGTGTGAGTCTCCGTGACGTTCAAGCCATCAGCCCGCTTCTGCAAGAAGCAGGCCTGTACTTGACCTCACCACGGCGGGCTCTGTGAGGCTGAACGTCACGACCGGTGCGAGGCACCGGGCTCCGCGGCGACGATGATCAACTGTATACACTTCTTCAGCAGAAGCGCATACGAACTAACCCTTGGTCGGCCTAGGATCCGCGGTAGGTCGAGTACGCGAACGGGCTCGCGAGCAGCGGCACGTGGTAGTGCGAGTCGATCGCGGCGAGGCCGAAATCGAGCGGCACCTCGTCGAGGAACGGCGGGTCGCAAAGCTCGGCGCCCAGCCCGCGAAAGTACGCGGCGACACCGAACACGAGCCGGTAGCGCCCCAGGATGAAGGCGGCGCCCTCGAGCAGCGGCGCATCGGCGCGGCCGTCGTGGTTCAGCGTGAGCTGCTTGATCAAGATCGGCCCGGCGGCCTCGAGCCGGTAGAGCGAGACCGCCATGCCGGCGGCCGGGCAGCCGTTCGCGGTGTCGAGCACGTGGGTGGTGAGCTTTCCCATGAAGATCCTTGGCGGGTTGGTGTGAAAAGACTTGTGGTGTGCGCAAAAGTGTATACACTTTGCGTGGCAATACCAAGCACCTTCAAGCGTCTTCGATCCCTGCTCCTACCCCAAGCACGCCGCGTTCCATGTCCCGCCCCGCCGCCAAGCTCGAAGTGATCCGCCCGGCCAAGGCCGCGTCCGCGCGCGCGGCCGAGATCGGCGCCGCGGCGGCGGCCCACGCGGGCAGCCCGACCCAGCGCATCGCCGAGTCGATCACCGCGGCGATCATCGAGCGCCGCCTGATGCCTGGCACCAAGCTGGCCGAGCAGAAGATCGCCGATGTCTTCAAGGTCTCGCGCACGCTGGTGCGCCAGGCGCTGATGCAGCTGAGCCGCGACAAGCTGATCACGCTCGAGCCGGCGCGCGGCGCGCGCGTCGCCGAGCCCAGCATCGAGGAGGCGCGCCAGGTCTTCGACGCCCGCAGCCTGCTCGAGCTCGCGATGATCAAGCGGGCCGCCGCCGAGCTCACGCCGGCGCAGATTGGCGAACTGCGCGCGCACCTGAAGGCCGAGGCCGAGGCGGTGCGCCGCACCGACGTCCCCGGCCGCACCCGGCTGCTGGCCGATTTCCACGTCGTGATCGCGCGGATGCTGGGCAACGAGGTGCTGGCCGAGATGCTCGGCGACCTGGTCTCGCGCTGCTCGCTGATCGCGCTGATGTACCAGAGCGCCCATTCGGCCGAACACTCCTTCGAGGAGCACGTCGCGATCGTCGACGCGCTGGAGGCGCGCGACGGCCGCGCCGCGGTGAAACTGATGGAATCCCATTTGCACCACGTCGAACGCAACCTGCAACTCGACCCGCGCACGCCCGATCTCGAATCGGTGCTGCTGCCCCGCAAGCACTGACCAGAGGCCCAGACTGCCATGATGACGAAGGACTACCCGCGCGACCTGATCGGCTACGGCCGCAACCCGCCGCATGCCCAGTGGCCGGGCCAGGCGAAGATCGCGGTCCAGTTCGTGCTGAACTACGAAGAAGGCGGCGAGAACAGCGTGCTGCACGGCGATCCGTCGTCCGAGACCTTTCTCTCCGAAATCATCGGCGCGCAGGCCTTCGAGACGCGGCACCTGTCGATGGAGTCGATGTACGAGTACGGCTCGCGCGCCGGCGCCTGGCGCATCCTGAAGGAGTTCGACAAGCGCGGGCTGCCGCTGACGGTCTTCGGCGTCTCGATGGCGCTGAGCCGCAACCCCGAGCTGACCCAGGCGATCCTCGCGCGCGGCGACGAGATCGCCTGCCACAGCTGGCGCTGGATCCACTACCAGCACATGAGCGAGGCGCGCGAGCGCCGCCACATCGAGATGGGCACCCAGATCATCAGGGACATCACGAACGGCCAGTGGCCGCTCGGCTGGTACACCGGCCGCGACAGCCCGAACACCAAGCGCCTGGTCGCCGACCACGGCGGCTACGAGTACGACAGCGACTACTACGGCGACGATCTGCCGTTCTGGATGCCGGTCGAGAAGAGCGACGGCACGACGATCCAGCGCCTGATCGTGCCCTACACGCTCGACACCAACGACATGCGCTTCGCGTCGATGCAGGGCTTCAACACCGGCGACCATTTCTTCAACTATCTGAAGGACGCGTTCGACGTCCTGTACGAAGAAGGCGGCGAGGACGGCCAGGATCGGCCGAAGATGCTGAGCATCGGCATGCACTGCCGCATCCTGGGCCGGCCGGCCCGCTTCAAGGCGCTGCAGCGCTTCCTCGACCACGTGCAGCAGCACGACCGCGTCTGGATCTGCCGGCGCATCGACATCGCGCGGCACTGGGCCGCCGTGCATCCGCACGCCACCTCCCCGGAGAACCCATGACGACTCCCCTCACGCTGGCCCGGCTCAACCAGAGCACGCAGGCCGAGTTCATGCAGGCGCTGGACGGCGTCTACGAGCATTCGCCGTGGATCGCGGAGAAGGCCTGGACGCGGCGCCCGTTCGCGAGTCTCGCGCAACTGAAGCACGCGCTCGTCACGGTGCTGCGCGAGGCCGGTAAGGACGCGCAAGTGGCGTTGATCCGCGCCCACCCCGAGCTCGCGGGCAAGGCGATGGTCGCGAAGACGCTGACGGCCGAATCCACCCACGAGCAAGGCCGCGCCGGCCTGACCGAATGCACGCCGGCCGAGTTCGCGCAGATCCAGGGTATGAACGCCGCCTACAACAAGCGGTTCGGCTTCCCGTTCACGGTCGCAGTGCGCGGGCCGCGCGGCACCGGCCTGACGCGCCAGCAGATCATCTCGACCTTCGAGCGGCGCCTCGCGAACCACCCGGATTTCGAGCTCGCCGAGTGCCTCCGCAACATCCACCGCATCGCCGAGATCCGGCTGAACGACAAGTTCGGCGTCGAGCCGTTGCTCGGCAACCAGGCCTGGGACTGCGCCGAGCTGCTCGGCCGCCACACCGACCCGGGCTACGGCGAGCGCAACGAACTGACCGTCACCTACCTCACCGACGCGCACCGCGCCTGCGCCGCGCAGCTGAAGGCGTGGATGCTCGAATGCGGCTTCGATGAGGTCAGCATCGACGCGGTCGGCAACGTCGTCGGGATCTATCACGACGTCAGCATGGGCAGCGACCGCAGCAAGAAACGCCTGCTGACCGGCAGCCACTACGACACCGTGCGCAACGGCGGCAAGTACGACGGCCGCCTGGGCATCTTCGTGCCGATGATCTGCGTGCGCGAGCTGCACCGTGCCGGCAAGCGCCTGCCCTACGGCTTCGAGGTCGTCGGCTTCGCGGAAGAAGAAGGCCAGCGCTACAAGGCGACCTTTCTCGGCTCCGGCGCGCTGACCGGCCATTTCGACCCGGCCTGGCTGGACCAGCGCGACGCCGGCGGCGTGACGATGCGCGACGCGATGCGCATCGCGCAGCTGCCGGCCACGCTCGACGCGATCCGCGCCGTGAAGCGCGACCCGGCCCGCTACCAGGGCTTCGTCGAGGTCCACATCGAGCAGGGGCCGGTGCTGAACGCGCTCGACCTGCCGCTCGGCGTGGTCACCTCGATCAACGCGAACGTGCGCTGCGTCGGCGAGATCGTCGGCATGGCCAGCCACGCCGGCACGACCCCGATGGGCAGCCGGCGCGACGCCGCGACGGCGGTCGCCGAGCTCGCGCTGTTCCTCGAGAAACGCGCCGCGGCGGCGCCGAACCTGGTCGGCACGATGGGCATCATGACGGTGCCGAACGGCTCGCTGAACGTGGTCCCGGGCCGCTGCCAGTTCACGTTGGACATCCGCGCGACCTCCAACGACGTGCGCGACGCCTGCCTCGCCGACGTGCTCGCCGAGCTGCGCCGCATCTGCGAGCGGCGCGGCCTGAGCCACACGATCGAGGAGGCGATGCGCGCCTCCGCCGCACCGAGCGCACCGGCATTCCAGCAGCGCTGGGAGCGTGCCGTCGCGGCGAGCGGCCTGCCGGTGTTCCGCATGCCCAGCGGCGCCGGCCACGACGCGATGAAGCTGCACGAGGTCATGCCGCAGGCGATGCTGTTCGTGCGCGGCGAGAACGCCGGCATCAGCCACAACCCGCTCGAATCGAGCACCAGCGACGACATGCAGCTGGCCATCGACGCGTTCATGCACGTGCTGAACGAGTTGGCCGCCTGATCGAACCCGAGAAAGAAGCACTCCGATGACCGATCACCAACACCTAGACGCCTGGATCGACGCCCACTTCGACGACGAAGTGAAATTCCTGCAGGCGCTCGTGCAGGTCCCGACCGACACGCCGCCCGGCAACAACGCGCCGCACGCCGAGCGCACCGCCGAGCTGTTGAAGGCCTTCGACTTCGAGGCCGAAAAGCACCCGCTGCCCGAGGCCGAGGTGAAGGCCTACGGGCTGACCTCGCTGACGAACCTGATCGTGCGCCGCCCGTACGCGGCCGGCGGACGAACCGTCGCGCTGAACGCCCACGGCGACGTCGTCCCGCCCGGCGAGGGCTGGGTGCACGACCCCTACGGCGCCCAGATCGAAGACGGCAAGCTCTACGGCCGCGCCTCGGCCGTCAGCAAGAGCGATTTCGCGACCTACACCTTCGCGGTGCGCGCGATCGAGACGCTGAAGGCGAAGCTGAAAGGCGCGGTCGAACTGCACTTCACCTACGACGAGGAATTCGGCGGCGAGATGGGCCCCGGCTGGCTGCTGCGAAATAAATTGACGAAGCCCGACCTGCTGCTCGCGGCCGGCTTCAGCTACCAGGTCGTGACCGCCCACAACGGCTGCCTGCAGATGGAGGTCACGGTGCACGGCAAGATGGCCCACGCCGCGATCCCCGACACCGGCATCGACGCGCTGCAAGGCGCGGTCGCGGTCCTGAACGCGCTGTATGCGCAGAACGCGCTGTACAAGAAGATCACGTCCAAGGTCGAGGGCATCACGCACCCCTACCTGAACGTCGGCCGCATCGAGGGCGGCACCAACACCAACGTCGTGCCCGGCAAGGTCGTTCTGAAGCTCGACCGCCGGATGATCCCCGAGGAACATCCCGCCGAGGTCGAGGCGACGATCCGCCAGGTCATCCAGGACGCGGCGGCGAGCTGCCCCGGCATCACGGTCGACATCAAGCGCCTGCTGCTCGCGAACGCGATGCAGCCGCTCGCCGGCAACAAGCCGCTGGTCGACGCGCTGCAAAAGCACGGCGAGGCGGTGTTCGGCGAGCCGATTCCCACCTCCGGCACGCCGCTGTACACCGACGTCCGGCTGTACTGCGAGCACGGCATCCCGGCCGCGATCTACGGCGCCGGGCCGCGCACCGTGTTCGAGTCGAACGCGAAGCGCGCCGACGAACACCTGGTGCTCGAGGACCTGCGCCGCGCCACCAAGGTCGTCGCGCGCTCGTTGTTCGACCTGCTGAGCTGACGCCGTGCTCAGCGACACCGACGCGCTCCACCTGCGCCGCGCGATTCAACTGTCGGCCCAGGCCGGCGCGCGCGGCAACCGCCCGTTCGGCGCGGTCGTCGTCTCGGGCGGCGGCGAGGTGCTCGGCGAGTCGTGGAACGACATCCTCGAGACGCACGATTGCACCGGCCATGCCGAGGTCAACGCGCTGCGCCTCGCCTCGCCCGCGCATTCGCGCGAGACGCTCGCCGGCGCGACGATGTACGCCTCGGGCGAGCCCTGCGTGATGTGCGCCGGCGCGATCTTCTGGTCCGGCATCCGGCGCGTCGTGTTCGGGCTCGATGCGGTGCGGCTGCGCGCGTTCCGCCAACTGCACGGCGCCGGCGATCTGGAACTGTCCTGCCGCGAGATCTTCAAGGCCTCGCCCGACCCGATCCAGGTGATCGGCCCCGCGCTGGCCGACGAGGCCACGGCGCCGCACACCGCCTTCTGGACCCGATGAATCACGACACCCCGCTCACCGACCCGACGCCGGAACAGATCGCGCGCCACCTGCGTCGCGCGAACGCGATCGCGCAGCGCGCGCTCGACGCCGGCCACCACCCGTTCGGCGCGCTGCTCGTCGACGCCGACCACGAGACCGTGCTGCTCGAGCAGGGCAACGTGGACAGCGTGAACCATGCCGAATCGGTGCTCGCACGCACCGCGGCCGCGACCTGGCCGCCCGAGCGGCTCTGGGGCTGCACGCTGTACACGACCTTCGAGCCCTGCTGCATGTGCGCCGGCACCCAGTACTGGGCCCACATCGGCCGCGTCGTCTACGGCGTCGACGAGAGCGCGCTGCTCGCGTTCACCGGCGACCACGCCGAGAACCCGACGATGGCCCTGCCCTGCCGCGAGGTCTTCGCACGCGGCCAGAAGCCGATCCGCGTGATCGGGCCGGTGCCCGAGCTGGAAGCCGAGATCGGCGCGCTGCACACCGCGTTCTGGCAGCGCAGCGCGCTTTCCTCCAAACCCGCCTGATGGCCTGGCAAGGCTCGCTCTCGCTCGACTACCGGCTCGACGAGGTCCACGGCGCGCCGCGCAGCGTCGTGCGCGACCGCCACGACGGCCCGCTGCGCGTGCTCGCCAGCCTCTACCCCGAGGCCGCGCAGGTCTGCCACAACGTGCTGGTGCACCCGCCCGGCGGCCTGGTCGGCGGCGACCGGCTCGACATCGCCGTCACGCTCGCGCCGGGCGCCCACGCCCTGATCACGACGCCGGGCGCGACGCGCTTCTACCGCAGCACCGGCGCGACCGCGACGCAGCAGTTGAACGCCACGCTCGCGGACGGCGCCCGCCTCGAATGGCTGCCGCTCGAGACGCTCGCGTACAGCGGCTGCCTGGCCGAGAACGCGATGCGTTTCGAGCTCTCGCCGGGCGCCGAGATGATCGGCTGGGACGTGCTCGCGCTCGGCCTGCCGGCCTCGGATCGCGCCTTCGTGCACGGCCGCTTCGAGCAGCGCATCGAGCTGCCCGGCCGCTGGCTGGAGCGCGGCGTGATCGACGCCGCCGACACCCGGCTGCTCGATTCGCCGCTGGGCTGGGATGGCCAGCGCGTGATGGGCACGCTGTGGTTCGCGGCCGGTGCCGCGCTGCCGACCGAACGGCGAGAAGCGCTGCTCGACGCGGCGCGCGCCGCGGTCGCCGCGGTCGCCGCGGCAGCCACGGCACCGGCCCCCGCGACCGACCCCGCGTCCCCCGCTGCCGAGGGCCTGCGCCCGGTTCACGCCGGCGCGACGGCGGTGCACGACGGCATCGTCGTGCTGCGTGTGCTGGGGCCTCGCGTCGAGCCGGTGATGGCGCTGCTCGCGCGGGCCTGGGCGCTCTGGCGCGACACCGCGTGGCAGCTGCCCGCGTGCACACCGCGGGTCTGGCGCACCTGAAAGAGGGCGCGTCGGGTGCGGCCCGACGTGACTTTGTGCGCGGCCATCATCCCCCGCGTTCCGGGGGTCGTCACTAGAATTTTCAGCATGCCCACGCTGAACCTCGCCCTCGAAACCCGGCTCGCCCTCGCAGGCCGTAAGCGACCAGGCATCCCACATTGACGTCGACCAGGCGCGCTGATCAAGCGCCGCTCAAGCGGTCGGCGTCCATCGATGCGGTAGCAGTTCGTCGATGCGATGGTTGGGATGGAGCGGCAGGCGCTCGAGGACATCCTTGAGGTAGACCCAGGGGTCGTGGCCGTGCAGCTTGGCCGAGTGGGCAAGGCTCATGACGACTGCAGCGCGCTGGCCGGCGAGTTCGCTGCCCGCGAAGAGCCATGCTTTTCTGCCCATGGCCCAGGGACGGATCAAGTTCTCGCAGTGGTTGTTGTCTATGCTCACCTCGCCGTCGGTCAGGAAGTGGCCAAGGGCCACCCAACGGTTGAGGCTGTAGTCGAGTGCTCCGGCCGCACCTCCGCCATCAGGTACACGCCGGCGCTCGACGAGCATCCAGGCGTGCAACTCCTTCCACAGCGGGAGGCTGTGTTCTCGGCGCGCCGCCAGGCGATCGCTGGACGTCGCCTCAGCGACCCCTTGCTCGATCCGGTACAGCGCGGCGATGCGCTGCAGCGCCGGCGACGCGACCGCACTCGCGCTCGTCTTGAGCAGCTCTTCGAACTTGCGCCGCGCGTGCGCCAGGCAGCCCGCTTCGATGCGGTCCTTCTCGAGCCTGAAGACGACGTCGTAAGCTACGTAGTTGTCGCAGGTGAGTGTGCCCCGCCATCGGTCCAGGAACGCCACCGGATGGCGCGCAGCCCGACTCGCGCAGAAGTCGTAGATGACGCCCGGGGTCGGGTCGAAGGCACCGCGCGCGTAGGCCCAGACGTAAGCCTTCCGAGTCTTGCCCGCGCCGGGATCGAGCATGCTTACCGGCGTCTCATCGACCTGCAGCACCCGAGCCCCGAGGATGAAGTTGCGGTGCGCGTCGTACAGCGGCGCAAGTGCTGCTCCGGCCGCCCCGGCCCAACTCGCCAACGTGGAACGCGGCGTCACCACACCCGAGCGGGCGTTGATCTGCTCGAGCCGGTAGTACGGCAGGTGATCGATGAAGCGACCGACGAGCGTATGGGCGATCAGCCCGACGCTCGGCACCCCCTTGTCGACGATCTGCGGATCGACCGGCTCCTGTACAAGCCGACCTTCACCTTTGCCCGCGCAGCACCGGCAAGCCCACTTGCCGCGCACGTGGCGATGCACGAAGAACTCAGCCGGGATCACGTCGAGCCGCTCGCTCACGTCCTCGCCCACGCGCACCATCGGCTGGCCGCAACTGCACGTGGTGTCCGCAGGTTCGTGATGATGCTCAACGCGTCGCAGGTGATCAGGCAGCGGCTTGCGCCGCGGTTGTTGCTTGGCCTTAACCGGCGGTGCTGCACCGTCCTTGTCGGCTCCCTGCAAGGCAGCGAGCTGCGCCGCAAGGTCGGCTTCGTCCTCCGCCGCCGTGGTCTCGAACATCTGTCGCTGCTCGGCGGTCATGCGCTCGCTGTGCGCGCCGAACTTCCACGCCTTCAGCCGTGCGAGCTCGAACATGATCTTCTCGATCTTGGCATCCTTGAAGCGGATCGCCTGCGCGTCGCGTTGCCCTTGCTCTGCGCGCACCTTCAGCTCGGCGAGCATGCGCGTGGCCAGTTCGGTGACGGCACTCGCGCTCAGACCCTGAAGGTCTTCGGCCTTGAGCGAGGAGAGGTCAACCATGAGCGCCAATTGTGCGCAACGGCACCGCTCATGTCATCGGGGCATCCTCGAATTGTCCGGCGCACGCAGACCGATCAAGCCCGCGTCAGACGTAGGCAATGCGCTGCATCTGCTCCAGTCGAACCCACGGCAAGCCGATGATCAACGCGTCGAACTGCGCCTGCGTGAGCGCCAGGCCGTCGTGCGTTCCCGCCGCCGACCAGACGAAGCGTCCTTGGTTCAACCGCCGCGCGGCGCACCACACCCCGAAGCCGTCGTGCACGATCAACTTCAGCCGGGTGGCCCTCGCGTTGGCGAAGAGGTAGCCATGGTGCGCTTGCGCAGCGCCGAACACGGCAATGATCTGGGCGAGCAGGCGCTCGGTGCCGGCCCGCATGTCGACGGGCTCGACGGCCAGCCACATCGCGTCGATACGCATCATCGCAGCAGCTCGCGCATCCAACTTGCGCACTCGCCGGCCGCGCTCACCGGCCAGATCATCGTCACCGTGAGCGGCCCACGCTGCAGTTCGATGCGGATTGCCTGTGGAACCTCGGGTGGTGCGGGCAAACTTAATGGAATGAAGCCCACAGCCGTCGGAGCTGCCGTCGTACTGGGTAGCGACTGCTCGAACTGAGCGCCAACCTCACGTCGCGCGTCGGCGTCGATCACCCACTTGCGAAGTATGTTCGCGTTTAGGCCATTTGCCAAGGCAACGGCGGCGATCGAGATCCCCGGCTGCCGGCAAGCCTCGATGACCGACTTCTTGAATTCGCCGTCGTACCGATGCCGGGTGCGCCTTCCCGGCGCCTTCACTAAAGAGTCCATTTGTCCGCAATCAATTACGCGGACACAAGTCTCCTTCGCCGATCCTCAGAAGCAAGGTGGGATGACCAGCCGCTTAC
>DASYCA010000333.1:0-7594 GCA_036500445.1 Burkholderiaceae bacterium | reverse complement strand
CGGGCAGCCCGGCGAAGTATTTCAAGATCCAGCCGTGGATGAGCGGCTACCGGGGCGCCGACGGCACCGTCACGTTCAACACCTTCTACGACGAGATCCTGGCGGACTTCGAAGCCGATCCCGCGCATGAAGCGGCGATCGAGACCTTTCAGCTCGTGATCCCGATCGACAAGGTGCTGACCGCGAGCGGCTTCGACGTCCAGGCCTACGAGCGCTTCCTGGAGGAGCGCGATGCGGGCGGGGCCGACGGCGCAGCGGCCGAGACGGACTCGCCCGGCGGCGACGGCCCGGCCGAGCCGTCGGGCGGCTGACGCGGCGGGTCAGCGCCGTACGCGCAGCATGCTGAAGGCGCTCGCGGCGGCCGCCAGCGCCGCGCCGAGCCCGAGCGCGATGCTCGGCCCGCGCCCGCTGTGCACGCTCGCGGCGCTGAAGACGCTGGCGAGCAGGATCGCCCCCAGCGTCTGGCCGCTGAGCCGCGCGGTCGCGAGCATCCCGCTCGCGCCGCCCGAGCGGTGCACCGGCGCGCTCGTCACGATCGCGTGGTTGTTGGGCGACTGGAACAGCCCGAAGCCGATGCCGCACAGCAGCATGCGCCACGCGATGTCCAGGTTGGACGGGTGCGCCGGCAACAGCGCCATCAGCGCGAGGCCGGCGGCCAGACAGGCCATCCCGATGCCGCCGAGCAGCCCGTCGGAATAGCGCCCGATCAGCCGCCCGACGAACGGCGCCACCATCACGACGCCGGCCGGCCACGCGGTGATCAGCAAGCCGGCCTCGGCGTGCGAGCGGCCGTAGACCTCGAGCAGCAGAAAGGGCAGCGCGATGTTGGACAGCGTCTGCGCCGCGAAGCCGCCGATCGACGTGAACATCGACAGCGAGAAGATCGGGATGCGCAGCAGGTCCAGCGGCAGCATCGGCACGACCAGCGCGAACTGGCGCCGCACGTAGACGACGCCGACGAGCACACCGGCCGCGAGCAGCGCGATCGCGACGCCCCATTGCGCGCCGGCGCTGCCGGTGCCGAGCGCGTCGACGCCCAGGAACACGAGGCCGAACATCAGCGCGTTCAGCACCGCGTCGAGCGGGCGCAGCCGCGCGCCGGCCGGCGGCGGCGTGAGGTTGGTCGGCAGCGCGCGCCAGCACAGCACGACCGCGACGATGCCCACCGGCACGTTGACGACGAACAGCCAGGGCCAGCGTGCGATCGACAGGATCGCCGCGGCGATCGACGGGCCGGCGACCGAGGCCGTCGCGACGGTGACCGAATTGATCGCCACCCCGCGCCCGAGCAGCCGGCTCGGGTAGATCAGCCGCACCAGCGCCGGGTTGACGGCCATGATCCCGCTCGCACCCAGGCCCTGCACCGCGCGTGCGATCACCAGGACGGTGAAGTTCGGCGCGAGCGCGCAGGCGGCCGAGGCGAGCGTGAACAGCACCACGCCGTACAGGTAGACGCGCCGGTAGCCGATCAGGTCGCCGAGCATCGCCAGCGGCAACAGCAGGGCGAGGATCGAGAGCTGGTACGAGTTGACGATCCAGATCGTGTCCGAGGCGCTCGTCTGCATCTCGCGCGCGATGCCCGGCAGCGCGAGGTTGACGATCGTCGAATCGAGCACCGACAACGAGATGCCGAGGATCACCGCGGCCATCGCGTAATAGCGGATCGGCGTCGGCAGGCCGTCGCGCAGCGGCGTTTCTTCGCTGATCATTCGGTTCCCGGGTCTTGGGTGGCCGCGAGTGCGGCCGCGACCTTTTCGAGCACCCGCACCGCGGTCTCGAGTTCCTCCAGCGAGACGCCGACGAGGTAGCGCCGGCGCGTCGCGTCGGTCGCGGCCTCGACCTGCACGACCGTGCGCCGGCCCAGCGGCGTCAGGCAGACCGCCTTGGCGCGCCGGTCCTCGGTCGTCGAGCGCGTCACGTGGCCGCTCGCCTCGAGCGCGTCGAGCAGCCGCACGACCGACGAGCTGTCCAGCGTCAGCGAGTGCGCGAGCTCTTTTTGCAGCATCGGCGCGCCGGCGCGGCCCAGGTGCAGCAGCGGCAGCCAGGTCGCCTCGGTCAGGCCGTGCGGCTTGAGCTCCTCGTCGACGGCCCGGCGCCAGCGCCGGGCGTTCTGCGCCATCAGGCGCGCGAAGCGGCGCTGGGTGTCCTTGGCGCGGGTGGTCGGGGCGGTGGTCATCGAAAAAGGTGGCAAGTCATTGAATGATATGCCATCTATTCAGGCGCGCGGGCTCCGCGCCGGGATCACCCCGGCGCCCCGAGGTTCACGGAGTCACCCCCGCGTCGTCGAGGCTCAGCGCCCGACCGCGTAGCGCGACGCCGGCGTGCTGCGCTGCCCGGAGCCCAGCAGCGTCATGCGCGAGCTGTCGTAGCTCGCCAGCGGGCCGGTGTCTTCGACCGAGGGCAAGGTCACCGCCTCGCCGGCGTCGAGCCCGGCCAGCGCCGCGTCGACGCAGTCTTCGGCGCGCATCACGGTGCCCTCCTTGAGGTTCGAGAGGGGGACGCCGGCGAGCTCCCAGATCTCGGTCGCGGTCGTCGCCGGGGCGACGAGCTGGACGCGAACCTGGGTGCCCGCGAGTTCGTCGCGCAGGCCGCGCGTGAAGTGCATCACGAAGCCCTTGGTGCCGCTGTAGATGCTGCTGGTCGGCAAGGTCGCGAAGCCCAGGATCGAGCCGATGTTGACGATCGTGCCGTGGTCGCGCGCCTTGAAGCCGGGCAGCACCGCGAGCGCCAGCGCGGTCAGCGCGCCGATGTTGACGCCGATCATCGATGCCGCCTGGGCTTGCGTGGTCGCGGCGACCGGGGCCAGCGTCGCGAGGCCGGCGTTGTTCACCAGCATCGTGATGCGCGCGTCGGACGACAGCGCTTGGACGACCTTGCTCAGCTCGGCCGGGTTGCCGAGGTCGGCGACCAGGGTCTTCACCTCGACGCCGTAGGCCGCGCGCAGCTCCTTCGCGGCGGCCTCCAGGCGATCGCCGCGGCGCGCGATCAGCAGCAGGTCGTGGCCGCGCTTGGCGAGGCGGTCGGCGTAGACGCGGCCGAGGCCGGAGGAGGCGCCGGTGACGACGGCGGTGCCGAGCGAGGGGGTGGATCGGGTCATGACGTTCTCCAGAAAAGGGTTCAGGTGCAAGAAATCGACGCAAACATGATGATTGACACGTTTGACGGCCGAAGCATGACGGTTATCATGTAACCCGTCAAGCCCCTGCGCTCGACCCCGATCTCGACCCCGATACGAAGAAAGGACCGTCATGCGTTATCCCGTGGCCGAAACCGCCGAGAAGCACACCCGCATCCTGGACCAGGCCGCGGCACTGTTCAGGCGGCGCGGCTTCTCGGGCGTCAGCGTCGGCGAGATCATGCGGGCGACCGGCCTGACGCACGGGCCGTTCTACAACCACTTCGCGTCGAAGGAAGCGCTGGTGGAGGAGGCGATCGCGCACGCGTCGGAGCGGTCGCTCGGGGACCTGGACGCCGCCTGCGCGCGACCGGACGGAATTCGCGCCTACGTGCAGGCCTATCTGAGCGCCTCGCACCGGGATGCGCCCGAGGCGGGCTGCCTGATGGCCGCGCTCGGCCCGGAGATCGGGCGCGAGGTGGGGGCGCGGACGGCGTTCACGCGGCACTTGAAGGCGGCGCTCGCGCGCCTCGAGAAGCACTTTCCGTGGCGAGCGAAAAAGACGGCGCGCCAGGAGTCGATCCGCCTGGTGGCGGCGATGGTCGGCGCGATCGTGCTGGCGCGTGCGGTGGACGATGAAGCCTTGTCGGACGAGATCCTGCGCGAGGTGCGCGCGGGCTGGGAGTGAGCGTTCGTCGCGTCAGGGCGCCGATTCGAGGTCGGTGCGGGCGCGCGCGATCAGCGTGTCCAGGATGCTTCCGAAGCGTTGGCGTTCGTCGCGCGTGAGGACGCCGAAGATCTCGCGGTTGCGGCGTTCGATCAGCGCCATGACCTGCTTCCAGCGCGTGCGCCCGGGGGGCGTGAGCGTGAGGACGACGCCGCGCGCGTCGGCGGCGTCGGCGCTCTTGCGCACCAGGCCGGCATCGACCAGCGCCTGCGCGGCGCGGCTGGCCTGGCCCTTGTCCAGGTTCGCGGCCTGCGCGAGCGCGTTGACCGACAGCGGCTCGAACGCGCCGACCGCGGCGAGGCAGCGGCCCTCGCTCATCGTCATCGAGGCGTGCCGCAGGTAGGCGGCCTGGCTCAGGCGGTCGCTGAGCTTGTGCAGCGTGTGCAGGCGGTGCGTCAGCGTGCGGTCGAGCGAGGGGGTGGGCATCGGGAGGTGGGCGTCAGGGCAGCTCGGTCGGTGGTCGGTGTCTCAGGTCTGCGCGAGCCGCTCGGCCTGCGCGATCAGCGCGAGCACCTGTTCGGCGTCGGGGGCGCGCGCGAGCAGCGCGAGGCTCAGCGTCGCGAGCAGCAGCGCGCTCTTGTCGCTGCCGACGCGGCCGAGGGCCTCGCTCAGCGCGGTGTAGCTGCGGTCCAGGTCGTCGGGGCTCATCGTCGTCATGGTCGTGCGGCCTCGATGGGGGTGTGGCGAAACGGGGCGAGCGCGGCGGCGAGCGTCGCGGCGTCGGGCGCGGCCCAGCGGCCGAGCAGATAGCCGTCGGGGCGGACGAGCACGACGCAGCCGTCGGTCGCGGCGTAGCGCTGCCAGGCCTCGCCGGCGTCGTCGAACAGCGCGTTCGGAGCGTCGCCGACCGGCGTGCGCGCGATGCGCCAGACGGCGAGCGACGCGAGGCCGGCGCCCGGCTCGACGGCGAACGCCGGGCCCGAGGCCGCGCGGTCGCTGAACCACAGCGCGACGAAGCCGTGGCCGAACAGCGTCGTCAGGTGGCGGCCGCCGAGCCGCGCCTCCGGCGCCGTGTCGCCGGCGCGCGGCGCCGGCGATGCGGTGCCGGCCGCGTCGCCTGCTGATTCGAGGTTCAGCGCCGAGCCGTCGTAGCGGATCGGCGTCGACTGGCGCGGGTTGATCAGCGAGCGCACCAGCGCGTCCTCGCCGGCCAGCCGCAGCGCCGCCTCGCGCATCAGCGTGAAACCGGCGTGCGGCGGCGCCATGAATTCGGTGCTCTTCGCGCCGTACGCGAGGTTCTGGCGCGTCGCGTGCACGCGCTCCTGCGAATAGGTGTCGAGCAGGCTCGTGTCGGCCGCGCCCTGCAGCACCAGCGCGAGCTTCCAGGCCAGGTTGCCGGCGTCGTCCAGGCCGGAGTTCAGGCCGCGCACGCCGAAGATCGGCACCAGGTGCGCGGCGTCGCCGGCGAACAGCACGCGGCGGTCGCGGTAGTCGGCCAGCGTCAGGCACTTCGCGTTGTAGATCGAAATCCAGAGCGGCTTCCACGGCGCCGTCTCGCCGATCATCTGCAAATGGCTCTGCACCCGCGGCAGCACGTTCTCGGGCTTCACGGCCTCGAGCGGGTCTTCGTCGTCGGCGATCTGGTAGTCGATGCGCCAGACGCCGCCGGGTTGGCGGTGCATCAGGATCGTCGAGCCCCGGTTGGAGGGCGGGTCGAACCAGGCCAGGCGCTCGACCGGACGCGTGCTCGCCTGCTCGATGTCGACGATCACGTAGCGGCCCTCGTACTGCATGCCCTCGAACGCGAGGCCGCTCTGCTCGCGCACCGTGCTGCGCCCGCCGTCGCAGGCGACGAGCCAGCCGGCCTGCACCACCTGACGTGCGCCGTCGGGGCCTGCGACTGTCACGTCGACGCCGGAGGCGTGCTGGCGCAGCCCGACGACCCGGCTCGACCAGCGCACGTCGACCGCCGCGCCGGCCGCCTGCGCCGCGCGGTGCGCGATCTCCTCCACATGGAACTGCTGGATGTTGATCATCGGCGCGAAGCGCTCGCGCGGGTCGCTCGGCATGCGGAAGTGCAGCACCTCGGCAGCGCGAAAGTAGCTGCGCCCGCCGGTCCACGGCAAGCCCGTGGCCGTGAGCGGCCGCTCGCCGTCGACCCAGCCGAAGATCTCTTGCGAGCGGCGCGACAGGCAGATCGCGCGGCTGCCGCTGCAGTAGGACGCATCGGCCTCGATCACCAGGCAGCGCACCCCGAAGCGCCCGAGCAAGGCGGCGAGCGTCAAGCCGACCGGCCCACCGCCGGCGATCAACACCGGGACACGGTCGGCGAAAGCAGGGATCGAAGTCATGGGGGTGAGGCGAAACTGGTTGCGTCCGCAACCTTATTCGCGGCCGCGCCGCGCCGCACGAGAACAAACCCGAAGGCCGCAATTCGGCGCGCGGATCGGTGGCCCCAAGTGCCGCATAGAATGCGCGGCCTGCTGAAACAAGGCACTTTTCATTTTTCAGGACATCAAAGAACCCATGGCAACTGCAAAGAAGATGACGACCAAGGCGCCGGCCAAGAGCGCTGCTCCCGCAAAAAAGGCCGTGAAGGCCGCGACTCCCGCGAAGAAGGCCGTCAAGGCCGCGGCACCGGCCAAGGCCGTTGCGGCTCCGCTGAAGCCGATCAAGACGGCTTTCAACAAGAGCGGCCTGATCGCTCACCTGGTCGAGGCAAGCGCCGTCGAGGCGAAGTCCGTGAAGGCCGTGATCGCCTCGCTCGAAGCCGCGATGCTGGCCTCGGTGCACAAGAAGGGCCTCGGCTCGTTCACGCTGCCCGGCCTGCTGAAGGTCAACGTCATCAACGTGGCCGCGAAGAAGAAGCGCACCGGCATCGACCCGTTCACGAAGGTCGAGCGCGTGTTCGCCGCGAAGCCCGCGACCGTCAAGATCAAGACGCGCGCGCTGAAGAAGCTGAAGGACGCCGCGCTCTGATCTGATCCCCGATCAGCGCCGCGAAGCCGGCGGTGGCACGTGCGTGCCGCCGCCGGCTTTTTCGTTTCTGGCCTGACTTTTGCGTGACCTTGGCATGACGTCCTACAGCCGAATCAGCGCTTGCCGAGGCGGCGGCGTTGAACCGTGCGCTCAGAATGAACTCCTCCACACGATCGTTCGGGAGGCCGCGATGCTCAAATCATGGATCTGCTCCTTGTTCCTGGTGGCCGCCTCGTTCTTGGCCGATGAGGGCGCGCAGTCGTCCGAGTTGGCCATCGACGAGGTGCATGCGGTGCGCGCCACGGTCGAGGGCCAGCTGCAGGCGTTCGCCAAGGGTGATGCGGCGCTGGCGTTCTCGTTTGCCGCGCCCGAATTGCAACGCCAGTTCCAGGACGCCGCGACCTTCGCCGTGATGGTGCGCAACGGCTATCCGATGCTGGTCCACCCGGCTTCGGTCAGCTTCGACCGGCCCGAGCTCGAGGACGGCGTGGTGATCCAGGCGGTGCGCTTTCGCGACGCCGAGGGCCGCTACTGGCGTGCGTTCTACCAGTTGCAGCGCCAGCCGGACAAGCACTGGCGCATCGGCGGCTGCGCGGTCGCGGCCGACGACGACGCGTCGATGACCTGACCCGGCGCGCGGCTCCTGTGGTAAACAGGCGCCCATGCACGGGCCGATCTCCAGACTGAAGCTGTGGGGCGCGCCGGGCTCGGCCCGGGCGTTCGAAATCCGCGACTTCTTGAGCCGCAGCCTGGTCGCGTGCGAATGGATCGAGCTCGACGAGGCCGGCGCCCGCGCGCTGGCCGGGATCGAGGGTTTACATGACGCGCTGCTG